>NC_009943.1:0-340000 GCF_000018405.1 Desulfosudis oleivorans Hxd3
TAATGCTTTTATTTTACTATACCCCTTTATCTTTGTGCAGCGTGGTTACATGGACTCTGTCTGGAAAAAAGTAAAAGCTGACTTAAAAACGCATGTGCCGTTAAACAACTACATGATGTGGATTGAGCCCCTGGAGTTCGAATCCGCACAGCCCGACACCCTTGTGCTGAACTGCCCCAACTCCTTTTCCAAAAAATGGGTGGCCGGCAACTACGAAAAACTGATTGCCGAGAAGGTTTGCGGGCTCTGCGGAAAACAGGTCCACCTTCGCCTGGAGGTGGCCCCCCCGGGTACCGGCGCAAAAAAGCAGTCGCCGGCACCGGATTCAACCGCCATTCCCTCCGGGACACACACCCGGTCCGACGCCCAGCTGACGCTGCCCTCTGTCCAGGTTAAACCCGCCACGGGCCGGGTACTCAAAGCCGATTACACTTTTGACAACTTCGTGGTGGGCAACCATAACGATTTTGCCTATACCGCGGTCCTCTCCCTGGGAGCCCGGCAACAGTCCGGGGGCCGGTCCCTGTTTCTCTCCTCCCGGCCGGGCATGGGCAAAAGCCATCTGGCCCAGGCACTGGGCCACCAGACCATAAAAGCCCAGCCCGGATGCCGGGTCTATTACACCACGGTGGAGGATTTTTCCAACGAGATGGTGTACGCCTACACCACCAAGTCCAGCGGCGCCTTTAAAAAGAAGTACCGCACCGGGTTTGACATGCTGCTGATCGATGACATTCATGCCCTGGCCGGAAAAGACCGCACCCAGGAGGAGCTGGCCATGGTGGTGGACTACATGCTGGAGGCCGACCGAAAGGTGCTGTTTGCCGGATGCTGCCTGCCCGGTGAAATTCCCAAAATGAACGACCAGCTCAAGAGCCGCCTCTCCTGCGGCCTGATCACCACCATGGAAACCCCGGACTTTACCACCCGGGTCCGCATTCTGGAGAAAAAGGCAAGATTTTACGGGTATGCCGTGCCCCGGGACATTCTCGAATACCTGGCCGATGTGCTGACCGAAGATGTGCGCCAGCTGGAAAGCGGGCTGGCCAACCTGGCAACCAAGTCCTGCCTGCTGGGCGTGCCCATGGACAGGGAGCTGGCCGAAAGCATCATCAAAAACATGGCGGTGCGAAACGGCGCGATCACCCTGGATGCCATCAAAAAGGTGGTGTGCAAGGCCTACGGACTTGCCGCCAAAGAGATCGACTCCCGGTCCCGCAAGCACCGGGTCGCCTGGCCCCGGCAGGTGGCCATCTACCTCTCCCGGCGCTATACCGACCACTCCCTCAAAGCCATCGGCCGCAGCTACAACCGGTACCACGCCACAGTGCTGCACTCCATCAACACCGTTGAGCAGGCAATGAAGGCAAACCGCTCGGTTTTTCAGGAAGTGGACTATATTATTCAGAAAATAGAATCCGGCAAGATTTAAAAAACCTGAAAATTAAGGGCCTCTCTAAAAATTGGTTTTCTTCCCGCCCCAAAACGCCATTTTTTGTTTTTTGCGGTTTGCTTTTTTAATTTAATTTTTCGAGGTTCCCTTGAATCGGGGTTTCAGTCGGGAAAAATCTCTTTCAGGACCAAAACCGCGTCATTTAACAGACACCACCAAGACAGGCAGCCATGGCCCCCCTGACGAAAAAGACAATCGAAGAGATTCAGGGCATCGTGGGAAGCGACCACTGCACCACGGCCCCTGAAGACCGGGTCTGCTACGCCTACGACGCATCCGCCGCCGACTGCCTGCCCGATGCCGTGGTGTTTCCCGCGGACCGGGACCAGGTGGCCCGGGTGCTGGCCCTGGCGCACAGGGATGGGTTTTGTGTCACTCCCCGGGGATCGGGATCAGGCATGACCGGCGGGTCGGTACCGGTGGCCGGGGGCGTGGTCATGGTGTTAAACCGGCTCAACCGGATTCTGGAGATCGACACGGACAACCTGGTGGCTCGCGTTGAGCCGGGGGTGATCACCGGCGACTTTCACAAGGCCGTGGAGGCACTGGGCCTTTTTTATCCGCCCGATCCCTCCAGCGCCGCCTTTTCCACCCTGGGCGGCAACGTGGCCGAGTGCGCGGGCGGCCCCCGGGCCGTCAAATATGGAGTGACACGGGATTATGTTCTGGGGTTGTCAGCAGTGCTGCCCAACGGCGATATTATTACCACCGGCGTTCGCACGGCCAAGGGGGTGGCCGGCTACGACCTGACCCGGCTGATTGCCGGTTCCGAAGGCACCCTGGCCGTGATTACTGAAATGACCCTGCGGCTGTTGCCCCTGCCCGAGGCAGTGGGCACCATGACGGCCCTGTTTGACGACATCCGGCAGGCGGCGCGCACCGTGTCTGAAATTATTCGGCAACGGATCGTGCCGCGCACCCTGGAGTTTATAGACAACGCCTCCCTTGGCTGCGTGGAAAAAAGCCTGAATCTGGGGTTGCCGATAACGGCGGCGGCCATGCTGCTGATCGAGGTGGACGGCGCGCCTTTGGCCAATACCGCGGCCCTTGAAAAAATTGCCGCCATCTGCACCAGTCAGGGCGCCACCCAGGTGACGGTGGCCGACACGAAACAGGCCGCCGAAGACCTGTGGCGGGCCCGCAAGGCCATCTCCCCCGCCCTTTTCAACCTGGCCCCGGACAAGATCAATGAAGATATCGTGGTGCCCCGCAGCCGGATTCCCGACATGGTGGCGGCCCTGGAGGCCCTGAGCCGGCAAACCGGCCTGACCATCGCCTGCTTCGGCCATGCCGGCGACGGCAACATTCACGTGAATATCATGGCCGACAAAAAAGATCCGGTGCAGGCGGAGAGGGCAAAAGAGGCGACAGACCGGCTTTTTGAAGAGACATTGCGCCTGGGCGGCACGATTTCCGGCGAGCACGGCATCGGCATCACCAAGGCCCCCTACCTGGGAAAAGAGGTGGGCGGAGCGGAGCTGATGCTGATGCGGCGAATAAAAAAGGTGTTTGACCCCAACGGAATTTTAAATCCCGGAAAAATCTTTCACCTGATTTGAACGGTTTCACTGAATGGGCGCGGTGTCGCTGTCCTGAAAGCCGAACAGGTCATCGACCTCCATGGTTTCAATCCTGTGGTTGTACACTATGATGCATCGAACGGCCAGGGCGCACTTGCGTGTGCACAGGCGGCTGTTCGGATTGAAATCACCCAGGCATCCCATCTCGTCCTGCCTGAACAGCCGGTCCCATATATCATCCATGCCGATAAAGTCCCTCATTCTCGCATTTCCTTGAGTATCTCATTATGAATCAAACCATTGGTGGCCAGAATCGTCTTTTGTTCCGGCACAAAGGCCTTTCCGGAAAAATCAGTGACCGTGGCGCCGGCCCGGCGGGCAATCAGCATGCCGGCGGCCGTATCCCAGGGGTAAAGCCCCTCTTCCCAGAACCCGTCAAACCGGCCGCAGGCAACATAGCACAGGTCCAGGGCCGCGGACCCCAGGCGCCGAATGCCCCGGGAGGCGGCCATGCACCGGGAAAGGCGGGCCATCACCGGGTCAAGCCGCTTGTCCACGTCATAGGGAAACCCGGTGGCCAGCAGGCTGTCGGAAAGGGTCGATGTTCCGGACACGGCGATAGGCGCGCCGTTCAGCTCGGCCCCATGGTCAACGGTGGCGGTAAACAGCTCCCCGGTTTCCGGGTTTAACACCACGCCGGCTGTCACCTCGCCGTTTTCGGCAAAGGCAATGGAAACGCAAAACAGCCCCAGGCCGTGAGCAAAGTTGGTGGTGCCGTCCAGGGGGTCCACGATCCATCGGTATTCGGACCGGGTTCCGGTAGCTCCCGACTCTTCAGCCAGGACGGCGTGGTCGGGAAACCGGTAGTGAATTTCATCGACAATGGCCTTTTCAGACGCCCGGTCCGCCTCGGTCACCAGGTCCCGGACCCCTTTTTTGTCCACGGAAAAACGGCCACGAAAAAAGGCGCGCAACGCCCGGGCGCCTTTAAACGCCGCACCGATGCCCACCTGTCTCACATACGCAATATCAACGCTCATATCCTCTCTTTTGTACCGCCAAAGCCGCAACGTGTCAACCGATAAAAAAAGAATCAATAATCTGAAATTACTGGATTTTCCGATAACCGCCGGTTATGCTTGACAATTTGCCCCACCCGGTCGGCCAGCCGGTCGATCAGGGGCCCCAGGGTGGCGGCATTGTTGGCTGACACCGGCACGCCGCCGGTGGCCCTGACCAGGGCCTCGACCTGCTCAGGCGTGGCCCGGTCCGCCTTGTTGACGGCATAAACCATAGGCGTAAGCGAGAGACCCAGTTCCGTCACGATCCGCTCCACGGACCGGATCTGGGCTTCGGCCGCCGGGTTGGCGGCATCCACCACGTGGATGAACAGGTCGGCCCGCTCCAGCTCTTCTAAGGTGGCGCGAAAGGCCACCATCAGCTCTTTGGGCAGGTTCTGAATAAATCCCACGGTATCGGTGAGAATCACGTCCATCTCCCGGGGAAACCGAATGCGCCGGCTGGCCGGATCCAGGGTCATGAACAGCCGGTCCGCAGTGGCCACGCCACTTTTTGACAGGGTGTTGAGCAGGGTGGACTTGCCGGCATTGGTATAGCCGAGAATGGAGATCACCGGCAGGGCTCGCTTGTCCCGACGGGCCTTCTGCTGGCGCCGCTGCTTTTTGATCGACTCCAGCTGCTTTTCCAGCCGGGCCAGCTGGTCCCTCACCCGTCGCCGGTTGATCTCCAGCTTGGTTTCGCCGGGTCCCCGGCCCCCGATGCCGCCGGTGAGCCGGGACATGGCCGTGTTCTTGGTCACCAGCCGGGGCAGAAGGTACTTGAGCTGAGCATGGGCCACCTGGAGCTTACCCTCCATGGACTGGGCCCGCTGGGCAAAAATGTCTAAGATCAGCTGGGTGCGGTCGATCACCTTGATGTCCACCTGGTCGGTGATGGACCGGATCTGGGAGGGGTTGAGCTCCTGGTCGAACACCAGCAGGTTGGCCCCGGTCTGCAGGGCCAGCACGGCCAGCTCCCCCAGCTTGCCACGGCCCAGGAGAAACCGGGCGTCGGTCTTTTTTCGAAACTGGAGAACCGTGTCTACTACCGCGATATCGGCCGAAGCCGCCAGGGCGGAAAGCTCGGTAAGGGAGGCCCCGGCCGCGGCCCGGGGGGCGCCGGTCACGGAAACCAGAATGGCCCGGTCGCTCTTTTGCCCGGCCTCCCGCAGGGCACCGGCCTGGGCCAGTTCATCCTCCAGGGAGGCGATCAGGCCGTCACAGCCGATGTCCAGGTCCGCGTGACCCAGGGGGTCGAGCACCTTGCACGACGGCCCGGACGGACCGCCTTCGCCGTTGCCGGGCAGCAGGTGGGCACCGTACACGCGGTACCGGGGGTTTTCTTCCGGCCCGCCGGTATCGGCCACGGCGGCCATGATGTCCAGCCGCAGCAGGGAGAGGTCGGTGATGTCGTCAGCGGTCAGGGGGTCAGGGCCCAGGTGGGTGTGAACGCACTTGAGCCCCCTCAGCCGGCCGGCGGCGGTGCGGTATTCGCTGATGTCGGGAATCACGATGGCGCTGTCCGTGCCAACGATCACGTGGGCCACCACTCCCTGGCGGTCGATCAGCAGGCCGATCTGCCGGCGAATCTCCCGGGAGAGCAGGCACAGCTCACGGGCCAGCTCCGGTGTCACGAGAAACGAGGAGGGAACCCGGCGCCGGTACAGGTTGTCCAGTCGCCGCAGGTGGTCGGCCTTGAGGCCGCCGGTGTTGCCGTGGGGTCTTTTTTTCATTCAGGCGAAACCACCGCCTTGTCCGAAACGCGCTTTTGAAAACATTCGACTTATGCTTCCATGTCGGCATGCACGGTTTCAAGGTCATGAAACCGGGTGATGTCGGCGCTAAACTGAAGCTTGATCTTGCCCACCGGGCCGTTGCGCTGCTTGCCGATGATGATCTCCGCGGATCCCCGGTTGGGGTTTTCCGGTTCCTTGTTGTACATCTCATCCCGGTAGATGAACAGCACCACGTCGGCGTCCTGCTCCAGGGAGCCGGACTCCCGCAGGTGGGACAGCATGGGCCGCTTGTCCTGGCTCTGTTCCGGAGAACGGTTGAGCTGGGACAGGACGAGGATGGGCAGGTCCAACTCCTTGGCAAGCCCCTTTAAGGAGCGGGACATCTCCGACACTTCCAGGTCCCGGCGTTCTCCCTGGTGGGATGCCCGCATGAGCTGAAGATAGTCCACCACGATCATCCCGATGCCCTTTTCCCGCTTCAGGCGCCGGGCCTTGGCCCGAATCTCCATGGCGGTGAGCCCCGGCGAATCGTCAATGAACAGCGGGGCCTGCTCCAGCACCGAGGCCGCGTCCGTGATTTGACCCATATCCTGCCGGCTGGTATAGCCGCTCCGCAGGCGCTGAAACCCGATACGGGCCTCGGCGGTGAGCAGCCGCATGGAGAGCTGCTCCTTGGACATTTCAAGGGAGAACACCGCCACCGGCACATTGGCGTCCACAGCCACGTTGCGGGCGATATTAAGGGCAAAGGCGGTTTTTCCCATGCTGGGGCGGGCCGCCAGAATGATCAGGTCCGACTTCTGAAAGCCGGCGGTCAGGTTGTCCAGCCGGTCAAACCCGCTGGGAATGCCGGTGATCCCCTTGCCCTGGTTTGCCTCGATGGTCTCTATGTTGGCAACCAGGAGCTGGCTGAGTTTGTAAAAAGAGCGGCCCGCCTTCTGCTCGGCCACTTCCAGGATCGCGCGCTCGGCAAAGTCGATGACCCCTTCCACGTCGGAGGGATTGTCAAAGCAGCGCCGGGAAATCTCGTTGGCGTTTTCGATCATTCGGCGCAACGAGGCCTTGTTCTTTATGATGTCGGCGTAGTGACGGGCATTGGCGGCATAGGGGGCCGAATCCACCAGGCCGGCCAGGTAGGCGGCGCCGCCGATGGGCTCCAGTTCGTCGCTCTCGGCCAGCGTGTTTTTCACCGTCACCAGGTCCACCGGCTCGTTTTTCTCCACCAGCCGGACAATGGCGGCAAAAATCTTCTGGTGGGCCGATTTGTAGAAATCCTCGGGGGCCAGCACCTCCAGCACATCAAACAGCGTGGACGGGTCCGGGTCGATCAGAATGGTGCTTAAAATGGACTCCTCGGCCTCGATGTTCTGGGGCGGCAGCCTGTGCAGCAGGGGGTCTGACGGTACGGCACCCGCGGCCCCGGCCTTGGGGCGACCTTTTTTTTTGGGGGCTGCCTTTTCCATATGCCTTCTTTCCGGTAGGCCGGACTCAACAGAAAAACAAAAACCCGGCTATTCGGCTTTTTCGTCGGCCACGATCTCAACCGAGATCTCCGGCACCACGTCCTTGTACAGGTAAATACCCACCGGATAGGTGCCCACTTCCTTGATGTTCTCCCGCAGCAGCACCATTTTCTTGGACACGGTAATGTCCCGGGCCGCCAGGGCCTCCACGATGTCGCCCACGGTCACCGAACCGTACAGCCGGCCCTCGTTGCTGACCTTGGCGGATATCCGGCACACCACGCCTTCCAGCTTTTTGGCCGCCTCCTGGGCCGCCCCCCGCTCCTTGGCGATCTGAAGTTCAATCTTGGCCCGCATCTGTTCCATGCGCCGGCGGTTGGCCGGAGTGGCCGCCATGGCCTTTTGCCTGGGGAAAAGAAAATTGCGCGCATAGCCGGGGGCCACCTTCACCTCGGTGCCGGCAAGGCCCAGGGCCTCTACGGTTTCCATCAATATTACCTGCATGTTCTACCTCCTGAAAATTGGCGGCTTCGTAAAAACCCCAATTTCTGTGTTGCGCTGCAACCCTCGTCGCTGCGGCGTACAACACGTACGCCTCACTCCTCGGGTTTTGCGCGCCTTGAACCTGGGCTTTTTACGAAGCCGCCTTGCTGTTGATTGTTTAAAACTCTATCACAAAAACCCTCTGAAAATGACTTTTTTCATGGGAACAGGCCGCTGAAAGCCTTATCCCACGGGTTCATCATCGTCCGGGTCGGTTTCGCCCGCCCGCCGAAGCCTGCGGAAATCGGCCCAGGTGTCAACAAACCCCAGACACGCCACCAGCAGGGCCGTCATCTGCCAGACGGCCATCATGCCGTAAACCAGCACACGCAGGGCCGCGGGCGCGTTTCTGGTTTCAAAATAAAACGACACAATGGCGATGCCCTGAAAAAAATAGACCACCACCAGCACGATCAGACCGTTTATTCCCGTCACCTTTGCCACCGTAACGGGCAGCAGCAGCAGCCCGCCGCTGACAATGGCGGCCCATACCAGAAAATCCGGCGCGGCCCACCGGTTCAACCGCCCAAAATCGGGAAACGCATGGCCCCTTCGTTTCATCACGACCCTTGCCGTCAGTATCGTGGCCCAGGCCGCCAGCAGCACCATGGCCGCTGCCAGGGCCGGCAGGATGCGGACCAGCAGGGTTTTTAACGCGTCCATGGATTCAGCAAGGGCCGCCACGCCCGGGTCGTCGGTCATGCCCGCGTCTTCATACAGCCGCAGGGTCAGCTCCAGATTTTTCCCCACATAGTCGGACACCATGGCGCCCAGGCCAACGCCGGACAGGTTGCTGTAGAGGGCCAGGACCACCAGACCGCCGGCCAGAACAGCACCGCAGGCAAACAGGATGGTCGGCTCAATGGAAAGCCCCTTTTCGGCAAACTCGGCCAGAAAAAATCCCAGGGCCAGCAGGGTCAGGCCGACCCCCACATCCGGTGTCATGCCGCCCCACCGCACCAGGGCCACGGCTCCGGCCACGGACAGTACCGTCATGCCGGCCTGCCGGCCCAGCAGGGACCGGTAGTAGAACATGACCGGCGGCAGCATGAAAAACGCCGCCACCCCCAGCACCGGCGACAGGCCCGCCGCAAGAAAGATCAGGCTGGTAATGCCCGCGCCGGCCAGCATGTTTTTCGGCCCGGTTTTTTCTGCCTGGTGCAGCACCTGTCCACCCTTGTTCCGGGGCTAGTTGTCCGGCTTACCCACATACGGCAGCAGGGCAATGGTCCGTGCCCGCTTGATTTCACGGGTGATGGCCCGCTGATGCTTGGCGCACGTGCCGGATATCCGGCGCGGAATGATTTTGCCGCGTTCCGTTATAAAACTCTTCAACGACTTGGGGTTCTTGTAATCTATGGGAAGGCTGCTGTCTGCGCAGAACCGGCAGTACTTGCGCCTGTGAAACACACGTTTTTTTCCTCTTGGACTTGGATTCATCGGATCACCTTGTCTGTGAACACACCCGCTGTGTCACGAATTATCGTTTGCGCTTATGCGTTGTCGTCGCTCTTGTCAGCCGCCGCGGCTTCGGTTTCATCAGAACCGGCTTCCGTCTCCGGCTGCTTCGGGGCGTCGTCGTCACTGGCCGGGGCCGGCTGCTTCGGGGCCTCGTCGTCACCATCGGCCGGGGCCGCGTCCGCGGCGGCCTGGCCTTCGGCCTTCTTTTCCTTTTCCTCGGCAATGGCCTGGCGAAGGGCCTCGGGGTCGGCGTTTTCGGAAAGAAAAACCGTCATGAACTTGAGGACCCGCTCGTCGATGCGGAACGCGTTTTCAAGCCCCTGGACCGTTGCGCCGTCGCCGCAGAAGTCCAACCGCACATAGTGGCCCCGGGGTTTCTTGCGAATCTCGTAGGCCAGCCGGCGGGTACCCCACTCGTCAAATTCCACCAGCACGCCGCTGTTGGCGTCGATCAGGGTGGTGGCTTTTTCAAAAAGCTGGGCCTGGTTTTCGGGGGACAGATCGGGATCTGCGATAAAAATGGTCTCGTACCGTCTCATAACACCTCCTTTTGGATAATAAAGCCCCGGGGCTTTCCCCGGAGCAAGGATAAAAACATCCGCCTTACATATCCAAACCCGGCAATAAAGTCAACAGGTTTTTACCCAAATCGAAATCGCTATCGAAATCGGGATCGGGATCGATCATGCCGACAGATCAACAACGCCTGTTTCTTCGTGCGCTTCGTTTCTTCGTGTCCTTCGTGTGAAAACACCCGGGCTCTCCGGCACGGTCGGCCGCTTTTTAACACGAAGAGCACGAAGATTGGGAAGAACACGAAGCGGGGGGTGCCGATTCGGCAGGGCTCCCGCCGCATCGAAATCGGGATCGGGCTCAATCACTCCAACGGGGCAAAAACATCTGTTCCTTCGTGCGCTTCGTTTCTTCGTGTCCTTCGTGTGAAAACACCCGGGCTCTCACGGCATGACCGGCCGCTTTTTAACACGGAGGGTGGACAACGCAGAAATTGAGCTTTCTACGCAGCCGTCACAACAACAAAAAAAAGCCTCCGGGATTGTTCCCGGAGGCTTTTTTTAATTTACCGCTAAAAGAGCGAAAAACACTTTAGCTCTTTTTTAAATGATCAGCCGTACTAGAAGCTGGCTTTGATCTGATGCATGATACCGAAGTTGTCATCCGCATTGTTCGGCCCCACACTCTTGGTGAAGGCCAACAGATCCTCGGTCATCAGGTAAGCCAGGGTACACTGGTACTCCAGGTTGTCCATAATCTGGTAGGTGACAGTGACGTCGACTTCCGTGCCGTACACATCATCTATGCCCGTGCCAGTCAACAGATCATCCTCATTGGCCATGGCATAACCGATGATACCGGCCACGTTCAGCTTGTCGTTGACCGCCACGTCAGCACCGGCATAGAGCAGGTTCACGCCGCACAGGGCAACCACATCGGCTGAAGACAGCGTCGCCCCAGGCATGCCAGCATCAACTGCCATAATGTTTCCAAGGCTGGCTTTGCTGTTCAGCATCTTGGCGCCCAGATCGTTGGTGAGCAGTGCAAGCGGATTGAAATCGTCGCCAAGACCGCCGTATGTCATGTTGCCCATGGTCATGTCATCTCCGTCTTCCTGACCGGAAACGCTGACCCAGCCCAGGTAGAGTCTGGCCATATCCAAGCTGAAAGAGCCTTCCAGAGCGTAGGAGAGCGTATCAATGTCCACGTCCGGTGTTGCGCCGTCAAAGTCCATCTCGCCAAACTCGTAGATGATTTCACCCCGGACGCTCAGAGGGCCGGCGGTGAACTTTCCGTAAGGCAGCAGCGCCTGTTTGGTCGCAGTCATAGAAGAAGATGTTGTATCCCTTGCATAGGCAGCCAGCAGGCCGGCCTCAAGGCCTTCCTGCTTCAGGGAGCCGAACAGGTAGTAAACATCGGTGTCGGCATCCGACTCACCATCATTAAGCCACGCTACGTTCGAATCTGTTTCACGGGTCTTCTGAATGATGGCGCCAAAGTAGAAATCACCGGTCTTGCCAACGTACTTGATCCGGTCGTCATTGTAGTCATCATCAAAGAAGTCCAGGCCCCACACGCCGGCCTGCTGATGGCCGATCATGAACATACCCACATCGCTCATGATGGTCATGTAGACCCGGTCCCAGTCGATGTCGTTCTCGTTCTGGGCGCCCCAGACGTTATCGTCCAGCGCGTCAATGCGAGTGGTGACGGAAACCGCGTCGGTGGCCTTGAAAACGGTCTGAAGCCGGAACCGGTTGTCATAGTAGGCTTCCGACTGTTCGTCCTGGTCGTTAAGGGTGATGTTGGAGTTCATAAATCCGCGGACCCGGTAGTAGCCGGAAAAGTCCACGTCCACAGCCATGGCAGGTACGGCAACGGCAAACGCCATGCATGCGGCCAGTGCTAATACGGTAATCTTTTTCATTGAATTTCCTCCCTAAGAAAATATTGCTATAAAAACGGTTCTGGTGTTCCTTGTGCTTGTGAAGATGATCGGGCTGTCGGACCCGTGCGCGTGACAGGCATCCCCCCCTTCATATGGATTAAACGCATTTCCGATTTATGATATACGCCCAAACCCCTGCCCGCCGGGCATTTATGGATTTGCTGGCGTGGTTTTCGTTAAAAATTAAATAAATTATCAATAGTGATAACCGCAAATCCATCTGTTGTCAAGGATTTTATCGAATTTTACCGCTCAAAATCTTCTGGGGCAAGGCTTTGGCACTTTTGTGGATGGAAGCTATTGTGCCCCTTCCAGGTCATAGCTGATCACCGATGATCTGGGTTTGGTCACCACCGCGCCCCGGGATGAGACAATGGCAGACACCAGCTCCGGCTTGCCGTCGTTATCAAAATCGGCCAAAGAAAAATCGCTGGCATAACCGGAGACCTGGCGGGTGTGCCACTTTTCAGCCAGGCCCAGGCCGTCCCATCCCAGGCAGACAAACTGAGCCCCGCTGTAGTGACGGAACCGGTCAAACAATCGGCCGGACACGGCATTGTTGGCCACGGTGATCACCTCGGTGCGGCCGTCGCCGTCGATGTCCCCCACCCAGATCCGCTGGGCCAAGTAGAACCGCTGGCCGATCTCGTTATCGCTGTCCTCTTTGGTGGTAATATAGGTTTCGCTGCCGCCAAAGGGGTTTTCACTTTTCCAGACCATTTGCCCCTCTTTGTCATAGATCCGCAGGTGATCGTTGTCGTCATAGGCGATCACCTGGGGCGTGCCGGCGTTTGTCAGGTCGCCCATGGCCAGGTTGAACAGAGAAAACCGTTCCCCTGCGGGCGTCTCCAGCGGGGCCTGGGCCGTGTATTGGCCGCCCTGCCGGGCCAGGCGAAAAATGCCGGGCAGAAAAATATCGGCCATGCCAAGTCCTTTTTTCTGACCGTAAATGGCGCCATCCCCCATGGAGCGGAAATACCAGGCCTGTTTTTGGGCCACCGTTGTCAGGGTCCGGTCGGAAAGTTCCAGCACAAAGGAGGCCAGTGCCCCGGTGGTCTTGTTGATGCAGGTGACAAAGATCTCGGCCTGGCCGTTGTTGTCCGTATCCACGGCATCCACGGCCAGGGGGTTTTCGTAGCCGGCCAGGCGGTGCTCGGCCAGCTTGTAAAACCGGCCCTGCTCCAGGCGCCGCACCGTGAGCAGCCTGTCGGTAAGCAGCACGGTTTCAGTCTTGCCGTCACCGGAGACATCGGCCAGGGCCAGGCCGCGAATCTCGGCCTCAAAATCCTGGCTCTTCCAGAAGTCCTGTTCCTGGCCGGGCTGGCCTGACACCACAAAGGCGGATGACCCGGCATCCGTTGTTCTCTCTCCGGCAGGCGCCGGTGCCCGAGCGGCCATCACGGCCCCGGCCGGGGCGCCTGCCGGCACGGCCACCGGGACCGGGGCCGGTGGCCCGGTTTCCGTGGGTGCGGCCGCGGACGGGGTCGTCACGGTGCTGTCACCCAAAGGCGCGGCGGCAAACACGGTTGTGCGAATCTCCCCGGCCAGGGCCCCCACCGCCGGAATCACGCCGGCAATGGAATCGGCCTGCTTGTAAAAGGCGGCCGGCGGACCACTGCCCTCGGCCACGGGAATCACGTTCACATCCATGCTCACAGGCCCGCCCAGCACGGTAATGCTGCCGAACAGCACGTAGTCGGCATTCAGCTGTCGTCCCAGGGCCACGGCGCCGGCGCGGGTCAGGGGCTGCGGGGCACGTGCCGCGGCATCGGCCACCAGGGCCATGTCCATCACCGACACGTCGGACTGGGCCGCGATGCGCGAGGCCAGCATCTCGGCCGCGCCCCTGGAAAGGTAGGAAAGATCAGTTTCGGCGTTGATGGCAAAGGGGGTGATGGCAAGGCTCGCCACCCGGGCATGGGCCGCGCCGCCAGACAGGCCCGGCAGCAGGAACACGGCCAAAAAAAGAATTCTGCAAACGAAAATACGCATCATCAATAACTCCTGTTTTAGAAAATCTCTAAAAATTAAAATTCAGTGCAAAAACAAAAGACGCCGTCAAAATCACCTGAGTTTTTCGGCCAACAGATCGTTTACCGCCTGGGGGTTGGCCTTTCCTTTTGTTTTTTTCATGACCTGGCCCACCAGAAACCCCATTACCTTGGTTTTGCCGCTTTTATATTTTTCCACCTCGTCGGGGCACTCGGCAATCACCTGGTCAATGGCCGCGCCGATGGCGCCGGTGTCGGTGACCTGGACCAGGTTCCGGGCCTCGACAATGGCCTTTGGATCCTGGCCGGTACGGGCCATCTCTTCAAAAACGGTCTTGGCAATCTTGCCGGAAATCACGTTGTCGTTGATCAGGCCCACCAGCCGGCCCAGGTGGACCGGCGAAACCGGTGATGCCTCAATGGGCGTGGCCGTGGCGTTAAGCAGGCCCAGCAGGTCCCCCATGATCCAGTTGGCGCAGGGCTTGGGGGTTTTGGCTTCGGCCGCGCACGCCTCAAAATAGTCGGCCAGTGCCCTGGAACCGGTAAGCACGCCGGCATCCTCTTCGGACAGGCCGTAGTCGGCGACAAACCGCTTTTTTCGAAAAGCCGGCAGCTCGGGCAGCGTGGCCTGAATTCTGTCTTTCCAGGCATCGTCGACCACCAGGGGCAAAAGATCGGGGTCGGGAAAATAGCGGTAGTCGTGAGCGTCCTCCTTTCCCCGCATGGAGACGGTCACCATCTTTTCCGGGTTCCAGAGCCGGGTCTCCTGCTCCACGGCTCCGCCTTCGGAGACCCGGTCGGCATGGCGCCGGATTTCGTAAGCAAGGGCCTGCTCCACATGGCGAAAGGAGTTTAAGTTCTTGATTTCGGTGCGGGTGCCCAGCGCGGTGCTGCCACTGGGCCGGATCGACACGTTGGCGTCGCACCGGAAGGAGCCCTCCTCCATGTTGCCGTCGGAGATGTCCAGCCAGCGAAGAAGGGACCGCAGCTCCCGCAGGTAGGCCCCGGCCTCCCGGGGGGAACGCATGTCCGGCTCGCTGACGATCTCGATCAGGGGCACGCCGGTACGGTTGTAGTCCACGTAGGAGACCGGCCGGGAGGCATCGTGAATCAGCTTGCCCGCGTCCTCTTCCATGTGAATCCGGGTGATGCCGACGCGCTTTTGCTCCCCGTTGCCGGTATCAATAACAACCTCGCCGTGTTCGGCAATGGGCAATTCGTACTGGGATATCTGGTAGCCCTTGGGCAGGTCCGGATAAAAATAGTTTTTCCGGGCAAACCGGCTCACGGACCGAATGCGGCAGTTGACCGCCAGCGCCATTTTCAACGCGTAATCCACCACGGTTCGGTTGAGCACCGGCAGCGTACCGGGCATGCCGGTACACACCGGACAGGTGTGCGTATTGGGCGGGGCTCCGAAACCCGTGGAGCAGCCGCAGAATATCTTGGTTCCGGTTTTCAGCTGGGCATGGACTTCCAGGCCGATGACAGATTCAAACGCCATTTTTTGCCGATCCGCCCGTTATGGGCTTTTGGGTTACACATTCCTGTGCATGCTGTAATAGGAAGCAAAAATAGTCAAGAACATTTTGGATATGCGCCGGACCGGGGCCCCGCTGTTTTCCATTGACTTTCAGGCCGGATAAACAGTAGGTTGCAGACATTCGGCCGGGGAAAAACCCGTCACCCATCACAGCCAGGAAAAACCGCCATGAATGAATCCAAAAAAAAGCGGCTGGCCGCCAGGACATCCGGGGCGCTTGATTTCCTCCGCACCGGCATCTGGCGCGTCCGGTTACGGGAACTGGAGACGCGAGAACGCGTGCTTGTTCGATACGCCCGCATTTTCATGATCGCGGGCCGGGAATTTATCACCGACGGCGGCCCGTTGCGGGCCTCAGCCCTGACCTTTTATACCGTTCTTTCCCTTGTGCCGGTCATGGCCCTGGCCTTTGCCGTGGCCAAGGGATTCGGCCTTCAGCAGACCCTGGAAAAAGAGGTGCTGGCCCAGTTTCCCGGCCAGGAGGCGGTGATTCTCCAGATGATCGAATACGCCCGGGCCCTGCTGGACCAGACAAAGGGCGGCCTGCTGGCGGGCGTGGGCGTGGCGGTCCTGATCTGGACCGTTATCAAGGTGCTCAACAACATCGAAAAGTCGTTTAACGCCATCTGGGCCAACACCACGCCCCGCTCCATGGGAAAAAAGTTCAGCGACTACCTCTCCATCATGCTGGTGGGGCCCTTGCTCCTGATCCTGTCGGGCAGCGCAACGGTGCTGGTGGCCACCCAGGTGACCGCCATCACAAACAAAATATTTTTCCTGGGTTGGTTTGCGCCGATCATCATGACCGGGCTTCAGCTGTTGCCCTACCTGTTTGTCTGGTTGCTGTTTTCCTTTATTTACGGGTTTATGCCCAACACCCGGGTACCGGTCCGTTCCTGTATTTTCGGCGGGGTTCTCGCGGGTACGGCCTTCAAGCTGCTGCAGTGGGCCTATCTTATCTTTCAGGTGGGGGTTTCCCGGTACAACGCCATCTACGGCAGCTTTGCGGCCCTGCCCCTGTTCCTGATCTGGATGCAGCTGAGCTGGCTGGTGACCCTGTTCGGCGCCGAGCTTGCCTATGCTCACCAGAGCGTGGGCCACTATGAACTGGAGCCGGACAGCCGAAACATCAGTGACTTTCTCAAGCGAATTTACGGCCTGTACGTGGCCCACCTGCTGGTCAAAACCTTCAAAAACGGGGAGCCCCCCCTGACCGCCGACCAGATATCGGCCCGGCTGGACCTGCCCATCCGCATGGTCAACCGCCTGCTGGAAACGCTTTCCGCCGCCGGACTGGCGACACAGACGCTGAGCGGCACAGGCGGGGACCCGGCCTGGCAGCCGGGCCGCGATATTACCGACATCACCATTGCCTCGGCAACCGAGGCCATGGATAAAAACGGCACCACCGAAATGCCCGTCGTTTCCACCCCGGAGCTTTCCCGCCTTTCAGACGCGGTCAGCGCCTTTTACGGGGACATCGGCAAATCCAGGGCCAACGTGGCGTTAAAGGATATATAGCCAACCGCCTTCGGCAAGGCTTCATCCAAACCATTTTTTCCGACAGGTCATTGCGCGAATGCGACGAAGCAATCTTTACCATTAACACCCATTTCCCCCTTCCACTTATCCGTGTACTTTTCTTGGCGGCAAGAAAAGTACCAAAAGAATCACGCCGCAGGCGTGACTGCCCTCGCGCAAACGGGTTTTCCGGCGCGGGCAGGAACTCACCCCGCTTTCGCGGGGTTCAGACAGCCTGCCCGCTTTTTCCGGAAAACCCGCCCGCGCTCGGCTGCGCCGCAATGGGCGAGGGCTGTCATTGATGTTCGGCCCGTCATTAAAAAATCGGTCTTTGATGGGTGCCACGGGCCAAGCGAAAGCTTGCCCGTGCTGTGGACTACCGGGGTTACAGTACTTTCTCTGTTTCCAGGTCCACGCGCATGGACAAAAGACACCGGCCCAGCATGTTGAAATAGGCGCAGCAGAGAATCAGAGCACCGGCACCGGCGTTGCCGTAGCGGGCCTTGATCTGTTCAAGGGTGTCGTCGGAAAGGCACGCCGACAGTGTGATTTCGTCGGCGGCCCGGCAGAGCAGGTTGCCTTCATCATCAAGAGAAGAAACCGGGTCCTCGGTTTTGATGGCCCCGATTTCGGTATCGGTCAGGCCGGTGGCCTTTCCCACGGTCACATGGTGGGTCCATGCATAGTCACACTTCAGCTGCCGCACCACCCGCAGCACGGCAATCTCCCGCAATTTAGCGTCAAAGGTCTCCCCGGACAGCACCGATCCGGCCAGATCGAGAAAGGGCCGGAAACTTACCGGCACAACCGCCATCATGCGAAAGGCGTTGAGCGGCGGCAGGAGGGCCAGCAGGTCTCCGATTTCCGAAGGCAGGTCCTCTTTTTCAGGCAGGTCGATGTGGGGCATGAGAAGTCTCCTTTTTGACGGCTTCGTAAAAAGCCCAATTTCTGCGTTGCGCTGCATTCACTCGTCACTGCGGCGTACACTGAGTACGCCTCATTCCTCGGAACTTGCGCGCCTTGAACTTGAACTTTTTACAAAGCCGTCTGGCTGCGGAAACTATTTAGTGTCCATTCCTCTATTGTAAGGACACGGAAAAGGTTTCCAGTCCAGTTCCGCCATGGTGGGATTTCGCAAGATCAAGGAAACCAAGGGCTGACTGAAGGCGTACTGTTGTACGCCGCACAAGGAAGCCCGCGGTTTGACGCAGAGATTGCGGAAAAAGGCCATTTATGGATGGAAACTACTTAAAGGAAACGGTATTAAGCATCTCCAGCAGGGCGGCCCTTTCATCCGGATTGGTGTAGGATATGGCCAGCACCAGGATGTAGTCCCCCATGGCTGCCGCGTAAAGGTCCTGCTTGACCGACACCTGGGCCAGGGGAATGGCCGCCTGCATCAGGTCAAAGGTCTTGCCGCCCAGGGTCTGGGTGGTGATGTCCTGGGAAAGCGAAACCGGAATCGGCGTGGACTCGAGCAGCTTCTTTGTGTACAGGTGATAATCCCGCCCGGTTTTCACGCCCATGGGTTTGTCGATGCGGTCGGCCATGGCCATGAGGTTGGCGTTGAACAGCACCTCGCTGTCATCCGGATACAGATAGGCGGTAAACAGGGTAAGGGTCTGCAGTTCGGACGGTTTTGCCGCCTGTGCCGCCGCGGCCTTCTGACGGGTGTCTATCCTGACATCATCGGCCAGGGTAAGGGCCATGTCAAAATAGTCGTTTTTATACACATTGCCGGAAAAGGATCCGAAATCAATCTCCGACCGGCCGCAGCCCCAGAACCCGGTCATCAGCACAGCAAGCCCCAGACAGACGATCAGACGAACGGTTTTCATAGCCTTCCTCCTGGTTTTATTTTTTTTGTGTGCCGCGCGGATTCCGCCAGAATGACGGCGCGCGGGGTTATGTTATCAGGACCTTCTCCGATTTAATGAGTACACAGAGCCCCTTTCAACACCATCGACTGCACCGAAAATTAGGTAAGTCGTTTACTAACATTAATCGGGAAACAAACCATGTTACAAAACGTCCGGTTCCCAACGGTCTTCAGGGGTCTTTCTTAACGCCACCGGCGGGCCCAAAATCTCGGACCAGACCACGGCCCGGCGCAGCTCGGCCGCGGACCCCGTGACGATGGACGGCTTCGACACCGGAAGGGCGGCCGGTGCTGGAGCGGCCCCGGCCTGTTGCAGGGCGGTTTCAAAGGCGGTGGTGCCTCTTTTCATCGTCTTTGCCGGGGACGGGGCCGGCGGCGCCTGTTTCCGCAAGACGGGCTGGACAACCGCTTCCGCCCGTCGCCCCTCATGGACCTGTCGCATTCCCTGGGCCGGGGCCGCCGGTTTTTCCGCTTGCGGTGGTGCATCTTCCGGCATCAGAAGGTCCCACTGGGAAGGGGCCTCCCTTTTGGCTTCCACCTCCCTGGCGGCCCGCTCCATCTCCTGCTGAATGCGGGAAAACACCCGGCCCAGCACCCCCCCCGGTCCGGCCCCGGTATCGGCGGCTTCACCGTCGGGCGCTGGTTTTCGCGCCCGCTTGATCATCGCGCCGATCACCTGAAACCCCACGATGGCCAGAAAAACCAGAACCGGTATCAGGTCGTTTAAGTCCATTGACTATTTCTCCCTGGGTGTTTCCCTGTCCGGTGACCCGATTGTGTCTCTCATCTGGGTATCGGCCATGATATTTTTCATGCGGTAGTAGTCCATGATGCCCAGGTTTCCCTTTTCAAAGGCATTGGCCATGGCAAGGGGAATCTTTGCCTCGGCCTCCACCACCTTGGCCCGCATCTCCTCCACCTGAGCCTTCATCTCCTGCTCCCGGGCATAGGCCATGGCCCGCCGCTCCTCGGCCTTGGCCTGGGCGATCTTCTTGTCCGCCTCGGCCCGGTCAGTCTCCAGCTCGGCGCCGATGTTCTTGCCCACGTCCACGTCGGCGATGTCGATGGAGAGAATCTCAAAGGCCGTGCCCGAGTCCAGCCCCTTTTCCAGGACCCGCTTGGAGATCAGGTCCGGATTTTCCAGCACGTGCTTGTGGGAGTCGGCCGAACCAATGGTGGTGACAATGCCCTCGCCCACCCGGGCCAGAATGGTCTCTTCCCCGGCACCGCCCACCAGCCGGTCGATGTTGGCCCGCACCGTGACCCTTGAGATGGCCTTGAGCTGAATGCCGTCTTTTGCCATGGCCGCGATCATGGGGGTTTCGATCACCTTGGGGTTGACGCTCATCTGGACCGCCTCCAGCACGTCCCGACCGGCCAGGTCAATGGCCGCCGACCGGTTGAAGGAGAGTTCGATCTTGGCCTTGTCCGCCGCGATCAGGGCCTGGACCACCCGGCTCACATTGCCCCCGGCCAGGTAGTGGGACTCCAGCTCGTCCGAACTGATGTCCAGGCCCGCCTTGGTGGCCATGATCTTGGACTCCACAATAAGCTTGGGCGGCACTTTGCGAAACCGCATGAACACGATGTTGAGCAGGCCCACCCGGGCGCCGGACACCAGGGCCTGAATCCAGAGGGATACGGAGGAGCCGACAAAGTAAAACAGCACGATGACGGCCACCACGAGAAAAAACAGTATAATGTAGTTCGGGTTCATGGGGGTCTCCTTTGGGGGTGTTATGTTTATTCCGGTGTTGTGACGATGACCTGGTTGCCGGTCACCGCGCGCACAACCACCTCGGAATTTCTATCAATATACGCACCGCGACTGACCACGTCAACCCGTTTCCCCTCTATCATGGCCACGCCCGAGGGCCGCAGGTCGGAAAGGGCGGTTCCCTTTTTCCCCATCAGGCCCTCCATGTCGGGCCGCTGGGAAGTGACGCCGGCACCGGTGGACAGCTCGGCCCGAAGCGTGGCCGGTGACCGGGCCAGCAGCTTCAGGCCCAGCAGAATCACAAGAGGCAGCACCACCACGTCGATGCCGATCAGCAGGTACCCGGCATCAACGGATATCTGGCCGAACACGGTGTACAGGGAATAGCCGATCAGGCCGGCGGCCAGCAGGCTCAACAGGCCCCCCGACGGTATGATCACCTCGGCGATGATGATCACCACGGCCACCAACTGCAGAATGACGACAAGCATCACCGGGTTCATTGCGTTGTCTCCCTTGACACCACCAGCACGTTGCCGCGAACCGCAATAATTACCACCGGGGTGCCTTTGTCCAGGAATTCGCCCTCTGTGACCACGTCATACATTTCCGGGCCGATTTTCATCTTTCCCGCCGGCCGCAGCGAGGTGGCGGCTGTGCCCCGGTCGCCAACGCCGGCGCCGGTGTTGGCCGTGGCATCGGCCCGGGCCTCGCTCAGGGTGGCACTTAGGTACGGCCCGCTGACCACCGCCGACAACCGGGGCAGCACAAACCGAAGCAAAAACAGGGCCGCCAGAAAGGCGGTCACCACGGCGCCCAGCACCTGGATCACGTTGTTTACCATCAGGTCCGTCTGCCAGGGCATGTCCGGGTCGGGCAGCACAAACCCCTGCATGGCCAGGACAAAAGAGACGATGATGCAGACGGCGCCGGCAATGCCGGCAATGCCGAACCCGGGCAGCACAAAGGTTTCAATCCCGATCAGCACCAGGCCCAGCAGAAAGATCAGCAGTTCGGTGTAGTCGGCCAGGCCCACGGCGTACTGGTTCATGAAAAACAGGGCCAGACAGATGATGCCCACGATGCCGGGAACACCGAAACCCGGCGACTTGATTTCCGTGTACAGGGCTCCCAGGCCGATCAGCATCAGCAGGGGCGCAAGCGTGCCCAGCCAGCGCATCAGGCCCTCGGACCACTGCTGTTCCATGACAACGATATCGGTATCGTCAATACCCATGGCGGCCAGCATCTCCTTTACGCTGGAGACGGTCATTTGTGAAAATCCCAGGTCCCGGGCCTCAATGTCGTCCATGGTGAGCAGCTCGCCTTTGGCCACCACGGTTTTTTTAGACACCACGGCCGATTTTTGGGCTTCATCCATCTCCTCGTACTCCAGGGCGTCCATGTAGAATGTGCCGCCGTCTTTGGTCACCACCCGGAACACCTCCATGTCGGCGGTGACCATGGACTCGGCCAGGGCCTCGGGATACCCGTTTTTTTTGGCCAGGGCCCGGAACTTGGCCCGCAGCGGGGACTGGAATTTTTCCCCCAGCATTTCCGGCCCCTGGCTTCCCACCATGATGGGCGCGCAGTCGCCGATGGTGGTGCCGGGCTTCATGACCAGCTCGTTGCAGGCCAGGGCGATCAGCGCCCCGGCCGAGATGGCCTTCCTGGAGACAAAGGCGATGGTTTTCCCCTTGCTATCTGCCGCCGTGATCAGGTCCACGATCATCAGGGCCGAATCGACCCGGCCCCCAAAGGTATCCAGGTCCAGGACAATGGTCTGGTGTGGCGCTTCCGGAATATCATCAAGCGCCCGTTTCAGGTAGGCGGCCATACCCGGAGCCACGTCGCCGGCCACCTTGACCACATAAACCGTGTGGGCATCACCGGCGGATACCGGACCGGGGGCCACCAAAAAAAATCCGGAAACCAGCAGGCAGAAAATAAGAAAAAGACGCTTCACAGGCGCTCCGGCGATTCATTATGGTTAAAACGCGTTATATTGAAAAACCTATTCCCCGGTCCGGCCTGCCAGGGAAAACCGGTCCAGGATGGTCCCCACGGCCCGCATGTCAGGGGCGTGAAAATCGGCTTTCAGTGCCGGGTTGTTGTAGGCGATAAACGGCACCTGGGCCGAGGTTGCGGCCCGTTCATCCAGTTCCGAGTCACCGATGTAAATCATTTCTGAGGGGGCCGCGCCAAAGCGGTCGAGAATTTTTAACAGCTGCTCCGGGGCCGGCTTTGGCCGCATCACGTCCAAGGCCGTGACCACCATCTCGAACCTGTCGGCAAGGCCATGCTCGGCCAGGACCCGGTTCATGGTGTTGGAGCGGTTGGTGGCAATGGCGGTATGGACCCTGTTGTAAAGCCGGTCCAGCAGGTCTTCCAGGCCGGGGGCTTTTTTCATGTGCCGGATAAACGGACCATACCCCAATCCTTTTCGAAGTGCTTGTGCCCGGTCCAGGCCATCTGCTCCACAGAGAAAAGCCAGAGAGTCGTTGACCGTGTGCATCTGCACATAACTAAACTGGGCGTCGGTCATCTCCGGCAGCCCCATGTTGACCAAAATGCGGTTGTAGTAGGCCCGGTTGGCGTCATCCGTGTCAAACAGGACTCCGTCGCAGTCAAAGGCGATGATTTTAACGGTCTGCCGTGTCGTGTCGCTCAAAGCACCGGCTCCTGGTTTGGCAAAACCGGAGAGACCAGGGTACCCTGGACCCGGACTTTCAGGTTCGGCACCAACTGGCTGTCGGTTTTCAGGTAGATAAAATCAATATAGGTGCCGGGCTCCTTGCGGGTGTTGGTCACTGTCAGCTGGTAGGCGGGCCGTCCATCATGGGTGATCTCTTTCAGATCAAAAGCGATCTCCTTTCCCTGGTTGGCCCGAACTTCGGTGATGGCAAACGGGTATTTTTCACCGGGAACAATGCGCACCACCTGCTTAAGCTCCATGCCCACCGTGCCGCTGAGCCGTACCTGGTTAGGCATGACCGAGACCACGCGCTCCACCTGGCCGGTGATGGTCAGGGGAATAATTTTGTTGGACGGGTCATTGGTGTAGACCGACGCGGTTTTGGTGATGCGCTGGTCCCCGTAGTGTTTGGTATAAACCTTTATGCTGATGGTACCCTCGCCGCCGGCGGGGATTGACCTCGTAAACGAGGCCACCGCACACCCTCAGCCGGTTTTGACCTGCTCCACGCGAAGCTCGGCGGTTCCCGTGTTTTTTACGGTAAAGTCGTGCACCACCTCGGTGCCTTCAGGTACCGGGTCAAAGGTGAAGGTGCGCGCTTCGATCACTGCCACCGGTGACGCCTTGTCCGGCACGTCCGCGGCAAAGACGACGGCCCCGGCCGACAGTAGAAACAGAACCATCCCGCTCAGCATGATCAGGCGTTTCATAGGCTTCTCCCGAATTTCTTATATGAGTACTCTTTCCGCCAAAAGCGCGGCCGTGTCCACCACGCAAAACCCCGGGGTATCGTCTTTTCCCAGCAGTTCGCCAGGGTTGACCACCAGGGTGTGGTTGACTTTTTTCTGCATCCAGACATGAAAATGGCCGAAACAGACAATGTCGTACCGGCCCCCGCCGGCCAGGTCGTCGGCAATGGTGCCGTCATGAATAAAGGCCACCTGTCGACCGTCAGCCGCCAGGCGGCCAAAATCGCCGTGAAGCGTAATGTTTTTATGAACGGTCAACGCGTTTTTCGTCAACAGGTACCGGTCCCCGTCGTTGTTGCCGAACACGCCGTGAACCGGAATGCCGGCCATATCCAGTTCCGCCAGCATAAAGGGGGCCACAAAATCGCCGCAGTGAAGAATCATTTCACATCCGGCTTCCCGGACCTTTGCCACGGCCTTTCGCATGTTGGCGATGTTGTCGTGGGAATCGCTCATCACGGCCATCAGCATGGGAACGCTCCTTTGTTTACCGCCTGGTAACTTTATCCGTATCGGGCAAAAAAGTCAAAGGCCGGGGTCGGCCGGCGCCGTTACCTTTGATTTAAAGCGGGATCGGGATTCAAATCGAATCAACGGGTGCCAAGGGCCAGGGCCGAACGGCCTTGCCCGTGAGCGGCAGTGCGGGAACACGGCACAGGCAAGTTTCGCCTGGCCCGTGGCACCCATCAAAGGACTGGTGTTTGATACCGTCCTGCTGAATGCCCTTACGGGCACACTACAAACCTTGATGTTTTAAGCCCGGCCGGTCTCCACAATGACGGCCCTCCGCCCATTGCGGCGCAGCCGAGCAAGAAGAATTTTTCGGCAAAAAGCGAAAATGCTGTCTGAGCCGCGCTGGAAGCGGGGCGAGTTCATTTTCGCGCCGAAAAATTCTTCGAGCGAGGGCGGCCGAAGGCCAAGCCGCAGGGCGCGGTTCTTTTGGTACTTTTCTTGCCGCCAAGAAAAG
This sequence comes from Desulfosudis oleivorans Hxd3, assembly GCF_000018405.1. Taxonomy (NCBI): domain Bacteria; kingdom Pseudomonadati; phylum Thermodesulfobacteriota; class Desulfobacteria; order Desulfobacterales; family Desulfosudaceae; genus Desulfosudis; species Desulfosudis oleivorans. Next base: position 24,758 of record NC_009943.1, read on the forward strand.
GACACGGAAAAACAGAATAGGAAAAATGATTATTGAATAAATCACGGGCAAGCTGTCGCTTGGCCCGGGGCACCCGCCAAAAAACGGGGCAACGGTCAGCCGGTGTCAATTTCGATTATAAAGGAATGAGGGTCAATTTTACACTGGATTACCCGGTCAAGCCGGGTAGTGACGGGTGTGGGGTGATCGTGCGGAACATGGAAGTTTGGTGAAACGTGGCCTGCCGTTTGATTTGCCGCACTGGGGTGCGGCGCTCCCGGGCTGGTTCGTGGAAACAGGCGACGGTATGATCGATGCCGATACCGATAGCGATACCGATTTCGATTAGATGTAAGGGCAAGACGCCCCTTACATCATGAAAAAGGGATCCACATCCACCACCAGCCGGACGCCTCCCTTTCTGAGCCGTTGGCCGTCTTGGGCCAGAAGCCGGGCGGCAAAGGACTTGACCGCTGCCGCGGACCGGCTTTTTAAAAGGATCTGCCACCGGTAGCGGCTGGCCAGCTTGTGAATGGGGGCCTCCACCGGGCCCAGCACCTCCACAGCGCCAAAGACCGCGGGGGCGCTGTTTTTCAGGGCCGTGCAGCAATCCCCGGCCTCCCGTGCCCGTGCCTTTGCCTTTGCCGGGTCCGTGGCTGAGATGTGAAGGTGAACCATCCGGGAAAAGGGCGGGTAGCCCAGCTGCCGGCGAAAGGCGATCTCCTGGTCGTAAAAGGCCGACCCGTCCTGGCGCGTGGCGGCGGCGATACACAAGTGATCCGGGTTGTAGGTCTGCAGAATCACCCGGCCGGGATCCACGCCCCGGCCGGCCCGGCCCGCAACCTGGGCCAGAAGCTGAAAGGTCCGCTCGCCGGCCCGGAAATCGGGAAAATTCAGGGAGAGGTCGGCACAGATGACCCCGATCAGGGTGATGCCGGGAAAGTCGTGGCCCTTGGCGATCATCTGGGTGCCCACCAGAATGTCGATCTTCCGATTTTTCAGGTCTTTGAGAATACGGAGCATGGCCCCTTTCCGGGTGGTGGTGTCCCGGTCCAGCCGGGCCACCGATGCCTCGGGAAAAAGCTGTTTTACCGCTTCTTCCACCTTTTCCGTGCCCAAGCCCAGCAGCTTGATGGAGGAAGATCCGCAGATGTCGCAGCCCCTGGCCGCGGCCCGGGAATAGCCGCAGAAATGGCACCGGAAGGCATTGGCCCCCTTGTGCAGGGTGAGGGAGATGTCACAGTGTTTGCATTTAATGGTGTTGCCGCAGGCCGCGCACACCGGCAGGCTGGCAAACCCCCGGCGGTTTAAAAACAGCAGCACCTGGTTGCCCTGCGCCAGGGTTTCCGCCATGGCACGGTGCAGCTCGTCGCTGATATAGGCCCGGGGGCCCCGGCGGGCCTGCTGTTCCCGAAGGTCCACCACGGTGATGGCCGGCAGGGGCTGGCGGTTGATGCGCCGATCCATCCGGTAGGTTTTGGAAAACTTGCCGGTTGTCGCGTTGTGAAGCGACTGGACCGAGGGTGTGGCCGACCCCAGCACCACCACGGCGTCCGAAAGCTTGGCCCGGACCACGGCCAGGTCGCAGGCATTGTAGCGCAGGCCGCTCTCCTGCTTGTAGGAGGTGTCGTGCTCCTCATCCACGATGATGATCCCCGGCCGGTCCAGGGGCGCAAACACCGCCGACCGGGTGCCGATGGCAATGGCCGCTTCACCCCGGGCAATCTTTGACCACTGGTGCCAGCGCTCGGTCCGGGAGAGGCCGCTGTGCAGCACGGCCACGGTATGGCCGAACCGGGCGCAGAACCGGTGCTCGGCCTGGGCGATCAGGGCGATCTCCGGCACCAGCACCAGGGCGGTTTTGCCCATGGCCAGGGCTGCGGCCACCACCCGCATGTATACTTCGGTTTTGCCGCTGCCGGTGATGCCGGCCAGCAGGCAGGAGCAGAACCCCGCATCCAGACGGGAAACCAGGTCCGCCACCACGGCCTCCTGATCGGTGGTCAGGTCCGGCGGCGTGTCCGGCAGAATGGGGTCTCCCACGGCGTCTTTCGGAATTTTTCCGACCGGCGGCGCGCTTTTTTTCGGCAGGTCTCCTGCCGGCAGGGCGTTGGCAATGGTTTCACCCAGGGGATACAGGTAGTAGTCGGCGACCCACCGGAAAAAGGGAATCATGGTGGCGGGAAACAGGGGCCCGTCGTCCAGCACGGCCGCCACGGGTTTTATTTCAGCATTGTCACAGGCGGTCGCCTCGCCAAGCACCGTGCCGGCAACCATCTGCCGGCCAAAGGGCACTTGCACCCGCCGGCCGCAAACCGCCTGCAGAAGAAGCGGTTCGGGAACGCTGTAGGTGTAGGTCTGAAAAACCGGCAGGTGGATTGCCACCTCTATGTATCGACTGTCGGACATGATGGTCCCAGTGGCAAAAACAGCAGCAGGGGCGACCTTAAAGTCGCCCCTGCGCTATCAGCATTGTGATTCAAGACCGCTTCGCCTGTTCCGGATATTTCATGAAATATCCGGGCTACCGTTCGTCGATGGGAAGCACTTCCCGCATGGTTTCGCCCACGTAAATCTGGCGGGGCCGGAAAAGCTTCTTGAACGGATCGTCCATCAGCTCTTTCCACTGGGCGATCCATCCCGGCAGCCGGCCGATGGCAAACATCACGGTAAACATCTCCACCGGAATGCCAAGGGTCCGCAGCACGATGCCGCTGTAAAAATCGATGTTGGGATAGAGGTTGTGGTCCGTAAAGTAACTGTCCTTTAAGGCCACCTCCTCCAGTTCCATGGCGATATCCAGCAGGGGGTCCTCTGTGTTGGCCACGGCCAGCACCTTGTCGCACATTTTTTTCATGATCTTGGCCCGTGGATCATAGGTCTTGTAGACGCTGTGGCCAAACCCCATCAGCCGGAACGGATCGTTCTTGTCCTTGGCCCGCTTGACCGCCTTTTTCACGTCCCCGCCGCTCTTGCGGATATCTTCGAACATCTCCACAACGGCCCGGTTGGCGCCGCCGTGCAGGGGGCCCCACAGGGCCGCGATACCGGCGGACAGGGCCGCGTAGATATTGGCCCGGGCGCTGCCCACGGCCCGCACCGTTGAGGTGGAGCAGTTCTGCTCATGGTCGGCATGCAACACCCAGAACATGTTCAACGCCTCCACAAACTCCTTTTTGATCTCATAGGGCCGCACCGGGGAGTCGTGCATCATGTTCAGAAAATTGGCGCAGTAGGAGTAGTCGGGCCGGGGATAGACGATCTTGTGACCACGGGAGATCCGGTGGGACATGGCCGCCATGGTGCGCACCTTGGAGATCAGCCGCAGAAAGGTGGTCTCTATGGCCTCTTCCGTGGTCATCAGTTCGGGATAAAAGCTGCGCAGGGCGTTGACCATGGAGGAGAGAATGCCCATGGGGTTTGCCGACCGGGGAAAATTCTGGAAAAAGATCTGCATGTCCTCATGGACCAGGGAGTGGTCGTTGAGCATGACGCTCATGCGCTGGTATTCGGCCCGGGAGGGCAGGTCTCCGTTTAACAGCAGGTAACACACCTCCACAAAACAGCTTGTCTCGGCGAGTTGTTCAATAGGATACCCCCTGTAACGCAGGACCCCCTTGGCGCCGTCCATGTAGGTGATGGTGCTGGTGCAGCTGCCGCTGTTGCTGAAACCCGGGTCAAAGGTGATGTAGCCGGTTTTGGCCCGAAGCTCCCGAATGTCGATGGCCTTTTCGCCTTCTGTTCCGGTAATTACCGGGAATTCATATGTTTTTCCATTAATTACAATAGTGGCGGTTTCTGTCATGGCACACTCCTTCCTCTTCCTCTTTTTATAAAGTCTGGCGCTTCTCCTTCCGGGGAGATTGAAAGACGCTGCACGGCGGGTGGGAGACGCCGCAGCGTGCGGCCGGCGTGTTTTTACGCCAGGGTCACAGAATAGGCTTTTTTTTTATCAAAAAAACAGATACATTACAACGGGTATTTCACTGGTCGGGGAAAACCATTGAAAACCATTGAAAACCATTGAAAAAACGCATTAATAACCAGTTAAAGGAGGAGCGGCTCATGAAAAAATTATGGATCGGCCTGGCTCTGGCACTGCTGCTGGCCGTGCCCGCCACATCGTTTGCCATCGGCCTGGAAGCGGCCATCGGCGGCTGGGGTCAGGATATATCCGGCGACATGGCATACAAACCCCTCAACCCCATCACCGACGTCATCGACTTTGAAAGGGACCTGGGCTATGACAGTGAGACGCGGGTCATGGGCCGGGTGCGCATCGACATGCCCCTTATCATTCCCAACATCTATGTGATGGCAACCCCCATGGAGTTCGAAGGCACCAGTCAGCAGGCCGTAGAGTTCAAATTTGGTAACGACACCTTCGAGGCAGACATTCCCTATACTTCCAAACTCTCCATGAACCATGTGGACGTGGCCCTGTTCTACAGCATTCCGTTGCTGGAAATGGCCACATTCAACAGGCTCAACATCGATCTGGGTATCAACCTGAAAGTGGCGGACCTGTCCGCGGAAATTACCCAGCCGGACACCGGCCTTTCTGAAAAAGAGGACTATGTGCTGCCCATTCCCATGGCGTTTGCCGCGGTCCAGCTCAAACCCATCGACCTTCTGGCCATCGAGGCCGAGGGCCGGGGCATCTCCTACAGCGGCAACCACCTGTTCAACGTCATCGGACGGGTAAAGGTCAAGCCCTTTGGCCCCTTTTTTATTGCCGGCGGCTACCGGTACGACAGCATCAAGCTGGATGAAAAAGACCTTCGGCTCGACGCACAGGTGGACGGGTTCTTTGCCGAAACCGGGTTTGAGTTTTAACCTGTTTCTTCTTTGATGCAACATTCAGATAAAAACCCGATGGTGGTGCGGCAGATAAAACTGTCCCGAATGGAGACCTTCTGCTACCTGGTGGGGGACCCGGCCTCCAAAACCGGGCTGTTGATTGACCCGGCCTTTGACACCGGCCGGATTCTGGCCGCGGCCGCAACCGCGGGGTTTACCATCACCGCCGTGGTTAACACCCACGGCCACGCGGACCACTGTTGCGGCAACGCAGCCGTCATGGGCGCTTCCGGTGCCCGGCTGCATATTCACAAAAAAGATGCCCGGCAACTGACCGGATTTTTTAACGGCGTTCTGTGCCGGCTCCTGGGGGGCCGGCCGTCGCCCCGTCCCGATGTCGTGTTACAGCACGGTGAAGCGGTGGTGCTGGGACAGACCACCCTCACCGTGCTGCACACGCCGGGCCACACACCAGGCAGCATCTGCCTCTATATGCCGGGCCACCTGTTTGCCGGCGACACCCTGTTTGTCGGCTCCGCCGGACGCACCGACCTTTCCGGCGGGTCGATAAAAGACCTTCACGCCTCCATCCGCACCCGTCTTTTTCCCCTGCCTGACGACACCCGGGTCTGGCCCGGCCACGACTATGGAGACCGGCCCGTTTCCACCATCGGCCATGAAAAAAAGACCAATCCGTTTATGCAGGCCGATTAAGCAGGGTCCAGGGATTCGAGGATTCAAGGGGGGGTTATCCCCTCCCGGACGGCGAACTTGGTCAGTTCCGCCACGGAAAACAGGCCGAGCTTCTGCATGATGCTGCTTCTGTAGGTTTCCACTGTCTTGACGCTGATGTGAAGGGACTCGGCAATATCTTTTGTCTTTATGCCCTCGGCGATCATCTGCAACACCTGCCGTTCCCGCTCGGTCAGTTCCTCCACCCGGGTCAGCGGGTCCTGATCGATCCGGGTCACCAGAACCTTTCGCACCGTGTCCGCTATGGCCGGGCTCAGGTAGGTTTCGCCGCGATGCACCACGACAACGGCCCGGGCCAGTTCCTCAAAAGCGCAGTCCTTGATCAGGTAGCCGGCCACCCCGGCCTTGAGCATGCCCAGCACATACCGCTTGTCCGCGTACATGGAAAGCGCGATCACCGCGGCCTGGGGCGCTTCGGCCCGTATCTGCCGGGTCGCCTCAATGCCGTTGAGCTCCGGCATGCTGATATCCATGATCACCACGTCCGGCGACAGCTTTCTGGCCAGGGCAAGGGCCTCCCGTCCGTTGCTCGCCGCACCCACCACCTTCAGGTCGGGCTCGGCATCCAGCATGTTGCACAGGCCCTCCCGAATTATCTTGTGATCATCAGCCACCAGAACCTTGATCATTCACCTCTCCCTGGTTTTGATTTTCGCCTGTCAGGGGAACCGTAATATCAATCGTGGTGCCCCGGTTTTTTCCGGTATCAATGTTCATCTCTCCGCCCACCAGGCGCAACCGCTCGTGAATGCTGAACAACCCGAACCCGCTACCGGCCGATTGCCGGGACCCGTCAAAGCCGACGCCGTCATCCTGAATGGTCAGGCCCATCCGTGCGCCGTTACGGTACAGGCGCACTTCCACATGACCGGCCTGGGAGTGTTTTACCGCGTTAAACAGCAGTTCCCGCACTATCTGAAAACAGAGGATTTCCGTTTTCTGATCAAGGCCCCCCTCCTGCCCGGTATCGGCAAAGGAGACGGTCAGGCCATGTTTTTTCTGGGTCTCTTCGCATAGCCAGTCCAGGGCCGGGCCCAGGCCGAGGTGGTAGAGAATCGGCGGGCTCAGCTCAAAGGTCAGGGTGCGGGTATCGGCAATGGACTGGTCCAGAACCGCCAGAACATCCCGAAGCCGGGCTTCGTGCTCTTTTGCCGAACCTTTACAAAGGGTTTCAAGTCCGATTTTCGCGCCGGCCAGAGCATGTCCGATGCGGTCATGAAGCTCGGTGGCGATGCGGCGGCGTTCCCGTTCCTCGGTCAGCAGCAGTTCCGAATAGAGGCTTCGCAACTTTTCAGACAACCGCTTGAGGTCCTGCTCGTTTTTCATGACATGCTCGTAAAGGGTGGCATTTTCAAAAGAGACGGCCGCCTGGGAGGCAATCATCGTGAGCAGGCCGATCCGGTCTTCGGTGAACACGCCCCCGGTCAGAGCGTTTTCCAGGTACAGAATGCCCACCAGCCTTTTATTCCGGGCCATGGGCATGCAGACCAGTGCCCGGGGGGTGCCGGCGTCATCACTGTTTTTCTGAAACAGCGACGACTCTTTTTTTACATCGTTCATCACCACCAGTTCCCGGGTCCGCTTGACATAATAGACCACCGCCGCCATCAGTGAGGTGGGCTGCTCCAGCAGGGGCTCGCTCTTCAGCAGGGTCTGGTCCGTTTCGTTTCCCCACCGCTCCACCTCAACAAAGAGCCGGCCCTGCCGGTTGGAAATGAAAGCGGCCCGGCTGGCGCCGGTGGCCGCCATGGTGATTTCCATCAGCCGGGTCAGCAACCGGCGCACCACGATCTCCTGTGAAACCGCCTGCAGGGCCGCCACCACGGCCCCATGGTCCGCGCGCTCCAGGGGGGAGATGGACACCGCCGTGTGGCCGGGAATGGCGGCAAAAAGGCCGGCATGCTGTTTTTCCAGGTCCGCGGCCTTTGCTGTGGCCCCCCAGTCTAGATACGCCTTTCTGGCTTCGGCCAAATATGCCCGGGCCGCCACGGTGTCGCCCTGGGCCGCGAAAAAATTTCCGGCCGATTCACACCCCAGTGCCGCCAGATGCGTAAACCCGCCGTCCCGGGCCGCGGCCACGGCCTGTCGATAGCGCTCCTGGGCCTGTACCGGCCGTCCCTGGACACGGGCCTTTTCCGCCTCCATCAGGCGCAGCATGGGTTCGAAGTTGTCCGGCTGCAGCCGGTACCACTGCCGCATCCGTCGAATAAAACGGGCCGCCCTACGGCTGTATCGCCGGGCCTGTTGCGGCGGCGTGCCGGCAACAATCAGATTCGTAATGCTCAGAAAGGCGAAAAAACAGTACTCGGTCACCACCAGTGTCCCCACGGGCAGGTAGTTCATCGCCTGAATGCGTTCCACCAGGGACGCGCCATTCTCCCACTGGCGGTGAAAAACATAGAGCTTGAGCTGAGACAACAGAAAAAAGAATCGCAGCAGCAGGTTGCCCGTGTCTACGACCGCCGCGAACTCAGCTGCCGTGTCATAATCTTTTGTGTCCAGGCCGGCTGGGGAAAGGGCCTGCCCTTTAAGGCTTCGATAAAGCTGCCGAAGGAGTTTATAATGGGCCACGGCAAAGGGAGAGCGGGCCTTCTGAATAAACGCCTCGTGCCGCTGGTGATAGGCGTAAACCGCGTCCAGGTTGTCCCCCAGAAAAAAACGGACCATAAACATGGAGTTGATGCTGTGGCCGGCATAACTGATGTCCCCGGTTTTCAGGGCATGACGATAGGCCCGCTTGAAGGAGTCGATGCTTTTTCTCGCCGGCTGATACCAGTGCCGGTTGAAAAAAGCGGACACAAAATAGGCGATGGCCTGGTACTGCCCCGGCGCCTGGCGCTCCAGGAGCCGCATACCGGTCTTGGCGTAGTGGCGTCCCATGCCGATAAACCCGAAGATGGACCCCAGAAAAGCGCCCAGAGTGATCAGGCCAAAGGAAGCGTGCTGAAGGGGAAACCCCTCTTTGGGGTTCCGAATGCCCAGCAGGATGCCGGTGGCGTTGATCCAGAGGCAGAGCAGGGGGTTGACATAAAAAGTGGGCAGCCCGATGTTGGTCAGCAGGGTCAGGGTGATGTCCAGTGTTTCATCCCGGTTTTCCGCTGCGTCCAGAATGGCGGAAACCCTGCGAACCCCCCATATCAGGCGCAGACGAACCAGCAGCAGCAGCACCCGGGCCCGGCCCGGCCGGCGGGGCAGGTGAATGCCGAGGGTCTCCAGTGCCCGGCGGCCCAGCATCAAAGCCTTGTCAATGTTGCCGGCGGCGGTGTGAAGTTCCACCATGGCGTTGTATGCCCGGGCCCGGGTCACCAGGGAGGGGGCCTTTTGCAGCAGCAGGCCGAACAATCGCTCTGATTCGACAAAAGCGCCGAGGGCAAACTCGCACCTGGCCAGGGCGCCGTAAATTCCGGCCGCCAGGTCATAATGCGTCTCCCACGCGGTATCCGGCAGCAGGTTACAGGCGTGGCGCAGGTAGTCGGCCGCCCCTTCAAAAGAGATGGTCTCCATGGCCACGCGCCCGGCCTCCAGGTTAAGGCGGGCCAGTTCGGTTGCTTCGGGAGAGGAAAGGGAAAGCGGCATGCCGAGCCGAAGCTGGTGAACAATATCAAAAATTCTTTCTCCCGGAGCCCCTTCCGATGCCTTCTCCAGCAGCGCCTTTCCTACAGTCCAGTGAATCTCCCGTGCCTGTGTTTCAGGAAGGGTCTGGTAAACCGCCTGAAGAATGTGGTCATGGGCGAACTCCCACGTTAAACCGGTGCTGGTGTCAACGGCCGGGGCCGTTGCGGAAGGGTCGGTAACGGGGTGGACCAGTCCGGCCTCCAGGGCCGTTTGAACATGGGCGCAAATGTCGGCCCGGTCCCGGCCGATGACCAGGACAAGCAGTTCCGGGTCGATCCGGTTCCCGGCACAGGCCGCGGCCTGAAGCACCGACAGGGTCGGGGCCGGCAGCTTGTCGATGGTCGTGGAGAGCAGCCGGGCCACGTTGTCGGTGATGTCGGCGGCGGCAATGCGTTCCACGTTCCATGCCCAGCAGCCCCGGCCCGTGTCATAGTGGATCAGGCCGTTGGCATGCAGAGACCCCAGGAACTGCCGGATGAAAAAGGGGTTGCCCCCGGTCTTTTCAAAAACGATGCGGGCCAGCGGGAGAACGGCCGTCCTGGCCTGGGAAAGCGTATCCGCCATCATGGCCGTGGTCTGGTCGATATCCAGGGGCCGCAGCGACAGCTTTTCAACCGGGACACTGGTGCGTTCCAGCTTTTCCAGGAACCGGGAGAGCGGGTGGGTGTCGTCCACCTCGCTGTCCCGGCAGGTACCCAGCACCATGCAGTAGTGCCGCTGCCGGATCAGCATGAAGGCGACACCGTGTTCCAGGGTTCCCCGGTCGGCCCACTGCAGGTCGTCGAGAAAAAAAACCACCGGGTGTTCCCTGGCCAGAAACAGGGTCCCGAACTTCTCCATGACCAGGGCCATCCGCATATTGGCCTCCATGGGCGGAAGCTCTCCCAGGGGCGGCTGCTTGCCGATGATCAGTTCCATTTCCGGAATCATGTCCACCAGGACCTGGCCGCTGGGCCAGACCGCCGACAGTATTTTTTCCCGCCATGCCCGAATCTGGTCCGGGGGCCGGCTTAACAGCCACCGGGCAATGCTGGCAATAGCGGTTTTGGACGCGCTTAAGGGAACGTTCTGCTGGTTCGGATCAAACTTGCCGGTGAGAAAAATACCGCCGGACTCCCGGACATAACGGCTCAGGTGGCGAATCACCTCGGTTTTCCCCACGCCGGTGCCCCCGGTCACCATCACCACGCCGGTGTCGCCGGCCCGGACCCGGTCAAACCGCTTTTTCAAAAACGAAAGCGCCTCCTCGCGACCGTAGAGCCGGTCGGGAAGGGCAAATACCGGGGAAACATCCTTTCGGCCCGGCATGAACTCCCCAACGGAAAGGGCGGCGTCAAACCGGCCGGTCAGGTCGGCCAGGTCAAACAGCAGGCCGGCGGCGCTCTGGTAGCGATCATCGGGATGCTTGGCCAGCAGCTTGAGCACCATGCGGGAAAGGGCCGTGTCCATGGCGGGATTGAGGTCCGACGGCAGGGCCGGGGTCCGGGCCGTGTGCCCGTACAACACGCCGGCGGCATCCCCGGCGGGGAACGGGTGTTTTCCCGTCATCATTTCATAAAACAGCACCCCCAGGGAGTAGAGGTTGGCGCGAAAGTCCACGACATGGTCCATGCGGCCGGCCTGCTCCGGCGCAAGACAGGAGAGCGCCGATGCGGCGACGCCGGCCGAAAAACCGCCCTGTTCGGGCAGCCACGCGTCATCCCAGGCAAGGCCGTCGAGCTTGAACCGGCGGGTGGCGGGATTAAACAGAAAACTGTGGGGCGTGATACCCCGGTAAAGCAGGCCGGCCGCGTGAAGGTCGCGAAGCGCCGTCGCCATCTGGGCCGCCAGGACACAAAAGGCATGGCCGGGCCGGGCATCTTCGGAAAGCATCCGGTGAAATGACGGCAGCAGGTCGCCCAGGGGCATGCCGGTAAACGCCTCATGAATGACCAGTATGCCGGAAGGGCTGTCCGCGGGCACCTCCCGGTATTCATATATCTCAAGCAGGTAGTCAGAGGAAAGGGAGGCCAGCCGCGCCACATGGTCGAGAAGCGTTCCGGCGGCGGGAAAACGGGTCTCGACACCCAGCAGCCGGGCCACCACCGCCCTGCCGGTGTCCCGGTCTACGGCCGAAAGCGTGGTCGACGTGCCGGTGGCGTCCATCTCAACCAGCCGATCATAACGGTGGGCAAGCGCCTGTCGTGCGATGTCGCCGAGCGGATGGGCCATGGGAACTCCCGCCGTGTGCAGGGAAAGCGGCCGGCGGCTGTTCCCCCGTTGTTGCCGTGATATGTAAACTTGCCGCTGTGCCGGCAAGAAAGCGTCCCGCTACACGGACCCGGTTTACTGCCGGGGTCCGGCGTCGATGTTTTCCCCTTCCGGCGAGGGCGGCAGGTTGCCCTTTATCAGAAAGTTCTCTTTCAACGACTGGATGATACGGTCCGTGCTTTCAACGGCGCCACGGATTTCATCAATACCCAGGCTGGTGGAGTGAGTAATGGCGGGAATATCGTAGCTGGCCTCCTCCACGTTGGCCAGCGCCGTCTTGACCCGTTGCATGCTGGCCGCCACATCGGCCAGCATGTTCCGCAGGTCGGTCAGGTTGAAGTAAAGTTCGTTGCCGATTTTGTTGATGGTCACCAGGTTGGTGTTGACATGGTCCATGGCCATGGGGGTTTTGGCCGTGGCCTCGGCCAGGTTCGACAGGATCGCCTCCAGCTCTTCAAAGACGGTAAACAGAGGCCCCTCGGGGTCCCTCAGCGCCTCGGTGATGTCCGAAATGTTCTTCACGGCGGTCGAGAGCTTTTTGGCGGTCTGTTCCACCTGAAACTCCACCAGCAGGTCCTCGATCGATTTTTTGGGAATCGACTGAATCTCCTCCCCCTCGTCCATGGCCGGGGCCCTGGAGTTTCCCGGAATCACCGCCACGTACTCGTCGCCGATAAAGGTGGGGCTTTTGACTGTTACCGTCGTATCTCGGGTGATGCGGCTCTGGTAATCCTCCAGGATCTTCAGTGTCACCCGGACCTTGTCCTCGGTAAGATCGATCCGGGAGACCTTGCCGATGGAGGCTTTCTGAAACTTGACGTCCGCGTTTTCCTGAAGGTTGTAGCTCTCTTCAAACACCGTGTAATAAGTCACATAGGACTTGAACCAGTTCTTGCCGCGCCCGATGAGCACCACGGTTGAAAAGAGCAGCACGATGATGCTGATCACAAACAGGCCGACGATCTTTTCTCTTCTGCTGTATATAAGTTCCATGTGCTTACGAGACGGTTACCCTTTCTCCCTTTATGACGATCTTTCCGGACGCCGAAAAGTTTGCGCAGAAAGACCGGTCCCTTGAAAATATCACCAGAGGGGTGCCGGACACAAGGGCTTGTTGCAGCAGGTTGACAAACATCCACTGCCGGTCCGGCGGCACCACCTCCTCCGGCCACTCCACCAGCAGGACGGCGGGGTCCTTGGCCAGTTCCCGGACGGCCATGGCCAGCCGCAGGTCCCAGCGGTCCGCCTCGGTCACCTTCTGGCCCAGCCGGTTGCGAATGTGAAACAGCAGGCACATCTCATCGGTTTTCTTGTCCAGGGTCACCGACAGCGTGTTCTTGTCATAAAAATCTGAAAGCAGAAGGTTTTCCAGGATGGTCCGGTTGCTCAGCAACACGTTGGCCGGGGAAACGTAACCGATTTCTCTTTTACAGGACAGCAGTTGCCGGTAGGTGGAAAAATCCAGAAGCGCGTTCTTGAAGCGAAAAGTCCCTGTCTCCGGCTTGACAAGCGTGGCCAGGGCGGCAAAAAGCAGGCCCGCGCTTTCCCGGAGATCCGACGCCACCAGCCAGCACTGGCCGGGCGAGATTGCCAGCGAAATGTTTTTCAGGCGCAGCTCGTTTCGGGCCACCGTGTAGTTGGACAGTTCAATCAGTGACATGCTTGCACTTTTCTGGCGCGGGCGCCATGCCATGGGCCGGCATTAAAAATAGAACAGCCCGGAAATAAAAATGTTGGTGACAATACAGTAAAAAAAGCACTCAATAGCCGCGGTGGAGGTGATCTTGGGAATCACGGTGATCCGTTTCTGGGCCTCAAACCCATGATACAGGGTCACCACGGAAATCACGACGCCGAAGCACAGGGCCTTGACCAGGCCCACAATGATATCGGCACCGGTGATGGCGCTGCCGATATCCGACAAAAAGTTGCCCACGGGAATCGAGGTGGTCAACCGTACCACGCCGTAGCCGCCAAGAATGGCGACCAGGTCGAACACGATAAACAGGCAGACGATGGCCGATGTGATACCGACAAACCGTGGAATGGCCAGCAGCCGCAGGGGGTCGATGCCGGTCATTTCCAGAGAATCGATCTCGTTGAACACATTCATGTAGCCGATCTCAATGGTAACGGCGGTGGCGGAGCGGAGCACCACCAGCATGGCGGTGACCACCGGGCCGATTTCCCGGATCACCAGGATGATCATCAGTTTGCCCAGGTCAACCTGGCCGGAAAATTTGGCAAACTGAATCAGCATCATGCTGCCGGTAAGCAATGAGAGGGGAATGATCAGAAAAAGGGCCTGCACCGCGGTGAAGTAGATCTGCTCCACCACGCCCCACCGGACCACGGCCCGGCCCTTGAGGGGGGAGGCAAGCAGGACGGCGCACAGGTCTATGGCAAACGCGGCCATGTTTTGCAGATGATCAACATAGGCCAGGGTTTTTCGGCCGATGTATCCTGTCGGGCTGTTCATGACATGTCACCGTTTTAACGGGGGTGGAACGCACCGGTCGCCTGCCACCGTACCGGACGGCAAGCACATTGACTTGTTTGCTTTTTTACACTATAACCACTGCTTAAGCAACTCGAAACCGTCGGCCGCACGCAAAGCCGCGGGCAGCCGTGGGACGCGGCAGCGACGGTGGAACCAGGCACCCCATACGGATAGAACATCACCATGGACCTTTTGAAAAAAAGCGGTCGCGCAATAAAAACGGTCTTTTCACGCAAGCCCCTGCTGCTCTCTTTCTGTATCGTGGTGGCAGGCGCGCTTGTCTTCATGTCCGGCATCAGCTTCCTGGATATCATTGAGCTGAAAACCATTGACATGCGGTTCAAGCTCCGGGGGGATATCCCGCCCGGCGACAGGGTGGTGCTGGCGGCCATTGATGAAAAAAGCCTGAAACAGGAGGGCCGGTGGGTGTGGCCCCGCACCAAGATAGCGGCCCTGGTGGACAAGCTTTCCGAAAAAGGGGCACGGGTCATCGCCTTTGATGTGGGGTTTTTCGAACCGGAAAGCTCCGAGGTTATCCAGACCATCGGGCGCATTCAGGCGGCGTCAAAGGACAACGCCCTGCGGAACAAGCGATTCGACGACTACCTGGCCACACTGAAAAACCGGTCGGACAACGACCGGATTCTGGTGGAAGCCATTCAGCGCTCCAGGGCAACGGTGGTGCTGGGGTTCTTTTTTCAGATGAACCCCGAAGACGCCCTGCATATCACCGAAGCGGAGATTGAAACACACACCCGGCAAATCGCTGGCGGCCGTTACACCATTGAACGGTTCAGTTCGGACCGGGCCAGGGAGGCGTGGCTCTATCGGGTGGCGGCCCCCCAGTCCAACATTCAGGCGATTTCAGAGGCCACCTCCTATGCCGGATATTTCAACAAGTTGGCCGATCCGGACGGCGTGGTGCGCCGCATGACCATGGTGATGCAGTTCAACAACACCCTTTACGCCCCTCTCTCCCTGAAGGCGGCCGGCGCCTACCTGGACGCCCCCCTCTCCATTACCGTGGAGGAGGACTATGGCGTGGCCTCCCTGATGCTGGGGGACCTGTCCATACCCGTGGATGAACGGGGTGATCTGCTGATCAACTACCGGGGACCGGAAAAGACCTTTCCCCATATTTCGGTCACCGACATTCTCAACGACACGGTGGATGAAAGCCTGATCCGGGACAAGATCGTTCTGGTGGGAGCCACGGCCATCGGCATTCACGACGAATGCGTGACGCCGGTGGCCAAGGTGTTTCCCGGGCCCGAGGTCCACCTCAACGTCATCGACGCCATCCTGTCTGAAGATTTTCTGTTTCACCCGGCCTGGGCCGCGCTGTTTGACCTTCTGGTCATCATCGGCGGCGGTATGCTGCTGGCTTATGTGCTGCTGAAAACCAGCGCCCTGCCCGGCGGCCTCGCCATGGCCGCCATGTTCGGCGGGTACCTCTGGCTGTGCCAGTTTTTCTTCACCCACATGGGGTGGATTCTTAACATGGTCTATCCCCTGTGCGTGTTTCTGGCGATCTACCTGTTTGTGACCTCTTACAAATACCTGTCTGAAGAGGGGCAGAAAAAATTTATCCGGGAGGCCTTTTCCAAGTACCTGGCACCGGAGGTGGTCAACCAGCTGATCTCCTCGCCCCAGAAGCTGGTACTGGGCGGCGAGCGCCGGGAGATAACCGCTTTTTTCTCCGATGTCCAGGGATTTACCAGCATTTCCGAAAAGCTCGCCCCTGAAGAGCTGGTGGAGCTGCTCAATGATTTTTTAACCGAGGTCACCGACATCATCCTTCATCACAAAGGGGCCGTGGACAAGTTCGAGGGAGACGCGGTCATCGCCTTTTTCGGCGCCCCCAACGAGCTTCCCAACCATCCCGAAGCGGCCTGCCTGGCCTGTATTGATATTCAGAAACGGATGGTCGAGCTTCGCGCCAAATGGCGGGAGCAGGGCAAACCCGAACTCAAGGTGCGCATCGGTCTTTATTCCGGACCGGCCGTCGTGGGTAACATGGGTTCCAGAAACCGCATGGACTACACCATGATGGGCGACACCGTGAACACCGCCGCCCGGCTGGAAGGGGTCAACAAAATATACGGCACTTATACCATGGTCGGCCAGCCGACCTACGAGGCCGCGGCCGACGCCCTGTTCGCCCGGGAGCTGGATGCCGTCACCGTGGTGGGCAAAAAGACGCCGGTGGCCATTTACGAGGTCCTCGGCCGCCGGGGCGAGGTGGACGAAACCGGGGTAAAAACCACCGAGGTCTATGCCAAGGGACTGGCGGCATACCGTCAGAGACAATGGGACCAGGCCGTCGCCTGGTTCAAGGAAGCCCTGGCCGTCACCCCGGATGACGGCCCCAGCCTGACCATGATCCGCCGGTGCGAGGCCTATGCCGAAAATCCGCCCCCCGATGACTGGAACGGGGCCTTTTCCATGATGACCAAGTAAGAATCACGGTTAAGCCTTCATGCGCAATCGGTTGTCTTTCATTTCGTTTATCGTCGGCCTGCTGCTGATGTGGCCGGTTCTGCTCCACGCGGCCAACGGCGGCCTTCCGGCGGAAAGCGACTTCCTGTTTGCCCAGGCCGAAACCCAGGTGGCGGCGGGCCGGTACCTGGAAGCCATCGGCCTTTACCAGACCGTGGCCGACACCACCCCGGACGCCGGGGAAAAAGCCCGGGCCCTTCTGCTGGTGGGATATGCCCATGCCCAGTACCTGGATCAGCACGACAAGGCCCTGCTCTACTTCGACTACATTCTGACCAACTGGCCCGGCTCTGCGGCGGCCGAAGAAGCCCTCTACCGAAAGGGCATGGTGCTTTACGAAACAGAGCGGTATGCAAAGGCATACCAGGCGTTTACCGCTTATCAGGAACGCTATCCCCACACCGGCCGGCGATACACCGCCGGGGTCTGGGCTGAAAGCGCCGCAAACCTTGCGGCCACCCAGGCGCTTCGCATGAACAGGGAGAGCCTTGCAGCGGTCCGGAAAGACACCACTGTCCGCGTGCTGGTTGCAGAATCGGCCGATACCGTGCACCTGGCATCAGGCACGCGGCTGACCCTCACGGACACGGCCTCCGGAAAAACATCGATGCTCCGGTCACAGGCGACCACCATTGGTGCCAAACAGGGCCGGCTGACAATCAATGGAAAATCCACTGCCACGACCCGGTGCCGCATAACATCCCCTCAGCCCATTGCCGTAAACGGCACCCGGTACCGGGGCGCCGTGGTGGTGTCGGCCGATGGCGGAACCGTTTCAGCGATCAACCACGTGGACATTGAGCCCTATCTTTACGGCGTGGTGCCCCGGGAGATGCCGGCCTCCTGGCCGGAACAGGCTCTCATGGCCCAGGCCGTGGCTTCCCGCACCTATGCCCTTTATGTAAAACAGAAAAGCGCGGACCGGTCCTTTGATGTCCGGGCCACCACGGCCTCACAGGTCTACGGCGGATATGACGCGGAGATGCCGGCGGCCAATCGCGCCGTGGACGCCACTCAAGGCCAGGTCCTGACCTACAACGGCAACCTGATCGTGGCCTATTTTCATGCCAACAGCGGGGGGTACACTGAATGCCCGGAAAACGTCTGGGGCGCGGCCCTTCCCTATTTGGCGGACCGGCCGGACCGCTACAGCCGTGAGGTGCCCGGGAGCCAATGGGAATTTTTTCTGCCCTATGACGAGGCCCAGGCGCAGCTGGCCCGGTACGGGGTGCACGTGGGCGGCGTCAGGGGCTTTGTATTCAACGGCAAAAGCCGGTCCGGACGGATTCAGGATGTTTCGGTGGTGTCGGACGCAGGGGTATGGCATATGCCGGGCAACATGTTCCGGCTGGCCATCGGCAGCACCCGGCTCAAGAGCATGTGCTTTGAAGCGGCCAGAAGCGACCAGGGGGTCCTGTTTCGCGGCGCCGGATACGGACACGGCGTGGGCATGAGCCAGTGGGGGGCCAGAACCATGGCCTTGGAGGGACATGACTATAAAACCATACTGAAGCACTATTACCGGAACATCACCATCGCCTCCCTTGATCGTTAACGTTTTGTTTTAACTGTAACTTCATCCGGTTTTACCCGTGACCGGCCCGGCGGGGAAAAACAAATGACAGAAAGCAAAAAAAATAGTATAGTAAGCGGCGATAAACACATGTCGAACCGGCGCCCTCAAGCAAAGGCGACGGCTTTGCCGCCGTCGATGGTCAGACAACCTGAATCTTTATAACCACAGGGGCTTTTATTCTTAATAACAATCAACCAACACAAAACCCATCGTTGTTTCTAAAACAGGAGGCTGTAATGAAAAAAAGAGCGTATCTTATCGGTATGGTGGCCGCGATGTTTCTGCTGGCGCCCGTCTGGGGTTTCTGTCAGTGGGGTGATGCACTGGTCGAGTCCATGCCCAACGGATCGGTGAACTGGTCTACCGGCATTATTCAGGCCAAAGGCATCGGCGCTCCGCCGGAAAGTTTTTACGGCAAGCCCCAGGCCCGGCCCATGGCCATGCGGGCGGCCCAGCTGGACGCCTACCGCAACCTGCTGGAAATCACCCAGGGCGTGCGGGTCAACAGCACCACGCTGGTAAAAAACTATGTCACGGAAAACGATATCATCATGACCAAGGTGGATGGCCTGGTCAAGGGCGCCCAGGTGACAAACACCGAATACATGTCAGACGGCACCGTTGAGGTGACCCTGCAGATGAGTTTAAACGGCGACCTGGCCCGGGTTGTTCTGCCGCCGGAAGTGGGCAGCCAGGAGCCCATGCCGCCGGCCGCGCCGGAGATGATGCCCCCCCAGGAGGCCCCCGCCCCCGCGCCGGAAACCCCTGCTCCGGCTGTTTACACCGGCCTGGTGGTGGACGCCAAGGGCTTGGGCGCAAAACCGGCCATGGCACCCAAAATCCTGGATTCAGAGGGCCGGGAAGTCTATGGCTCGGCCTATGTCAGCCGGGAGTATGCCGTGTCCCAGGGCATGAGCGGATATGCCAAGCAGCTTGAATCGGCCACGGCCAACCAGCGGGTGACCGACAATCCCCTGGTGGTCAAGGGTGTAAAAACGGAGGGACCGGGACAGTGCGACATCGTGATCAGCAGCGCCGATGCCGAGATGCTGAAAAGCGCGGCGGAAAACCTGTCGTTTCTTGAAAAGTGCCGGGTCATGATTGTTGTGGATTAAGACCACCCGCGCTGTATGGCGCATTACCCGGACGTTTAATAAAAACTGGAGGAAAACCCCATGCGGTCAAAAACCTTTCTTTACTTTATGGCGCTTTTCGGCCTGGTATTTTTGTTTGCCTGCGGCCCCAAGGCAGTTGCGCCGGAAGCCCAGATGGACACACCGGAACACCATGTGACCAACGGCAACAAGTTTCTGAAGGCCGACAAGCTGGATGAAGCCTTTACCGCCTTTACCCGGGCGACCCAGCTGGACCCCAAATACGCGCCGGCCTATGTGGGCCTGGGGCTGGTCCACGGCAAACAGGGAATCTTTGACAAGGCATTTGACGCCATGAAACAGGCGGCCCGCTTTGCCAAAACCGACGCCCAGCACGCCGAAACCAGTGTGGGTTACATCCGCCTGTACACCATGGGCGGCCCGGCAGTGGAAGAGAACTGGCTCAACAAGGCCGGCAACCATTTTGAGCGGGCCCACAAGCTGGCGCCCCGGGACCCGGCCCCCTATTTTTACATGGGCATGGCCTATCGCAACGCCTATCGTTTTTCAGATGCCGCCGGCATGTTCAAGGCGGTGCTGGACCTGGACAAAGACTTTGTGGAAGCCGCGGACCGGGAGTATGCGGTGATGCAGCGCATCGAACGGGCCATGCCCGGCACCTCGGTGGGCAAGAAGATCGCCCTGCTGGAGGCCATCACCCGGGCCGACGTGGCCGCGCTTTTTATCGAAGAGCTGAAGGTGGACGAGCTGTTTGAAAAAAATACACCCAAAACCTTTGACACCGCCTTCAAGGCCCCGGGCGCCGCTTTTAAAACCGGCGAGTATGTCAAGGCGCCGGCTGTCACCGACATTGACAACCATGTGCTGCGCCAGGATATTGAAGCGGTGGTACGCCTTCAGATCAAGGGCCTGCAGCCGGGTCCGGATCACACGTTTGAACCGGACAAGTATATCACCCGGGCCGAGTTCGCCATGATGATCGAAGATATCCTGATCAAGATCACCGGAGACAACTCGCTGGCCACCCGGTTTATCGGCACCGAGTCCCCTTTTCCCGACCTGCGCAGCGATCTTGCCTTTTTCAACGCGGCCATGGTGTGCGTCACCCGGAATATCATGGAGACCGTTGACACCGCCACCGGCGAATTCCGTCCCCAGGGGATGGTCTCGGGCGCGGACGCCCTGCTGAGCATTCGGCAGATGAAGGTGCAGCTTAACAAATAGGACCCTTTCGGGTCAGGAAGCATGCAATGAAACGAATGAAAATTCTTTACGGTATGGTGCTGGCCGCCTTTGTGGCCGGCCTGCTTGTCCTGCCGGTCCAGGCCGGACCCGTGGGCGTGGGCATCAGCGACGGCCCGGCTGTCATCTCCGTCCTTGACGGCAGCGCGGCCCTGGTGGACGGCCAGCAGAAGACGCTGCGCTCCCTTTCCCAGGGAGAGGCGCTGAACCAGGGAGACCGGATTCGAGTCGGCGATCAATCCAGGATTGAACTCCGGCTGCCGGACGGCAGTTTCGTGCGGTTTGACAGCAACAGCGTGTTTGAACTCAAGGCCATGGCCGTGGACTCCCGGGACAACCGGCGGGACATCAACGTAAACGTTGTGTTCGGCAAAATCTGGGCCTCGGTTTCCAAGTGGGTCTCCGGCAGCAGCCGGTTTGATGTCTCCATGAAAACCACCACCGCTGGTGTGCGGGGCACGGCCTACCGCGTCAACGTGAACAGCGACGACTCGGCCGTTGTCAAGGTGTATGACGGCACCGTGGAGGTCAAGGGGGCCACCGGCGAAGAGGCTTCGGCCCCGCAGGCGGCGGGCGCGCCCGCCGCGCTTTCCGCGCCCCGGCCCGTGGCCGGCCCCACCCCGGTGGCAGGCCCCCATCCGGTTTCCATGGAACAGTGGGTTTACACCCTGAAAGCCATGCAGCAGATCGTCATTCGGCCCGACGGCACCGCCACCCCGCCCTTCCGCTTTTCCTACGAGGCGGACCGAAACGACTGGGTGGAGTGGAACCGTCAGCGGGACACGGCTGTCGGCATGCCGGTGCCTGAACCGCCCGCCGCGGATGCCGCCCCGGTTGAGTACACACCCTCTCCGGCCGTGCCTGAATCCAATCAGCCTTAGCATACAGGGGGCATGAGGCCTTTTGCTTCATGTCCCCTGCCCCTGATTCCAGGCTTTTCCGGGTTTCATGGTCAGCTTCTCCAACCATCCCCGGCGTAAAACCAGGCCGAGCATCCTCATAATAAGGAGGGAGCAGCCCTCCTTATTCTGTTTATTAAGGAACCGTCACCATGTCTGAAAAGAAAACGCCGGACAGGCCGGACCTGAGCCGGTGGACCCCGGTGGAGGAGGTAATTTTCAAACGGCGCAGCATTCGGGCCTTTAAAAAAGAGCCCCTGCCGGACTTCATGATCCGCCGCATCCTGGAGGCCGGCCGCTTTGCCCCGTCCGCCGGCAACGCCCAGCCATGGAAATTCATCGTTGTCAAAAACGCCGACATCCTCGCTGCAATGGAAAAGGACGCCGTCCGAATCACGAAACTGCTGATGTGGTTTCTCGACTACAACCGCACACCGTTGCGGCACCTGCTTTTAAAACCCTGGGTCAAACTGATCATTCGCGCCAACCATAACGAGCTGCACCCGGTGCCCATGGGCCTGATGCGTTCCATTGCCAACGGCGAATGCCCGGTATTTCACCATGCCCCCACCCTGATCCTGCTGCTGGAGGACCGGCGGGGGGTCTCCTGCCCGCCCACGGATATCGGCATCTGCGGCCAGAACATGGTGCTGGCGGCCCACAGCATGGGTGCCGGCACCTGCTGGATCGGTCTGATCAAGCTGCTGATGTATCTTCCCAAATGGAAAAAATTCTTCGGCGTGACGTACCCCTACCGGCTTAACGACTGCATTGCCGTGGGGTGGCCCAAAGTCCAGGCCGACGGCCATGTTCCCAGGGAAAAGCAGGTGGTGCGGTGGTTTGTCGACGGCATGAATATGCCGCCCAGAATTGAAGAACAGGGGGAGTGACATGACGACACAACCCGGCGTAAAACCCTGGACAAAAATTCCCGACTATTTTGATGCCGCGGAAATGACCACCGGCATTCTTGCCTTTAATGAAGAAACCTGCAGGCGGTGCGGCATCTGCTCTTTTATCTGCCCGGCCCGGTCCATCAAAAGCGACCGGGGGCCCATGAAATGGAAGGAAGGCATGCCGTGGCTGGCCACGGTGGCGCCCGATGTTACCAACTGCATTGCCTGCGGCTGCTGCCTGGCCGCCTGTCCGGAGGGGGCCATCACCATCGAACGGTGGTTTAATCCCGGATACTTTTATCAGCGACTCTCCCAGACCAGCGACCTGGTCTATCCCAAGTGCTACCTTTCGACAGACCCCGCGCCGGCGGACACGTGGCCCGCGCCGGACCCGGACATGCTTTCTCCCCGGTACGGTTCCCGGGAAAAGTGGGGCATGCGGGCCAACCGTCTCCGTATGACCGGCAACGTGATTTTGGGCGGTTCCCGGTTTTTTTTAAACGAGGCCCTTCGCGGCCGGCTGTTTTCGACGGTAAACGGCTTTTTATCCAAAACCCCGTCTGACATCTCCTGGACTGACCTGCTGGAGGAAAACGCCCGCCGGGTGCCGGACAAACCCTTTCTGGTGTATCAAAACGAGTCGTACACCTACCGCCAGGTCGATGAACAGGCCAACCGGATGGCCCGGTTTCTTCTTGCTTTGGGCGGTGGCCAGGGGTCCGGCGTGGGCATTCTGATGCGCAATTCCCCCCGGTTTCTGGATATTTTTTTCGGCGCCCAGAAGATCGGCATGTACGTGGTGCCCATCAACCCGGAGCTCAAGGGTGACGGCCTTGCCTACATCATCAACCACAGTGACATCGACCTGCTGGTGGCCGACGCCGAACTGGCAGACGCGGTCCGGTCGGTTGCGGACCGTTTTGAACAGCGCAAAAAAATCATTGTCAACGACATCGAAGCCGAGGCCCGGGGAATGGCCGTTCCCGAAACCATGGACCGGCTGAGCCGGGCCTATGCCGATTTTTCGCCCCAACACCCGGGCACCGGTTATCGGCCGGAAGACATCTGCATGATCATGTACACCTCCGGCACCACCGGTCCGCCCAAGGGGGTTGTGTATCGCTACAACAAAACCTCGGTCCGGCTGATGTGCCTGGCGGCTCACCTGATGCTCAGGCCGAGCGACACCTACTATACGCCCTATGCCCTTTGCCACGGCAACGCGCTGCTGGCCACCACCACCATGACCATGGGGGTTCGGGCCACCATGGCCCTGGCAAGAAAATTTTCCGCCAGCCGCTTCTGGGAGGATGTGCGCCGGCACCGGGCCACGGTATTCAACACCATCGGCTCGATCATTCCCATTCTCATGAAACAGCCGGAAAAGCCCGATGATGCCGACAATCATGTCCGGTTTGTCACCTCCTCCGGGTGTCCGCCGGAGATGTGGGGGCCGTTTGAAAAACGGTTCGGGGTCAAGCTTTACGAGGCCTACGGCGCCATTGACGGCGGCGGCAAAGGCATCTTCAACTTCGGCACGGCACCGGCCGGCTCCCTGGGCCGGATTCCCCGGGTGGTAAACTACCGGCTGGTGGACGACAGGGGCCGGGACGTGCCTGTCGGTGTGCCGGGTGAACTGCTCTTTGAGGCAAAAAAGACATCCGGCCGGGTGGAGTATTACAAAAACCCGGCAGCCAGCCGGAAAAAATCCGGTGACGGGTGGCTGCATACCGGGGACCTGGTAAAACAGGACATCAACGGGTTTCTTTATTTTGTGGGCCGCAACACCGAATCCATGCGAAAGGGAGGGGAAAACGTCTCCGCCTATGAAGTGGAGCAGGTGATCATGGACCATCCGGCCGTTGAGGAAGCGGCGGTCTATGCCGTGCCCTCGGACCTGGCCGAAGACGACATTCTGGCCGCTGTCCGCCTGGTGGCAACCAAAACCCTGACCCCTGAAGACCTGATCGCCTTTCTTTCCGACAGGCTGGCCCGGTTTGCCGTTCCCCGGTATATCCGGTTTATGGATGAATTTCCCAAGACCAGCTCCCACCGGATCATCAAGGGCGTGCTGGAAAAAGAGGGCATCACGGACGACACGTTTGACGCGCAACAGGCATAGCCGGCCTTTTTTGCGGCATGCCGTTCCTGCAACGGGAGGCTTCATGATATCACGCGGGGAAAAAGTTTTTCGGCTCGGCCAGAGACCTGCCTTTGACGACATGCTTATCGGCCTGAGCGCGGCGCCCAAAATTCCGGCCGGCCTGGTCCGGGAAACGCGGGAGGTGGTGGCCCTGGCCCG
This sequence comes from Desulfosudis oleivorans Hxd3, assembly GCF_000018405.1. Taxonomy (NCBI): domain Bacteria; kingdom Pseudomonadati; phylum Thermodesulfobacteriota; class Desulfobacteria; order Desulfobacterales; family Desulfosudaceae; genus Desulfosudis; species Desulfosudis oleivorans. Next base: position 49,184 of record NC_009943.1, read on the forward strand.
AAAGTTCAACGACGAAGTGGTCCGGCCCTATACCGCGGAGCTGGACCTGAAGATGCACGCCGACCCGAACTTTATTCCCTACGAATTTGTCTCTAAGGCCAATGAATGGGGATTTTACACGATGTGGATTCCCCGCATCTTTGGCGGCAGGGGATACAACATGCCCAGCATGTCGGTCTTTGTGGAGGAGATCGGCTCGGCCTGCCTGGCCATGGCCAACCTCATCGGCGTGCACTACCTGGGGGTGGCCACGCTCTGCGCCGCCTGGAACGCGGCCATGATCAACCGGCTCTGCCGGGACGTGGCCGCCGGTGAAAAAAACGGGGTTCCCTGCCTGATCTCCCTGGCCATCACCGAGCCCGGGGCGGGCACCGACGTGGAGGAGGTGGACCTGGTGGACCGGGCCAACCTCTCCTGCCTGGCCCGGCGGGTGGAGGGCGGATACATGGTCAACGGCACCAAGATATTTATTTCCAACGGCCATATCTCCACCTGGCACATGCTCATCACCTACACCGACCTGGAAAAGCCGTCTGAAAACACGGTGATGCTGGCCGTCAAAACCGGAGACAAGGGGTTTTCCTTTGGCCGCATGGAACACAAGCTGGGGCAGAAAGGGTGCCCGGCCAGCGAACTGGTTTTCAAGGACTGCTTTATTCCCGATGACCGGGTCTGCTTCGGCTGGGACCTGGCCGGCCCACGGCCGAGGCGGGACCGAAGGGCCGCCACCATGCAAGTCATTGATTTCGTGGTGTCCGCCACCCGGGCCGGTGTGGGGGCCTTTGCCACGGGTGGCGCCCGGGGGGCCTTTGAAACGGCCCTGGCCTTTGCCGCTGAAACCGAGGTCAACGGTAGCCTGCTGATCAACCACGAGTGGGCCCAGTGCATGCTGGCCGAAATGTATAAAAACGTGGTGGTGTCCCGGCTGACCTACGTGGAGGCCAACCACGCCAACGGACGGTACGGCTTTTACCGGCTGATGCAGCAGAAAATCATGTTTTACTACTTAAAATACGTGCCGGCCTTTATTGTCGAAAAAATCATATCCCCGCTTCTGGAAACACCAGGGGCGACCTGGCTGCTGCGAAAGGTGATGGCCGACGGCCAGACCGACGAGGAGCTTGAGCGCTGCTCGGGCATGGCCTCGCTTTCCAAGTTTGCCGCCTCGGACGCAGGCATACGGAACTGCCACCTGGCCCTGGAGATGATGGGCCAGGCCGGGCTGCGGCACGACCGGCGGGCTGAAAAAATCCTGCGCGACGCCAAGCTCTTGCAGATTTACGAGGGCACCAACCAGCTCAACCGGCTCAACCTGTTTAAAAACCTCATCGGCCGGGATTATCCCCAGGCAACGGTGTTCGACGAGTAGGGCCTTTGTCTCTCTTCCTGGCGGCCCGTTCCGGTCAGGGCCGGACCAGCATCATGTTATCAATCAGCCGGCAGGTGCCCACGCGCACGGCCAGGGCCATGAGGGCCGGCCGGTCGAGACTGTCCATGTCGTCCAGGGTGTCCGGATCACAGATGGCCACATAATCAATGGCGGTGTCGGAAAAACCTGCTATCAGGTTCCGGGCCGCTTCGATGATGGCGGCCGCCCCTGTTTCACCGGCGGCAACCATCTGCCGGGCCAGAACCAGGGACTTATAAAGGGAAAGGGCCGCCGGCCGCTGTTCCGGTTTAAGATAGGTGTTGCGGGAACTCATGGCAAGGCCGTCGGGTTCCCGCACAATAGGAGCGCCCATAATCTTTATGTCAAAGTTCATGTCCCGGGCCATGCGCCGGATCACGGCCAGCTGCTGAAAATCCTTTTCCCCGAAGATGGCCACATGGGGTTTGACGATATTAAACAGCTTGGCCACGACCGTGGCCACCCCCCGAAAATGGGCGGGCCGGAATATACCGCACAGGTGGTTGGGAAGGGACTCCAGCGACACATAGGTCTCATACCCCGGCTCGTAAAGACCGGTTGCTTCCGGCGCGAAAAGAACGTCCACGCCCTGGTTTTCCGCGGCCTGGGCGTCTTTCTCAAAGCTTTTTGGATAGGACGCAAAATCCTCGCCCGCGGCAAACTGGGTGGGGTTGACAAAAATGCTGAGCACCAGATGGTCCCCGTGGGCCTTGCCGGTTTCAAGCAGGGACAGATGTCCCTCATGAAGAAAGCCCATGGTGGGAACAAAGGCGATGGTTTTGCCCTGCCTGCGCATGCGGTCTGAATGGGCCTGCATGTCGGCGGCTGTTCGAAGAATGTCGATGGCGGCCTCCTCGGATAATAAATGGTTCGTGTTGCGACGCCATTATAAAGCCATGGCCTGCGGCTGTCAAAGCAAGTGGTGTACCGGGTTTTGTGTTTGACTTTTGACGGGAAAAAGAATAGAAAAACAGTGTTACGGTCCGCACAGGCAGCGGTCGGCCAGCCGCTGAACCGGACACAACACCGGCGGGCTTTTCGAAAACCCTCTGTTTGTATCATATCCTCAAGCCGTTTATGAAAAACCACACATCAATGGAGCCAATATCATGAAACAGCGTCTGTCCCGATGGATGATCACTATTTTCTGCTGCCTCTGGGCAACCGGTGTCCATGCCCTTGTGGGCGATATTCAGCTGCTCAACCGCTGGCCCATGGCCGGCCCCAATTCGATTGCCATTGCCGATATCGACGGCACCGACTATGTCTTTGTCGGGGACGGAGAGGTGGTTTCCGTGTATGACACCACTCCGGCCCTGCTTTCCCGGTTTGACGTCGCCCTTTCCGGAGCGGCGGACCTGGATAAACCCGGCGAGGTGGCAGGCACCGAAGGTATTTACGGAATTTTTTACGCGGAGAACCACCTGTATGTAGCCTGCGGCAACGAGGGGTTGCAAATCTTTGACGTGACGGACCCGCTGAATGTTGGAACACCCACGGGTGTGTATATTCCCCGGGAAACTCTGGGCCGGGCAAAGGTTTCGGATGTGACGGTACTGGACGGATACGCCTACCTGACCTATTTTCTGCTGACCTCCGAAGGGTACGACAGTGGCATTCAGGTGATTGATGTAACAAATCCCGCGAATCCTGTGCTGAAAGGTGAAAGCGAGCTGCCCGACACCTTTGCCGATCTGAAACGGGCTCAAGGCCTTCATGTAACAGACATTGACGGAACCCTTTATGCGTTTGTGGCTGACCTTTATAACGGTCTGGCGATTTTTGATGTAAACGTGCCTGCCGATCCACACGCAGAGGCCTCTTGCTATTTTACCTATGCCTATGACGTGACCGTTGCCGAAATTCCGGCCGACAGCGGCAATTATTATGCGTATGTGGCCGATGATTTTGCCGGATTGCGTATCATCTCCTTTGATCCGGACGAGTTTACCAATGAAGTGGACATCCTGTACGGTGCGGAAGGAAATGTCATTCCCACCTGCCAGTATGCCGGCGGCTCTTCCAAGGCCCTGTCCGTGACGGTTGATCCGGCAAATGAGCTGGTATTTGTCGGAGACCAGTATTATGGACTGCTGGCGATTGATGTGTCGGACGTTGCTAAGATCAACACCCTTCCGGGAGATGTGGACCTGACAGGCTATGTAACCAACTATGCCACGGATATGACCAGTGCCTACAGCGTGTGCGCGGAGACCGGTGGTCCCACGGTTGTTTATGTGGCAGACGCCATCAAGGGATTTCAGCGGGCTTCTCTGGTGGATCCCATGGACGAAACAACCTGGGAGATAACAGGCGTGGAAAACACCAATACCCCCGCAGATGCCGACGCCCTGTTTATTGACGAGAACACCAATTATATTTATGTCGTGGACGATGATGCCACCAATGCGGGACACGATGAGGGGCTTAGAATATTTTATGCTATTGTTTCAGAAGAATATTTAACCTTTTTGCTTAAAGGAAAGCTGCCCACCGATGGTGAGGCAAAGGATGTCTATGTACACGACGGGTACGTTTATGTGGCCGACGGCTCCAAGGGGCTGAAGATCATTGATCCGGGGCTGCCGGAAGATGGAGACGACGCGGATGAGGATGGCGACAACCAGTTTGTGGCCCAGCCGGAACTTACGGGAAGCTGCGTGGTGGCCGGCGGTACCGGGGATGCCATGGATGTTGTGGTGTCCGGCACTTTTGCCTATGTGGCGGCCGGGGCCGGCGGGCTGAGTATCATCAACGTGGTCAACAAAACCGCGCCTCAAGAAAAAGGGGTACTGGGCGGCGCCCATATTTCAGACGCCCGGGCCGTATGGGTCAAGGATGTGGATGGCAATGGTACCGATGACTATGCCTATGTGGCCGACGGGGGTAACGGTTTAAAAATAGTCGACATTTCCGACAAAACCAACCCCGCGCTTGTCAAAACCGTTGCGCTTGAGGGAACGGCCCAGAGCGTTTTTGAACTCAGAGGCCGGGCGTATGTGGCGGGCGGGGATGCGGGGTTTCACGTAGTTTTTGTGTCAGATCTGGAAAACGCCCGGCTGGTCAGCGGGTATAACGCCGCCCCCTTTGAGGATGTAAAAGATGTGTTTGCCGCCATTTCCAATGAAAGCCCGGCCGTGGACCTGCTCTGGGTGGCCACCGGAAAAACCGGTATGGGCTTTTTTACCTATCCGCCCGACGTGCCCCCTCAACTGGTGGTTCATTTCGATACCTTTGGTGACGCAAAGGCAGTCTCTGTGTTTGGTGACTTTGCTTTCCTTGCCGACGGTGCGGGCGGGCTTCTGGCCACAACCGTGTCCACGGCCAGCGGAGGAGCCACAGATGAAGGGTGGGACTGGCTGGCCGGGATCGTTCCCGTCGATATTCATTCAACCACCTATGGGGGATCTTCGGGATGTGCTGTGGACACAGTGCGGCCCGCCGCCACAGGGCTGTGGCAGTCTTTAAAAAAGCTTTTTCATAAAGGGTCGGCCTTTTGACAGGCCGGGCCTTTTTCTGATAGAAGTGAATCTGTTTAAGGAAAACAGGGCTGACTGAAGGCGTACTGTTGTACGCCGCACAAGGAAGCCCGCAGCTTGACGCAGAGATTGCGGAAAAAGGCCATTTATGGATGGAAACCCGTTAACATCATAACTCATGGGGCGAATATGGCAGGCGTAAACAAGGCGATTATCGTTGGAAGACTGGGAAGAGACCCGGAATTGCGCTACACACAGGACGGACGGGCCGTGGCCAGTTTCAGCGTGGCCACATCCGAAGAGTGGAAAGACAAGGATTCCGGCGACAAAAAAGAACGCACCGAGTGGCACCGGGTCGTGGCCTTCGGCCGGCTCGGTGAGATCTGCGGCGAATACCTGGCCAAGGGCCGGCTGGTCTATGTGGATGGACGGCTTCAGACCCGGTCCTGGGAAAAGGACGGGGTCACGCGCTATACCACGGAGATCGTGGCTGCCAACATGCAGATTCTCGAACCCAAGGGCAGCGGCGGCTCCGGTGGCGGCGGCTCCATGGGCGAGCCGGTTGCCGATGATGCGGGCATTCCCGACGACATCCCCTTCTAACAACAGATGCCGGGTCAGCAAGGCGGTCGGTGAAGATAAAAATCGCCGGAGCGTATCGGGCCTGATGATACGCTCCGGCGAGACGCGGTGGTGGAGGGGGAAACGGAGCGCCGGGGCGACACACATGCCGCACCCGGTGCGGTGATACGAGCCGGTGCCCGCGAATCAGGACTTCTTGTCTTCGATCTTTTCCTTGTCGCTGTCGTTCTCTTCGACCTCGGCCGTGGCTTTTTTAAAGTTTTTAATGCTCTTGCCGATGCCCGCGCCGATGTCGGGCAGCTTGCCTGCGCCGAAGATGATCAGCACGATCACAAGAATGATAATCAGTTCCGGCATGCCGATGCCAAACATGGTGGACCTCCCTTTTTCGCCTGCGCGATGAATTAAACAACCGGTGCCAGCGTGGTTTTAAATATCACGGCACCCGGATGAAAGTCAAACATTCGTTGCGCACAGGGCCTTGACAGGGCCGGAACTCGCAGCCCCATATATGTAAGGACAGCCGTTTATGAAAGCATCGTTTTATCCGGACCGGCGGGCCGCCCTGATCGGCAGCCTGCCCATGACCGACCATGCAGCAGCCACGCAACTGGTGTTCGAACACGCGCCCGATATTCCGCTGTGGGTGCAGTTGCCGGCCTACCCGGCCGAGGGCATGCTGGCCCAGTTTCTGCCCGGGTTTCCCGGTGTGAGCGAACAGAACGGCAAGCTGTTTATCAACACCCAGGACCCTGCCTTTCATGACGACGTGCTGGGCTTTTATGAGGCTTACCTGGCAGCGGAGCAGGACCCGTCCGTGCTTGATGGTTCCGTTTTCGCCTTAGACACCACGGTGGCCGCCGGGTTTTTCGAGTTTTTAAACCAGGCCGGGCCTGTTGCCGACCGGCTGTTTGCCGTCAAGGGCCAGATCACCGGACCCTTTACCTTTGCCACGGGCGTGACAGACGACCAGGGCCGTGCCCTGTTTTACGACGACCAGCTTCGGGACGTGGCGGTCAAGCTGATCGCGGCCAAGGCCCGGTGGCAGGCCCGCCGCCTGGCCGCCCTGGGCCGGCCGGTGATCATTTTTTTTGACGAGCCGGCCCTGACCGCATTCGGCTCTTCGGCGTATATCAGTATCTCCCGGGCCGATGTAACGGCCTGCTTTGAGGAGGTGTTTGCCGCGGTGCATGCCGAAGGTGCCTTGGCCGGGGTCCATGTGTGCGCCAATGCCGAGTGGGACCTGATTTTGGATTCTTCGGCCGATATCGTCAGCTTTGACAGTTATTCCTTTTTTGACAAGTTTGTGCTCTACGCGGACCACATCCGGCGGTTTATCGACCGGGAAGGACTTCTGGCCTGGGGCATTGTGCCCACCGGCGACAAAGAGGCGATTGGCAAAGAGACCGTGGCGTCCCTGGTCGCACTCTGGCATGAACAGGTCGCCCGGGTTGAAAAGCTGGGCATCGACAGGACAACCATTGAGCGGCTCTCGCTGATCACGCCGAGCTGCGGCACCGGGTCTCTTGACATGGACTCGGCCCTGCGTGTGCTGGAATTGAATGCCGGGGTGTCGAAAGCGCTGCGGGCCGGGCAATGAAAAATCGTTTATTTGCGGCATGAAGGCATATCGGCAGATTGTTTTCGATACCGATACCGATACCGATTTGGATAAAAAATGTGTACCGGCCTGAATGCGTTTCAAGCCGGTTTTAATACAATATTATACGAGGTGATACATGAGTGAAACCGGACAGTTTACCGGCGCCAGCCGGTATGTGTTGGACAGCGAACTGGCCCAGATCGTCAATGTCTCCATGGCCCTGGAAATGCCCCTGCTGTTAAAGGGCGAGCCGGGCACGGGCAAAACCATGCTGGCTTACGCCATTGCCGAAAGCCTGGGCATGCCCCTGATCGTGCTCAACGTGAAGTCCAGCATGAAGCTGGTGGAGGCCCTGTACCAGTACGACACCCTCACCCGGCTCAACGACGCCCGGTTCGGGGACTCCAACCGGAACGTGAGCGACATCGAGGACTACATTAAAATGGGCAAGATCGGCCAGGCTTTTACCGCCGATACCCGCACCGTGCTGCTCATCGATGAGATCGACAAGGCAGACACCGATTTTCAGGACGACATGCTTGATGTGCTGGACCAGATGACCTTTGACATCGTGGAGATCGACAAAACCATTCGGGCCAAAACCCGGCCGGTGATCATCATCACCTCCAACGCGAAAAAAGACCTGTCCGACCCGTTCCTGGGCCGGTGCAACTTTCATCACATCGCCTTTCCCGATCCCAAGATGATGCGAAAGATCCTTCAGGTCCACTTTTCGGACATTGATGACCTGCTGCTGGACAACACAGTGGATGTGTTTTACCGGCTGCGCCAGCTGGAGAGTATTGAAAAGAAACCGGCCACCCGGGAGCTGATCAACTGGATTCGGGCCTTGCGGGCCGACCGGGACTTTAACCCCAAGAAACTGGCCAAGGGCGAAATTCCCTTTCTGGGCGTGCTGTTTAAAAAAAGCCGCGACTATGAGCAGGCCTTTTCCGCGGTGGAGCGGCGGCGGCTCCTGTAGGCCGAACTCTTTATTTTCCCTGGGGCGAACACCATGTTTATCGACTTTTTCTATAAGCTCAAGGATATCGGCGTGCCGGTGACCCCCACCGCCTTTCTCACCCTTCATCGTGCCCTTGCCCTGAACCTGGTAAACTCCGTTGATGATTTTTACACCACCAGCCGCACCATACTGGTCAAAAGCGAGCGCTATTTTGACCTGTTTGACCAGCTGTTTGCCCACTATTTTCAGGGCGCGGACATGCCCGACCCGGACGACTGGGAGATCGACGAGATCATGCGGGCCATGCTGGACGAGTGGTTAAAAGACCCCAAAGAGCTGGCCGACATGCTGGGCATCACGCCGGAGGCCCTGGCCCAGATGACCCCGGACCAGGTGGTGGAATATTTTAAAGAGCGGCTAAAAGACCAGACCGAACGCCACGACGGCGGCAACCGCTGGATCGGCACCCGGGGCACCTCGCCGGTGGGCCACTCTGGCACCCACCCCGGCGGCATGCGGGTGGGCGGGGTCTCCCGCAACAAGTCCGCGGTCAAGGTGGCCATGGAAAGGCGCTACAAGGACTATTCCCGCTCCGGCCCCCTTACCCAGGCCCAGGTAGGCGAAGCCTTAAAGCGGCTTCGCAACATGGTGCCCTCCGGCCCCAAAGACCAGGTCAACATCGACAAAAGCATCTACCACACCGTTAAAAACGGCGGCGAGATCGAAATCATTTTTGACCGGAGCTTAAAAGACCGGCTCAAGGTGATTCTGGCCATTGACAACGGCGGCTGGTCCATGGACCCTTACGTGGAGGTGGTCCAGACCCTGTTTGACTATGCAAAGGCCCAGTTCAAGGAGGTCAAAACCTTCTTTTTTCACAATACGGTCTATGACGCCCTGTGGAAAGACCCCACCCGGTACAAGGAGCCCCAGTGGGTTTCCGAGCTGGCCCGCCGGGACCCGGACACCCGGGTTATCCTTGTGGGCGACGCCAGCATGGCGCCCTACGAGCTGATGGCCGCCGACGGCGCCATCTACCTGGACCGGCGGGGCGCCTACGGTCTCAAAAAAGCCCGCCGCTCCAGCATCGACAACCTGCGTTTTATCGCCGACACCTTTTCCCATGCCATCTGGCTCAACCCGGTGCCCGAGCGCATGTGGGACTATACTCAGACCATCAGCATGATCCGGCAGGTGTTTCCCATGTTTGAACTCTCTTTAGACGGCCTGGAGCAGGCCGTGACCCACCTGATGGCCCAATAGACACAAAGCGGTGAGCACATGGACAAAGTTCTTATCGTTGATGACAGCCAGCAGCTTCTGGACTTGCTGCGCCGAATTCAGAACAAATATAAAGATGAATTCGAAATGATCCTGGTCAACAGCGGTACAAAGGCCATGGCGGTATTAAAAGAGATGCCGATTGACCTGGTTGTTACCGACCTGGTAATGCCCCAGGTCGACGGCCTGACGCTTCTTACACATATAAACGACCGGTATCCTGATGTGTTGTGTATCGCCATGACAGGCTATGCAACCGAAAACGTTGTCCGTATGCTGCCGGATAACCTGCTGCAGCTTTTAAAAAAACCTTTTGACATCCAAAACCTGATCACCGTAATCCGAAAGGGGCTGAAAACCGAGCCGGCCGCCGGAACCATGCGCGGAATCGCGGTTGCCAGCTTTCTTCAGCTGCTCGAATTGGATCAAAAATCATGCGCCCTGGAGGTTGCCCTGGCAAGCGGTCAACAGGGGACCTTTTTTTTCAAAGAAGGGGTCCTGTATGATGCAACGTTTGGCTCTCTGACGGGAAAAGAGGCGGCCATCGCCATGATCAGCAGCGGGGAAAAGCCACAGTTTACCCTTAAACCCGCGACCAAGCCGCATATCCCCAGACGGATTACCTGCCGGCTCATGGAGCTGCTGCTTCAGGCGGCCCAGAAAAAAGACCAGGCCGGTTGACTGTCGCGGAACCCCTGCACCGGGAGCGCCGCACCCCAGTGCGGCTGAAGCCAAACGAGAATCACAATAATATTAATGTTGAAAAGCCTTAGTTCCTCTTTTCGCCCTCAGTATTTTCTTTCTTAGGCGATTCAAAAGCACCTTGACAAAATGTATCCCACAAGATACACTCGGTGCGTGAAATACAAACTCCGAAGTACAACACAATATGACAAGTGGTTTTCCAGCCTGAAGGAATCCACAGTAAAAATAAGGGTTTTAGCCAGACTCGCTCGGGTTGAAAACGGCAACTTCGGAGATTTTAAGCAAATCAGCCCTGGCCTGTTTGAGTTGCGCTTTTTCTTTGGCGCAGGTCTCAGAATTTACTATACCATCCAGGAGAGCAGGGTGGTCTTCCTGCTGGCGGGTGGTAACAAGTCCAGCCAGGAAAAAGACATTGAAAAGGTTACCGCACTTTTGAAGGAATTGGAGGATTGATCATGAAACTTAAAACAAAGTCTTTTGACATTGCCGAACATTTGAATACCCCTGAAGAAATTCGCGGGTTTCTGCAAGAGGTTGCTGCCACTGGCGACGAATCCGACTTCATTCACGCCTTGAATACCGCTGCCAGAGCAATAGGCATGACCGAAGTCGCTAAAAAGGCTGGTGTCACCCGCGCAAGCCTGTATAAATCTCTTGCTGAAGACGGCAATCCAAAATTTATCACAATCAGTAAAGTAACAAAGGCCCTTGGCTGTAAAATAGCTGTTGTGTAAAGGGTGTAAAAGTTAACATCTTCCTGAACACTTCCGGACAAAATGCTAAAGCGCCGCCGACGGCGGTAACACAATCCAATCCAGTAAAAAGGGCGCCATGAAAAAAAACCTTCCCATTATGCTTTCCCTGGTGGTGCTGGCTGCCGCCACGCTCTGGTTTGTTGTTCAGGCCAACTACGAATTTCTGCTGTATGCCGTCACCCTGCTGGTGTTAATCGGTATCGTCTTCTGGCTCAACCGGCGGTTTGGGCTGCCGGCGATTGCCAAGTGGGGGTTTTTTTTCTGGATGGTCCTTCACATGGCCGGTGGCGGCGTCTACCTCCATGGTACGCGACTGTACGACGTCGTTCTTGTTCCCCTTGTGGGAAGCCCCTACGACATTCTCAAATATGACCAGTTTGTCCACTTCTTCTGCTACCTGGTCATGACCCTGCTGGTTTTTCCGGTGTTCAAGTCCATTGTTGCGCCCGGCGCCAGCCGCATGGTCTTTGCCGTGCTGCTGGTGCTGGCCGCTTCATCCATCGGCGCGGTCAACGAAATCATTGAGTTTGCCGCTGTGGTGCTGTTTCAGGCCGACGGCGTGGGCGGCTACCACAACACCTGCATCGACCTGGTGGCAAACCTTCTGGGCGCAATGGTCAGTACGGTTTATCTTGCTGCTGTAAGGGCTTTTTGAAAAAAAGGCCCGCGTCCGGCGACACACGCAAACAAGCGTTAAGTGCCGATTGGGACCCGTTACCGATGCCGGTTGAAAAACAGGCGGGCGAAAAGATTAATCAGGGCTGCTGGTTTTCTTTGTTCTTTTTCTTCTCTTGTTTTGCCTGCTTTTTTTCTTTTGCGCTTTTCTGCGGCTTTTTCTTTTCGTCTTTTTTTACATCACTTGATTTTGCCATTCTACTGTCTCCTGTTGCTGGTTCAGCGCCACAATACTCAAGTGTGCCGCCGGACAGAAACCGGCGCCAGGGGTGTTAAACCTCTGGCGCACAAAAGTATTTTCGCGTAGAGCCGTTTTTCCGGCCGGCCCGGGATAAACGGTTACTTTCCAGGGGTGCTCTTCACCCGGCCGGTGCGGGGCGTTGTTTTTCGGGGCCGCTCTTTTTTCGGGGCCGCCGGTGGCGGCAGCTCCAGCCAGGTGGAGTCGGGCTCAATGCAGGGAAGGGGCCGCTCCATAAAGTCTTCAATATCGGGAATATAAAAAGAGTCCCGTTCGTCGGCAAAGCTGATGGAGGTGCCCACGGCCCCGGCCCGGCCGGTGCGGCCGATGCGGTGCACATAATCTTCCGGGTCATGGGGCAGGTCAAAATTGACCACGTGGTCCATGTCTTCAACATGAATGCCCCGGGCCATCACATCGGTGGCCACCAGCACACGAATCTTTCCGGACTTGAAATCCTCAAGCCGGCGGGACCGCTTCTGCTGGGGCACGTCGCCGGTGAGTATTTCGCACTTGATGCCGTATCTGGTCAACCTGTCGGCCAGGCGGCTGACCGCGTCCTTGCGGTTGCAGAACACCAGGACACGGCTCAGGTTCTGCTGAACGATAATGTTGTAGAGCAGGGCAAGCTTTCGGTCACTGGTGACGATATAGACAACCTGGTCCACGGAATCCACGGCCACATGTTCCGGCTCAATGGCCACCTGTACCGGGTCCCGGGTCCATGCCGAGGCCAGCCGGGTGATGGCCTCGGTAAGGGTGGCGCTGAACAGCAGGGTCTGGCGGTTACCCTTCTGGGGGGTGGCGTAAATAATCTTGCGCACATCCGGAATAAAACCCATGTCCAGCATGCGGTCGGCCTCGTCAATCACCAGAATCTCCACCTGCTTCAGCATCACGGCCCGGCGCCGGGAAAAATCAAGCAGCCGTCCCGGCGTGGCCACGATGATATCCACCGGTTCCCGGGTCAGCCGGTCCTGCTGCTGTTTGAAGTCCATGCCGCCGAACACCGACACGATGTTGACCGGAAGGTGCCGGGCAAGCTGTTGGGCCTCTTCGCCGATCTGGATAACCAGCTCCCGCGTGGGCGCCAGGACCAGGGCCCGGGGCGTTCCCGGTTTCCGTGCGGCTGTAATAGGATTGTTGTGCATGTGGGTGAGAATGGAAATCAGAAAGGCCGCGGTTTTGCCGGTGCCGGTCTGTGCCCGGCCAAAGGCGTCCCTTCCGGCCAGGGTGCTGGGCAGGATCTCCGCCTGAATGGGCGTACAGTAGGTAAAGCCCAGATCGTAGATGGCGTGCATCAGGGCATCGGGCAGGTCCATGTCGTGAAAGCGGGTCCGGTTTTTGTCCGGGGGCACGTCAAACTGTGAACTCTCCCACGGTTCGGCATCCTTGACAGCAGGCGTCGGCGTGTCCGGCGTCTCCGGCTTATCGGCCCGGCTGCGCCGCCTTCGGGAAGCTCTTTTTTTTGTCTGTGTGTTCGGATCGGTTTGCATTTGGTGTTTTTTGTTTCTCCTGTTTATTTAATTTTTTTGAGTGTAACATAAAATGGTTGACGGAATCGCCCCTTATTTTTGGTTTGCCGGGCCTTCCGTTCTTTTCTGCTTCAGGCCCGGTTGGCGGCCTGAATGAAACCGTCCGGGTACAACACAAGGAGGTGTCGTGTTTCACTGGTTTTCCACACGTCGCCGCAAAAAACTCACGGCCGTTGCCTTTCCCCGGGCATGGGAGGCCATTGTTCAACGCAACGTGGCCCACTTCTGCATGCTCACGCCTGACGAGCAGGCCCGGCTGCGGTCCCTGATCCAGGTCTTTGTTGCCGAAAAGCAATGGGAAGGGGCCGGGGGCCTGGTGCTGACAGATGAAATCCGGATATCCATATCGGCCCAGGCCTGCCTGCTGCTGCTGGGCCTGCCCCACAACTACTACCGGAACGTGGCCACCATCATCGTTTATCCCTCCACAGTGGTGGCGCCGCCCCGGCGGCCCGGTTTTTTTGAAGTCCCGATGGCGCCGGTGGAGCCGGGCCAGGCGATTCTGGGCCAGGCCTTTCACCAGGGGCCGGTCATCATCATCTGGGACGCGGCCCTGCAAGGGGGCCGCCAGCCGGAGCTGGGGTACAATGTCGTCTACCATGAGTTTGCCCACAAGCTGGACATGCTGGACGGTGCGGCCGACGGAACCCCGCCGCTGGCCGACCGGGCCGAGTATCGGGACTGGGTGGAGACCTGTTCCGCGGAATATCTCCGGCTTCGGCGCGACGCCGCGCAGGGAAAACCGTCGTTTCTCAATGCCTATGGCGCGACCAACGAAGCCGAATTTTTTGCCGTGGCCACCGAGCAGTTCTTTGACCGGCCCCGGGAGATGGCCGCGCAGGCCCCCGACCTTTACCGGGTGCTCAAGGCCTATTACCGCCAGGACCCGGTGTCGCGGCTGGGCAAAAACACCTGCACATAGCCGCCACAAAAGCACATAAAAAAACAAAAGGCACTTCTTTTAATGTTGACACGTATTGAATGTGCTGATACGCTGTTGTCGAACAACCCAAAAAGGAGGTGCCATATGGCTCGAAAAGTTACCATCAGTGTGCCTGAGGATCTGTATGAAAAGATGTCCAAATGGCGGGATTCGTTTAATTTTTCAAACGTTTTCCAGAAAGCCATCTCCACGCTGATCCAGAAAAAAGAGGATTTTCAGTCCCGGATTCAGCAGGAGCTGGACCAGTCGGCCGTCATTGAGCGGCTCCGCCAGGAAAAATCCCAGTCGGAAAACAACTATTATGATGTGGGCCGCAAGGATGGTCTGAAATGGGCCAAAAATGCCCATTACGATGATCTTCAGTATGCCCTGCGCTGGGTGCCGGACGAAAAGCCGACCCAGGACCGGGTTCTGGGCGACTATTTTGCCGGTGTCATTGCCGGGGACGACATCATGGACTATGCCGTGGGCAGCGACCCGGTGTGCGTCAACGAGTTTGTAAAGACCTATATCGACGGCTGGAAAGAAGGGATCAGCGATTTCTGGCACGAAATTCGGGACAAACTGTAGTTTTCGAACACTGCTTTTCTGGGTCTTCTCTGAGTTAGTACGAGTGCAGGGTTCCAGGATTCAAGGGGTCGAGGAGTCAAGGGGTTGGCCCCTTCAAAATCATCGAATCCACTAAAAAACAGGGTTACCGCCGCACAGCGGAAGATGAACCATTACAATACACCCTCGGCACCCGGCCGGTGATGGAGGTGACCACCTCGTAGCTGATGGTGTTCAAGGCGTCGGCAATCTCGTCCGCGCCGATAAAAGCCCCGTTCTGGGAGCCGAAGATCACCACCTCGTCCCCCACCGCCACATCCGGCACCCCGCCCACATCCAGCATGGTCAGGTCCATGCAGATCCGGCCCACCAAAGGCACCCGGCAGCCACGGACCAGCATAAAACCACGGGAGGAGAGCAGCCGGTTTAATCCGTCGGCATACCCCACCGACACCACGGCCAGGACGGTCGGTTTGGGTGTTGTGTAGGTGGCGCCGTAACTGACCGTGAACCCGGCCGGCACCTTTTTTACCTGGGCGACGCGGGTTTTAAAGGCCATGGCCGGTTTAAGGGCAACCTTTTGCCGGTCCACTTCAGCGGACGGGTAAAGCCCGTAAATGGCGATACCGGCCCGCACCATGTCCAGATGGGTTTCCGGCATGTCGATCAGGGCCGCGCTGTTGGCCGCGTGCCGAACCGCCACCGGCCGGCCGGCGGCTTCCAGTTCCTGTATCAGCGTGGAAAACCGCTTAAACTGGGCATTGGCGTGGGTCTTGTCCGCGCTGTCCGCGCAGGCAAAATGGGTAAACACCCCTTCTGCAGCCAGGCCGGGCAGGTCCAGAACCGCCAGGGCCTCCTTAACCGCTGCTTCCTGGGGCGCGGTCCGTCCCGGCACCACCGTGTTAATCCCCAGCCGTCCCATGCCGGTATCCACCTTGAGATGAACGGAAACCGTTGCCCCGATTGCCGTTGCGGCCCGGGACAGGGCCTGGGCCTCGGCCAGGGCGCACACGGTCTGAATCAGGTTCTGGTCCACCATTTCCCGGCACCGGTGGGCCGGCGTATGGCCCAACACCAGGATGGGCGCCGTGATGCCGTGGTTTCGCAGGTCCAGGGCTTCGTCAATCCGGGACACGCCCAGGGCCGAGGCACCGCTTTCAAGGGCCACGGAAGCCACTTCGCACATGCCGTGGCCGTAGCCGTCGGCCTTGACCGCGGCCATCAGCCGGCACGCCGGCCGGGTCAACGCCTTTAACGCGGCAACATTGTGGGCAACAGCGTCAAGGTCGATTTCAGCCCATGCGGAAAAATCGTTCACGTCTCCTCCTGGTGCAGCAGTGCTTTTTTCTCTTCTTCCGTCAAATAGCGCCACCGGCCCTCGGCCAGGTCCCCGAGGTGAATGTGGGCAATACGAATCCGGCGCAGCAGCACCACCCGGTTGCCCAGCATCTCGGCCATGCGCCGGATCTGCCGGTTGCGTCCCTCCTGCAGGATAATTAAAAACCGCCGGTCTGACAGCCGCTTTACTTTTGCGGGCCGGGTCTTTCTTCCGGTGATCACCATGCCCCTTCGCATGGCGTCCAGGTCGGCGTCGCTCACCGGCCGGTCACAGGCCACGTCATACTCCTTTTCGTGATCAAAGGAGGGGTGGCTCAACCGCTGGTGCAGGCCGCCGTCACTGGTCATCAAAAGCAGCCCGCAGGATGGCTTGTCCAGCCGGCCCACCGGAAAGACCCGCTGATCAACGGCCACCAGCTCCATCACGGTTGTCTCCTGCTTCTGCAAACAGCTGGTCACGTACCCCGGCGGCTTGTTTAAAGCGATATAGACATGGCTTTCGGCCAGGGTGACCCGGTGGCCGTCAAACATCACGTCATCGGATTCCGGGTCCACCTTTGTGCCCAGTTCCGTGACCACCTGCCCGTTGACCGCAACACGGCCTTCGGCAATGTAAACCTCGGCCCGGCGCCGGGAACAGACGCCGGCGCCGGAAAGAAATTTCTGCAGGCGTATTTGGCCTCTGGTCGGGATGGTGGTCATGTCCGGTAGTCGGCGTTGATCTTCACATACTCAATAGACAGGTCACAGGTCAGCACCGTTGCCGCGCCGGTGCCGCCGGTGTTCAGGTCAATGCCCAGGCAGATGGTCGGCTGTTTGAGCACCCCCGACGCCTTGCGTTCGGCTTCGGGGCCGCATCCCATGCCGTTTTTCACCATTTGCACATCATCAAAAAAGATATCCACCGCGTCCGGGGACAGGTCCACCCCGGCCCGGCCCGCGGCGGCCATGATCCGGCCCCAGTTGGCGTCCTGGCCGAAAAAAGCGGTTTTCACAAGGCTGGAATTGGCCACGGTGTCGGCCACGCGCCGGGCATCGGCGTCAGACTTGGCCCCCTTCACCCGCACCTCCACCAGCTTGGTGGCCCCCTCCCCGTCCGTCACCATCATTCGGGCCAGCTCGGTCAGCACGTCGTCCAGGGCCTGTTGAAATCCCTGCCGGTCGGCATCCGTTTGCAGGCCCGCGCCGGACGCGCCGCCGGCCATTAAAAACACCGTGTCGTTGGTGCTGGTGTCGCCGTCCACGGTGATGCGGTTAAAGGAGCGGTCCACAGCAACGGAAAGCATGCCGGAAAGAGCGTCGGTATCAGCCTGAAGGTCGGTGCAGACAAAGCAGAGCATGGTGGCCATGTCCGGCCGGATCATGCCGGCTCCCTTGGCCGTGGCGCAGACCGTGACGGTTGTTCCGTTTTCCAGGCGAACGTTTCGCAGGGCACTTTTGGCAAACCGGTCTGTGGTTAAAATGCTTTCGGAAAAGTCGGGCAGCCCGTCCGGACGTAACGCCTTTACCAGGCCGGGCACGGCGCCGGTGATGGTTTCCGTGGGCATGGGCGCCCCGATAACGCCGGTGGAGGCCACCAGCACCAGGGCCTCATCAATGCCCAGGGCCTCGGCCACGGCCTTTGTCATGGCAAGGGCGGCGGCCATCCCCGCATCCCCGGTGCAGCAGTTGGCATTGCCGCTGTTGGCCACAATGGCCCGGCACCGGCCCGATGCCACCCGCTCCATGTCCAGCAGCACGGGCGCAGCCTTGACCCTGTTCGCGGTAAACACCGCGGCCACGGCGGCCGGCGTGTCAGACACCAGCAGGCCCAGGTCTTTTTTCTTCAAGTTTTTGATGCCCGCGCACACACCGGCCCATTGAAAACCGGGGCACTCCATGGGTTCCATGTTTCACCTCCACAAAACCGTCAACAATCAGACAGACGGCAGACATGCCAGTCGCCGTCAATGGATAATCCCTATTATCATATCCCGCAGTTCCCCGTCTACCGGCTTGATCTTTTTTTGTGTCAGGCGACCCGCCGATACGCACAGTTCGCCTGGTTGCAGACCGGGCAGGGGCAGGACAGGGGAAGGGACCGGGCCATGATCACGGCGCCGGTGATGGACTTGGAGGGCACCATGGCGCCGGAGGCCAGTACCTTTACGCCAATGGCGGCTGGCGCCAGAAAATCACCCAGGGCCTGCTGTCCCTGGGCCAGGGGCCAGTCGCAGTAGCCCGGGCTGAAACGGCGGGAACAGACCCTGTTCCGGGTCGCGCACCAGGCGCGAATCCTTTGCTCCACGCGGTCGGCGGCCTGCTCGACCATCTCCGAGCCCAGGGCGTCCAGCACATAGGCATCAAAAAGCGCGGCCTTTTCTTTTACCCGGTCAAAGTCCCGGCCAAGGGTCAGAATAAAACCATACAGCGCTTGGGGTTCCTGTGCCTGCCGCACCACGTGAGACCACCGGGGGCTTTGAACACACACCGGACCGGCAACAACTTCTTTGCCGCTCCATCGGTCGATGGTTACCGGTTTTCCCTGGCCGGCCAGGGCAACCGCTTCGATGCCCTGAGCGATTACCGTTTTGATGCGGCCGGCTTTTTCGCCGACAGGAAGCGTGTCCGGCCCGTAACCGATGCGACGCGCCACCAGCTCCAAACAGTTTTCAGCACACAGGTCCAGGCCCAGGGCTTCCGGGTCAAAACCTGTAAAACAGAAGCCGGCGTCAAAGGTCGCATCATCAAAAAGGGTCATGGAGACTTATGTCAACTGTTTTGCCGAGCCAGTGGTCAGCACCCGCCGGGTTTCGTCGGGAATGGTGATCACGTTTTCCGCGTACCCGTCGGCCCCCATGTGACGGGCCAGTTCCGGGTCAAAGGGGGCGCCGCCCACCAGGATCAGGGTGTCGGGATAGGCCCGCTTCACCTGCTCGATCAGGCGGTTCATGTTTTCCAGGGTAGTGGACATCATGGAGGACAGGGCGACAATGTCGGGCCGCTCCGCCTCAATGGCTTCCAGAAAGGTTTCGTTGGGGACGTTCTTGCCCAGGTCGGTGACATGGAACCCGCACGCCTCAAGCACGGCAGCCACGATGTTCTTGCCCATGTCGTGCACGTCTCCTTCCACCACGCCGATGACAATCTTCGGGGCCTTGCGGTCCCCGGCTTCGGGAAACCGGTCTTTTAAAAAGGCGGTGCCCGTGCGGTAGGCATCGATGGCCAGCAGAAAATCGGGCAGGGCAAAAGACCCCTGCTTGAAATTTCTCCTGGCCTGTTCAATTCCCCGGTTGAGGGCGTCAAGCAGGGTATCGGCGGTGTTCTGCTCCTGAAGGGCCGGCAGCAGGGACAGCAAGGCGTCCGTGTCGCTGGCACAGACCGATGTTTCAACAAGGTCAAGCGTGGCGGAATCGTTCATCGCTATTTTCTCCCATGGGTTTTGGCCGCGTGAATCAGGGCAAAGGCATTGACCAGGCTGATGTTGGGCGGATACTCGCATCCCGGTGACAGGATATAACCCCCGCCAGGCGCCAGGTCGTCGATGTGGCGCCTGCACTCGTCGATCACTTCCTGGGGCGATCCGTGGACCAGCAGCGGGGTGGGCACATGGCCCATCAGGGTGATGCGGTCACCGTACTTTTCTTTCATCTCCCTGCGGGAGGCGCAGTCATCGGGAAGCTCGGAAAAATTGATCAGGGCCGGGTCCATGGAGCGGATCTGGGCGTCAAAATAGGGGGCGTCACCGCAGTTGTGAATGGCCACGATCCTGCCGGTGGACTTGATGGCCCGGCTGATCTCTCCGGCAAAGGGGCCTTCGATCTCTTCCCACAGGTCTTTGGGCAGGCCGCTTCTTGAGGCAAACAGGGTGTCAATGGCAATGGCCGGCACCCCGGCCTCACACTGGGCCAGCACAAACTCGACCAACACTTCGGTGATGGTGTCGCAGGCGGCCATCACCTCTTTTGGATAGAGGCGGCACTCCTTGAACAGGTTTTCCGCGCCCCGCATCATGGCCAGAATGCCTAAGGGGCCGAACACAAACCCGGATACAATGGCCCGCAGGCCCACCTCTTCCACCACGATACGGCAGAGTTTTACAAACTCCTGCATCCGTTTTGCCTCGGAAAACCGAATGGACTTAAGTGCCCGGTACTGGTCGTGGTGGGTGATCACAGGGTTCTTGTAGTCCGGCATGGGCGTGGAGTTGAGTGGGTAGATAATGGCCTGGCCGAAGTCGGCGGCCTCAACGGAGAGGTCCAGCAGCAGCACAACGGCGTCGCCGCCCACAAAATTGTACCCGTCCATAAAAACTTTGGCCGCCTTTTCCCCGTCCAGCGCGTAGTCGGGAAAGGTGATGCCCGATATCTGCCGGGCACCGGCGCACAAGATGGGTGAAACCGGCACATGGTCCGGCTCCTTGTGGCGAAACGCGGTCAGGGCCCGCTCAATCCCGGTCAGGGTCTGAAACCGGCCCCGAAAACTGGAGACCCCGGCCAGGGTGTCCAAAATGGGGTCAGGAATCAGGGCCAGGGGGGGGATTTGCCGTTTTTTCAGATAGTAGCCCACTTGCATCAGGCTCATGGCAGGTCCTTTCACGGAAAATTAAAAGTGGTACGTTGCACTTTAATATAGTAGAAAGAAATCTGTCAAGATCAAATCCCCCGGCCCGGCAATGACGGTTGCAAATCGCCGGGCAGGCGGATAATATTCAAATAAAAAACATCCTTGGTCACGGACACTTTATGAAAAAAGAGATCGGCTTTGACGAAGCTCAGGAACTGACCTTTTCAAGCATCGTTGCCCGGAAAACCGAAACCCTCGGCCTGGACCGGCTGACCGACCGGGTCCTTGCCGAAGACGTGGTATCAAGCGTGGACAGCCCGTCAGTGAACGCCTCGCTCAAGGACGGGTATGCGGTCCGGTCCGGAGACCTTCAGAAAGCCGGCCCGGAAAGCCCGGTTTTTCTTGAAATGGCCGGCAGTATCTCGGCCGGGGCAGCAACACGCCTGAAGGTGGCGGCGGGCCGGGCCATCCGCATTACAACGGGCGCACCCATTCCCCAGGGGGCCGATGCCGTGCTGGCCGAAGAGTTCACCCGTTTGGCCGAAAACCGGCTGGCCTGTTACAACACGGCCGGGCCCGGCAGAAATATTCTTCAAAAGGGCACGGACATTCAAAAGGGACAGGCGGTTGCCAAAAAGTTCGACCGGGCCACACCGCCCCTGGTAGGGCTCCTGGCAACCGCGGGCCTGGACCGGGCAACCGTGTTCAAAAGCCCGGTGGTTTGCGTCATGGCCACGGGCGACGAGGTGGTGGCCCCGGGAAAGCCCCTGCCCGAGGGAAAGCTCTATGCCAGCAACATCACGGAAATCTGCGCCTGGCTGACACAGCACAGAATTGACAGCCGGGTCTGCTTTGCCAGAGACACCGAGGAGGCCGTGGTCTCAACAATCCGGGAGCAGATCGATCATGTGGACCTGTTTATCTCCAGCGGCGGCATCTGGGGAAGTGAAAAGGACCTGATGCTCAAGGTGCTTGAATCCCTGGACTGGAAAGGCATTTACCACCGGGTGCGCATGGGGCCGGGAAAAGCCATCGCCTTCGGGTTTCTGGAAGACAAACCCTTTTTCTGCCTGCCCGGCGGCCCCCCATCCAACGAGATGGCCTTTCTTCAGATCGCCCTGCCCGGGGTCCTGAAAATGCGGGGCCACCAGCGGCCTCGGTTTCCCGTGGTGTCGGCCCGGCTGGCCGAAACCGTTCGAGGCGTAGGCCACTGGACCCAGTTTGTTCACGCCGAGGTCAGAAAAGAAGAAAAAGCGCTGGTGGTTGTGCCGCTCCAGCAAAGAAGCAGGCTTCAGTCCATGGCCGGCAAAAACGCCCTGATTCGCATTCCCGAAGGCACAGAAGTGCTGGACGCCGGCACCCTCATCGAAGTGCAGTTGCTCGACACAAGAGTGCTGCGGGAGGAGTAGGCGCCTGGCGGCGGCGCACCCGTCATTGCCCAACCTGATTGGGCAATCCAGTGTAAAATTGACCTTCATTCCTTAATCGAAATCGGGATCGCTATCGGTATCGGGATCGACACCGGCAGATCGCTTCCCGATGGCTCTCCTCTCATGTGTCATTGCGAGCGAAGCGAAGCAATCTTTACCATTAAAATCGATTTTTCCTCCCCTGCTTTTCCGTGTACTTTTCTTGGCGGCAAGAAAAGTACCAAAAGAACCGCGCCCCGCGGCTTGGCCTTCGGCTTCCCTCGCGCAAACGGGTTTTCCGGCGCGGGCAGGAACTCGCCCGCCTGCGGCGGTGCTCAGACAGCCTGCCCGCTTTTTGCCGGAAAACCCGCTTGCGCTCGGCTGCGCCGCAATGGGCGAAGGCTCTCATTGACGTTCGGCCCGTCATTGAACACCAGTCCTCTGATGGGTGCCACGGGCCAAGCGACAGCTTGCCCGTGCCGTGTTCCCGTGCTGCCGCTCACGGGCAAGGCCATTCGGCCTTGGCCCGTGCCACCCGTTAAAGAATAAGACGCACCTGTATGCAGTACTCCCACAAAGCAAAGCCGGCCATGCACACCCGGGAGCGCCGCACCCCAGTGCGGCAACTCAAACGGCAGACCACGCTTCAACAAACTTTCATGTCCCCAACGATCACCCACACCCGTCATTGCCCAACTTGATTGAGCAATCCAGTGTAAAGTTGACCTGTTACCTTATTTAACAAGGCATTGAATCATTTTTATTCTGGATCGCCGGGTCCGTCATCCCGGACTCCGATCCGGGACCGGCGATGACGAAGGAGTGAGTTTGAGTAATCCAAATCAACCCCCTGCCACAAAACTGTTGACATGCCCCGGCCGTGTTGCTAATTTCTCATGCAATCCAAACATTTGAAGCAGAGGGGCGAATATGAACGATCTTGTCAACTCGAAAGCGGGAAAAACTGCCGTTGCTGGTATGACTGGTTTGGTGCTGCTTGCAGCCGGATGCGTTTACACGCCGGTAAAGACCAACGATATTTCTGTAAATGATTTTTCGTGTTGCAACGCGGGGGCCAAAGTTTACACCAACGGGCTGGACGCGACCGTGATTGACGAGGACGGCGGACTTGATATTGAAAAGGGGCAGACCTGGAGAGAAATATCGCCTTCGGAAATGCCAACTTACGTGCCGGGGCAAAGCATTGCAAAGCAACTGACATCCATTGACCCAAAAACAGGCGCGACAAGATTAGAGGCAACGATATTACAAAATGAAAACAGTCTTGAATTATACTTTGAAAAAACCGGAAAGAAATACACCGTGGAAAACCCCCTGTCCGTAGAGAAAGACGGCGGCGGAAGTGGAAGCGGTGGTGGTTCTGGCGGAGATTGTTAATTAAAATTAAAAATTTCTATTTGGTTAAAAGATTAGCAAACAAGAACGTTTGGATATGAAGAGGTTCCCCTCACGCACATATATTGTTCCACATAAATAGCATTTCCATTATCATCTGCTCCCCAATATTTCAGTGTAAACGATTCGGTGTTATAAGGAGTCCAGAATCTTTTATTTAAGTGTATCAAATTGTTGTTCTTCTCAATTCTGTAATTAACAATTTCCTTCGGATCACATCCAGCTTTATCGCATAACTGCGCGCTCGTCAGCGTCACCCCAACCCCGCCCGTCTCCTTGAACGTCCTCGTATGATAATAATAATGGTAAGGGCTTATCCACTTATACTGAACGTTACTGAAATCAAGGCTTAACTTCGCCGTACAATTCTTAGTCCCAACTCTTGTTCTCGTAGTATCACAATTACTTGTCTGAGTAAACGAAACCCCAGAGCAAACCGTACTTGTAGCCGGCGTCCAACTGCTCACCGTACAAGTCGGCACACAGGTCTTTGTTCCCGTTTTCGTTCTCGTATTTCCGCAGTTGCTGGTCTGAGTAAACGACTCTCCCGAACAAACCGTGCTTCTCGCAGGCGTCCAAGTTGTATCTACACAAACCTCATCCTCATCCTCAACCACCGGCGCCGTATCATCACAAATACAAGGAACCTCGGAATCTGGAATTTTGTGTAGAGGAACTTCTAAATCAATCGGCACAGAGCCCGCCCCTATTCCGCTAAGTCCTGCTCCTGGAATTGTAATCGTAGGACAAACAGGGCTTTCAGAACACCCGCTCCACTGCAAGTCTTTATAATTGAAGCATTGGAAAGAATAATCATCACTAAATCTTCCGCATGCATCCCCCCCCTCTCGTGCATAATCAAAGCCGATACACTTGTCGCTATAACGACTCACAACACAAACTTCTCCTTTATATTCTAAATCCGCACACTGCACCTTCTTACAAGGACTACAAACTCCCTCCCCATCCACACAAAGCTCGCCGGAATCACAAGGCACATAATCTTCCACGCCAGATTTAAATTCTAAACAATCATCCCCGTCGCCATCTTCCCCACAAATATTTCTAAACACCTTACCCAAATCATCATCCTTACAAAACGGCGGAGCCGCCACATCCGTATAACAATAATCCTGACACGGCACATCCTCGGTCACATTCCCTCCCAGAAAAACAACTTAACCTCCTTCGGCGAAAAAACCGGCTCGTCACTCCCATCCCCCAAATCCGACGAGATAATCACACTATCCGCAAAAACATCCTTCTCCGGAATCGCCGTAAAAACTATCGACGGCAACTTACAATGGTCTTCCGGGTCGCTGATATTACAAACCCGCAAAATATAACCCACATTCACCGGAACCTTACTCGCCACAAAATCATCCAACATCGCAAACACCGGGTCGCCCCGCAAATCAAACTTAACCTCAACAGCATCCTTTCTTAAACTCCGATTCTCCGCAATCTGCTCCAAAATCTGATTCTGCAAACTATAAGCATAATCCCTCTCCGTCCTATCAAAACTAACCGGTTTCCATCCACAAATAGCCTTTTCCCGCAATCTCTGCGTCAAACTGCGGGCTTGCTTGTGCGACGTACAACAGTACGCCTCCGCGCAAACGCCTTGTTTTCCTTGACCTTGCGAAAAAATTCTCATTTCTGGATTGGAAACGTTGCTTGTGTCCTCATAGCAGATGGATGGACACTAACCGACTGATCCGAATACACCGTCACCATCACACCCGACACAATAAGTATCGCAATCGTCGCCTCCAAAATAAGGTATTACAGGTCAATTCTATGCTGGATCGCCGGGGTTCGGCCTTCGCCCTGGGGGCTACAGCCCGACATGCAAGCCGGGTACGGTGGAGGTCGTGCGGGACAGAAAGGCTATTGACGAGGCACCCGGCCGTTTTTGTTGCCGCACTGGGGTGCGGCGCTCCCGGGGGTGCACGGCCGGCTTTACTTTGTGGGAGTACTGCATGCCGGTGCGGCTTGTTCTTTATCGGGTGGCACGGGCAAACCGCAGGTTGCCCGTGAACATCAGTCCGGTAAAGATTGCTTCGTCGCTTTGCTCCTCGCAATGACGCTCAAAACAAACACGGGCAAGCTATCGCTTGGCCCGTGGCACCCATGAACATTTACAATGCAGCAAAACGCGGCCGGCAAAGAAGCCCACCCGGTTTTTGGCGACCTGAAGGTCGCCCCTACATTTGATTTTCCGCAGGCATGTCCCGTCCGGACATCAATGGCAAGCCTTCGCCCTTTGCGGCGCAGCCGAGTGAGGAGACTTTTTCGGGAAAAGCGAGCAGGTAATGTAGGGGCGGCCGGCGGCCGCCCGACTGATGGGCAACCGCGGGTTGCCCCTACAAAAACGCCGCAGGCGGGCGAGTTCATTTTCGCGCCGAAAAATTCTTCGAGCGAGGAAAGCCACGCCTGTGCGTGGCCAAGCCGCGGGGCGCGGTTCTTTTGGTACTTTTCTTGCCGCCAAGAAAAGTACACGGAAAAGCAAGGGAGAAAAAACCGGTTTAATGGTAAAGATTGCTTCGTTGCGCTTCCGCCTTCGCCTACGGCTATGGCGGACAGGCGCAATGACGCCTTGAGCGGATAAGATTGCTTCGTCGCTTTGCTCCTCGCAATGACGTTTAAAATAAACACGGGCAAGGCTTTGCGCCTTTGCCCGTGACACCCGTCAAAAAACAGAGCAATGATCCGCCGGTTTCGATTTCGATAGCGATCCCGATAGCGATAGCGATTAAATTGAAAGCTGCTCCACCATTTCATTCATGCGGCGCAGCCGCTCCACCAGCTTGGCAATGATATTGTCCTTGATCTTTTCCCGCACCGGTGGGCCCAGCTCCCGAATCATGATCTCGTCCACCTTGATCACGATCAGCTCCATTTCCGCGGAGATGGTGGCGGTGCGGGGGGTTTTGGTTAAAAACGATATCTCGCCGAAAAAATCTCCGGGCGCAAGCCGGGCAATGGGCCGGCACTGCTTTCCCTTGGTCACCACGGCCTCTCCGGAAAGCAGGATAAAAAAGGATGTGTCATCCCGGTCTCCGTCCCGAATGATGATCTCGCCGGGCTGAAAGGCCACGATGTGCTGATAAAAATGGACCAGGCTCTCTTTTTCTTCGGCGGTAAAGTTTTTAAAAAACTCCAGCCGGTTCATGATGCCGATCACAAAGCTCTTGTCAATAGTATTGGTTTCCATGAATGCTCGCTCTTTCCCCGGACCCGAACCCGGGCTGTTTATAAAATTTTTGCTTTCAGCACCTGCCGCGAGGCAGGGGTGAGTTTCACGTGTTCGGCCATGCGGTGGCCGGCCACCCAGACAATGGCGCCGCCGGACTCCACCACCGGGCAGGCGGCCCGGTCGATGGGAGCTACCCGGGTGTTGATAAAAAAATCGCTGACCTTCTGGGACCCTGTCATGCCCAGGGGCACAAACCGGTCTCCGGGCCGGACATTGCGAATGGTCAGCGGGCAGGTCAGTTTTTCCGCGTCCAGCAGGGCCGTGCGCCGGTCGTTGTGCTGAAGGTTTGCCGGGGCCGCGCAAGGCGCCAGCGCAAAACCAAGGGTGATCCCGGTTTCGGTAATGGTGACCGAACCATTGCCAAGGCCGGTGTCAAACAGGGTGTACGAAAACGGTTTTACCTGTGGTGTGGCTGTTGCCGGGCAGACGGCCGTGTCGGAAAACACCAGCTCCTGCTCGTTTCCGGAAACATGGACGGCGTCGGGCAGGTCCAGGCCAAAGGTCCGGTCCACGCCCCGGCACACGGCTTCGGCGTGATCAAAGGTGATGCGCCGCAGGTCCCCTTTGACGATTTCAAGCACCCTGCGCACCAGCCGCCGCCGGGCCGCCAGGGGCAGGGCTTGCACAAAGCCGGCCTTCAGCACCACCCGCCCCGGTTCACACAGCAGGACCGCCTGTTCAAAAAGGCCGGACACCATGTCCCTGATCCACAGGGACTCTTCGCGAAAAATTTCGGCGACCCGGTTCAGGCACGCCGCAATCCCGGGATTGTAGTGTTCTTCGATCAGGGGCAGCAGGTGATGGCGCACCCGGTTGCGCGTGAACGTGAGGTCGGCATTGGTGCTGTCTTCAACATAATCCATGCCGCCATGGGTAAGAAACGCCAGGATATCTTCCCTGGACACATGAATCAGGGGCCGGATGATGTTCTCCCGCACCGGTGGAATGCCGGAAAGCCCTTCCGGCCCGGCGCCGCGCACCAGGTTCATCAGCACCCACTCGGCATTGTCTCCGGCATGGTGGGCCGTGGCGATCTTATGGTAGCCGTGGGCCGCGGCCGTATCAGAAAAGAACCGGTACCTGGCTGTTCGGGCCGCATCCTCCACCGAGGCCCCTGTGTTGCGGGCCGCGGCTGCCACATCGATTTTTTCGGTGTAAAACGGAAGGCCCAGCCTCTCGGCCAGGGCGGCCACAAACGCCTGGTCAGCATCGGCCTCGGCACCGCGCAGGCCGTGGTGCACATGGGCCACACTGACGCGGGCCACAGCCAGTTCCGGCTGAAGCCGGACAAGGGCGTGGAGCAGGGCCACGGAATCCGGGCCGCCGGATACCCCGACCAGTACCGCCTCGCCGGGCGCGATCATGGCGTGGCATCCGATGGTGCGACAAACCGCGTCAAGCAGAGGGTCTGTTTTTTCTAACCAGCTGTTTTTTTCCATGATTTTACTATAATGGCATGAATCCGGGCCGATTTCAATTGGAAAATAGCTTGCAACCGGCCAGACAAATGTCTATAACAGCAGGTGCCCATTCTTGGCCGGCCGCCATGCAACTGACGGCCGGGAACCTCGTCAGGTCCGGAAGGAAGCAGCGATAACCGGTGCAGGCAGTGTCATGGATCGTTCCCGGTCTTGAATGGGCATCTTTTTTTCACTCAACTCCCCCTGATTTCCCAACCTGTTTTTCTTATTTGTTTTTCTTGACATTGGCCTGATCATTCTTATTTTTGTGACTGATTCGTGGACCGCTCCGGCGGGCCCTGGGAAAAGATATCGGACATTTTTATGAAACCATAAAAATTCAAACGGTTATTAAAAGTATAGATTGAGAGGAATCGGTTGAGTAAAAAGATTCGCATACGGGACGACAACACGCGAGCACAGGAGCCGGAGATGGCCGAAGAGGCGGACCTGAACACCGAGGATTGGCCGGAAGAGGCGTCGCCGAAAGCGGAGACGGACACCGGCCCGGACCAGGAGGTTCAGGAAGAGGATCCGATTGAGGTGCTGGACCAGCAGCTTGAAGCGGCCCTGGAAGAGAAAAAAAAGGTGGAAGACAAGCTGCTTCGGGCAGCCGCCGAATTTGACAACTACAAGAAGCGGCTGGAAAAACAGTGGGCCGATTTCAAAAAATACGCTCACGAAGCCGTGATCCGCGAACTGTTGTCAGTGGTGGACAACCTGGAGCGGGCCATTGTGGCGTCAAAGGATACCGCCGACCAGAACGAATGCCTGCTGTCCGGCGTTGACATGACATTAACGGAAATTTTGAAGGTTTTTGAAAAATTCGGCGTCACACGGATTGACGCCCTGGGACGGTCCTTTGACCCCAACTTTCACGAGGCCGTGGCCCGGCGCGAAACAGACGATACAGACGCCAATATTGTTATAGAGGAGTATCAGAAGGGATATATGATTCACGACCGGCTGCTGCGGCCCGCCATGGTGGTGGTGTCCGCCGGCAGAAAAAACGGAAACTCGGCGGGTGGTTAACACAGCCGCCTTTTAAGATTTTAATATTCTCGCATAAAAATTCGGTAAGGAGGAACACAATGGCTAAAACAATAGGAATCGATCTTGGTACCACCAACTCCTGCGTGGCCGTGATGGAAGGGGGAGAGGCAAAAGTCATCACCAACCCCGAGGGCGGCCGCACCACACCCTCCATCGTTGCCATCAACGAGGACGGCGAACGGCTGGTGGGTCAGGTGGCCAAGCGACAGGCCATCACAAATCCGGAAAACACGGTGTTTGGCGTAAAAAGGCTGATCGGCCGGAAATTTGATTCAGCCGAAGTCCAGCACGATATCAAGGTGCTGCCCTACAAAATTGAAAAGGCGGGCAACGGCGACCTGCGCATCAACCTGCGTGACAAGCAGTACAGCCCGGCGGAAATATCCTCCTTTATTCTGGCCGACATCAAGCACACGGCAGAAGAGTACCTGGGTGAAAAAGTCACTGACGCGGTGATTACCGTGCCGGCCTATTTTTCCGACAGCCAGAGACAGGCCACCAAAGACGCCGGCAAAATCGCCGGCCTCAACGTGCTGCGCATTATCAACGAGCCCACGGCCGCCTCCCTGGCCTACGGCCTGGACAAAAAGAAAGACGAAAAGATCGCTGTATTCGACCTGGGCGGCGGCACGTTTGATATTTCCGTCCTGGAAATCGGGGATGGCGTGTTTGAGGTCAAATCCACCAACGGCGACACCCACCTGGGCGGCGAAGACTTTGACCTGCGGGTGGTGGACTACCTTGCCAGCGAATTCAAAAAAGACCAGGGCATTGACCTGCGCCAGGACAAGATGGCGCTTCAGCGATTAAAAGAGGCTGCGGAAAAGGCCAAGATGGAGCTCTCCTCCTCTCCGCAGACCGACATCAACCTGCCCTTTATCACGGCGGACGCCAACGGCCCCAAGCACCTGAACATCAAGCTCTCCCGGGCCAAGCTGGAAGAGCTGGTGGAGGACCTGCTGGACAAGATGGCAAAGCCCTGCGAAACCGCGCTGAAAGACTCCGGCTTTTCCGCCTCCCAGATCGATGAGGTGATCCTGGTGGGTGGCATGACCCGCATGCCCGCGGTGCAGGACCGGGTGAAAAAGATCTTTGGCAAGGCCCCCAACAAGAGCGTGAACCCGGACGAGGTTGTGGCCATCGGCGCTGCCATTCAAGCCGGTGTGCTCCAGGGCGATGTGAACGACGTGCTGCTGCTGGACGTGACCCCGCTTTCCCTGGGCATTGAAACCCTGGGCGGGGTGATGACCAAGCTGATTGAAAAAAATACCACCATTCCCACGAAAAAGAGCCAGGTCTTTTCAACCGCGGCTGACAATCAGCCGGCGGTGTCGATTCACGTGCTTCAGGGTGAGCGGGAAATGGCCGCCAACAACAAGACCCTGGGCCGGTTCGACCTGGCCGATATTCCAGCGGCGCCCCGGGGTGTACCCCAGATCGAAGTGACCTTTGACATCGACGCCAACGGCATCGTGGCGGTCTCGGCCAAGGACCTGGGCACGGGCAAGGAGCAGTCCATCAAGATCACGGCCTCCAGCGGACTTTCCAAGGAGGAGATTGACAAGCTGGTCAAGGATGCCGAGGCCCACGCCGAAGAGGACAAGAATAAGCGGGAACTGGTGGAGGCACAGAACACGGCTGACGCCCTGATCTACCAGACCGAAAAATCGATCAAGGAGCTGGGCGAAGACAAGCTGGACAACGCCACAAAGGCCGAAATTCAGGCCAAGATCGAGGAGCTGAAAAAGGCCAAGGAGACCACGGACACAGACCAGATCAAAAAGCTTTCCGACGAACTGACCCAGGCCTCCCACAAGCTGGCCGAGGCCATGTACCAGAAGGCCTCCCAGGAGGGCCAGCAGGCCTCCGGCGGTGACGCAGGGGCCTCTGCGGACGGCGGAACCAGCAGCGCTGCCGGCGGTGATGATGATGTCATCGACGCCGACTACGAAGAAGCCGGAAAATAAACCTTTAAACACCCGCCCCGCCTGCAAAGAGACGCTTTGCAGGCGGGGTTTTTTTATGAGGAGGCGCGCATGCAGGTTCTGGTTCTTTATTATTCAAAAGGCGGCAACACAAAAGCCCTGGCCCAGGCTGTTGCCCGGGGGGTGGATTCGGTGGAAGGAGTCTCCAGCGTGGTTCGGTCCACCGAAGAGGTGACAAAAGAGGATTTTATCGCTGCCGGCGGTATTATCGCCGGGTCCCCGGTCTATTTCGGCGGCATGGCCGCGGAACTGAAACAGGTGTTTGACGCTTTTGTGGGGGTCCGCCGCAAGATGGAAGGCAAGGTGGGGGCCGCCTTTACCACGTCCGGGGATCCCACCGGAGGCAAAGAGACCACCATGCTGTCGATTTTGCAGTGCATGCTGATCTACGGCATGATTGTGGTGGGAGATCCGTTGGCCGCCACCGGCCATTACGGCACCGCCTGCGTGGGTGCGCCGGACGCAAGCGCAACGGAAAACGGAACGCGCCTGGGCGCCCGGGTGGCCGAGCTGGTAAAAAAAATCGGTTAATACTCAAAAAGCGGGCTGCCGAAAAACTGCCCGGCAACTACCAGCGCAGGCGAAAAACAACGGCCGGCGTCCCCTCCCAGTTGTGGCCCGCAATTTCCGAGCGGACCGGCTTGTTGATGACCAGCTGAATGGTGCGCTCCATCCAGCCCTGGGCCACATGGTGCAGGATCGTAAAGTTCTGATCAAAACCGATGAGGCCGATGAGGATCTCGCTGTCGGACACCATTTTGAATTCTGTTTTCCCGAAATCGAACTGACTTTTAAACACGCTGTTATAGGCGGTCATGGCGGACCGGGCATCTTTTTTCTGAAGAATGATCTTGTAAATCGAGGTCATGGTGGCTTCTCCGTACTGCCGGCCCCACTCCCTCAAGGTTTCCGGGTTGTCCTTTGCCACCACCCTGGCCACTGCGGTAAAACAGTTTTTATAGGTTTCAAAAGGATACCAGGTTCCGGCAAGAACCCTCTGGGCAATCACTGCCCGGTCCTTATCCGTGAGGAATTTATCCATGGCGCCGGATTTGTCGGCCCGCACCGCCGTTGCAAACATGATAAACATGGAGCCTTTTACCTGTGGCATGGCGCTTCTCCTTATGGATTGACGGCCGGCGGTTCGGTCAAAACACCCTGGCGCAGAGTTCGCCCAGGGTGCCCAGGTTTCGGCACAGGTGAACCCCGGCCCCTTCAAGGGCCGCCAGCTTGCCTTCAGCTGTGCCGCTTTTGCCGCTGATGATGGCGCCGGCATGGCCCATGCGCCGGCCCGGCGGCGCGGTGAGCCCGGCCACAAACCCCACCACCGGCTTGGTGACTTCGGTGGCGATAAATTCAGCGGCCTTTTCCTCGGCATTGCCGCCGATTTCACCCACCATGACAATCCCCCGGGTGTCCGGGTCGTTCTGAAAGGCTTTTAAGCAGTCGATAAAATCGGTGCCGTTGACCGGGTCCCCGCCAATGCCCACACAGGTGGTCTGGCCGATGCCCTGGCCGGTGAGCTGGTGCACCACCTCGTAGGTGAGGGTGCCGGACCGGGAAACCACGCCGATGGGGCCGCCCGGTTTGTGAATGGGACCGGGCATGATACCGATCTTGGCCTGGCCCGGAGTGATGATGCCCGGGCAGTTGGGGCCGATCAGCCGGATCGGCCGGCCCTTGAGGATATGCTTGACCCGCATCATGTCCAGGACCGGAATGCCCTCGGTGATGGCCACGATCAGGTCAACCCCGGCGTATGCGGCCTCGCAGATGGCGTCGGCGGCAAAGGCCGGCGGCACAAAGATCATGCTGCAGTTGGCGCCGGTCTGGTGAACGGCGTCGGCCACGGTGTTAAACACCGGAATGCCGTCAACGTCCTGGCCCCCTTTGCCCGGCGTGACGCCTGCCACCACTTTCGTGCCGTAGGCCACGCACTGCCGGGTGTGAAAGCCGCCCTCCTTGCCGGTGATGCCCTGCACCACCAGCCGCGTCTCTTTATCAACAAATATCGCCATTTTATATTTCTATCCGTCTTGAGTTCAAACCGTTTTCGCTGTTATGGTCAGGCTGCTGCCACAACCTGGGCCACCCTGGCCGCCGCATCCTTGAGGCTGGCCGCTGAATGCAGGTCCAGGCCCGACTCGGCCAGGATCCGCTTACCCTCGTCCACGTTGGTGCCCTCCATGCGAACCACCAGGGGCACATGAATGGCCGTGTTTCTGGCCGCCTGGACAATGCCGCTGGCCAGCACATCACAGCGCAGAATGCCGCCGAAGATGTTGACCAGAATGCACTTGACCTTGGGGTCGCTTAAAATGATGCGAAACCCGTTTTCCACCATCTCGGCATTGGCGCCGCCGCCCACATCCAGGAAGTTGGCCGGTTCGGCACCAGCCAGCTTGATAATGTCCATGGTGGCCATGGCCAGGCCGGCGCCGTTGACCATGTTACCAACATTGCCGTCCATGTTGATGTAGTTCAGGTTAAACCTGGAGGCCTCTACCTCAAGGGGATCTTCTTCGTCAGTGTCCCTCAGGGCCAGAATATCCTTGTGCCGGAACAATGCGCTGTCGTCAAAGTTGATTTTGGCGTCCAGGGCCATCACCGCCTTGTCCGTGGTAAGAATCAGGGGGTTGATCTCCACCAGGGAGGCATCATAATCCACAAAAAGCTTAAACAGGCCGGACACCACCTGAGTAAACGGTTTGATCGCCTCGGCCGGCAGGTTGAGGCCATATGCGGCCTGGCGGCAGTGAAAGGCCGACAGGCCGGCCAGGGGGTTGACAAAGACCTTGAGGATCTTTTCCGGCGTGGTCTCGGCCACGGCCTCGATGTCCATGCCCCCGGCCTCACTGGCCATGATTACGATGCCGGCTGTTTCCCGGTCGGCCACCACGGAGAGGTAAAGCTCTTTTGCAATGCTCACCCCCTGTTCCACCAGCACCTTCTGCACCAGGGTGCCTTCCGGCCCGGTCTGGGGGGTCACCAGCCGGGAGCCCAGCATGGCGCCGGCCAGGGATTTGGCTTCATCAGCGGATTTGGCCAGCTTGACGCCACCGCCTTTTCCGCGACCCCCGGCGTGAATCTGGGCCTTGACCACAACGGGAAAGCCCCCCAGTTCTCCGGCTGCCTCTCCCGCCGCTTCCGCCGTGTTCACCATACGGCCTTCGGGCGTGGGAATGCCATATGTCCGAAACAGCTCTTTTGTCTGAAATTCGTGTATCTTCATCAGCTGACCACGCAGAGTACGGCGTCCTTGGGAACCGAGTCGCCGCTGTCAAAGTTAATGGAGGCGATTTTCCCGGCCACCGGTGCGGGCAGGGCGTTTTCCATCTTCATGGCCTCCAGCACCACCACGGTCTCGCCTTCCGCCACAGTGTCGCCCACCTTTTTGAGGTATTTGACGATCATGCCGGGCATGGGCGCGGTCAGGGGCGTGCCCTCCGTCGGCGCCACCGCTGCCGGCACCGAGATCTCGGTTTTGGCTTCCGGGGCAGGCGCGGGCGCGGCCGGTGCCGCTGTTGCCTGGGCCGCCGGGGCGGCCGGTGCAGCCGGAGCCGCGGCCATGGGCTGGGCCGGGGCCGACCCGAGGCGGGCCGCTGCCTGCTGAATGTAGCTGATTACCGGCGAATCACCGGACTCATCCACGCCCACCTCAAAGTACTCGCTGTCCACAAACACGTGGAATGTTCGGAAAGACTCGCTTTTTTCAGGAATCTCATGCTTGTCGGTCTTTTCCACCACCTTGCCGGCCTTTGCCTTTGCCACCAGGGCCAGCTCGGCCTTTGCCTGCTCCAGGCTCTTGGCCCGCACCGACGCGGGCGGCTCTTCCTGGCCGTACTTCCATTTTAAAAACTTCTTTCCGGTGACCGGGTAAAGGGCGTAGAGAATCAGGTCATCCTCATCCACGGCCAGATCGCCGATCTCTTTTTTGGATTCTTCCAGTTCAGGCTCGAGAATCTCGGCCGGCCGGCCGGTAAAGGGGGTCTCGCCCCGGGGATATCCGGCCAGGGCCTTTTTCTGAAGCGCCGAATCAATAGGTACCGACGTCTTGCCGTACAGACCGTAACAGAGGTCCTTGACCTGGTCGGTGATGCGGGCGTAGCGCTCACCGTCCTTGTCAAACAGCACGTTATTGACCGTCTGTACGCCCACGATCTGACTGGTGGGCGTGACCAGGGGAATCTGGCCCAGGTCCTTGCGCACCCTGGGCAGCTCTTTGTACACCTCGTTAAGCCGATCCAGGGCGTCCATCTCCTTGAGCTGGCCGAAGAGGTTGGAGAGCATACCGCCCGGGGTCTGGTGCAGCAGCACGTTGATGTCGATGACCGACATGGTGGGCTCATTTAAGAACTGCCGGTACTTGGGCATCACCTTCTCTTCCAGGATTTCGGTGATCTCCACCAGCTTGTTGATGTCAAAGCCCGTGTCCCGGTTGGTGCCCAGCAGGGACATGACCATGGGCTCCACCGCCGGATGGGAGGTGCGGTAGGCATAAGGGGAGAGGCAGGTGTCTAAAATGTCCACCCCGGCCTCCACCGCCTTCAGGTGGGACATGGGCGCAAGCCCGGAGGTAAAGTGGCTGTGAAAGTGGATGGGGGGCTTGACGGATTCCTTTAACGCCTTGACCACGTTGAAGATGTCATAGGGCGCCACCAGGCCGGCCATGTCCTTGATGCAGATGGTGTCGGCCCCCATGCTTTCCAGTTCTTTGGCCTTGGTCACAAAGTACTCGACATTGTAAACCTCGCCGCCCAGCCGGGGTTCGGTCATGGAGTAGCAGATGGTGCCCTGAAAGTGCTTGCCGCACTTCTTGATCACCTCCACCACGGTTTCAAAATTGCGAAAATCGTTAAGCGCGTCAAAGGTGCGAAACACATCCATGCCGTTTTCCGCGGCCCGTTCCACAAACGCCCGGGCCACGTCATCGGCGTAGTTCCGGTATCCCACCAGGTTCTGGCCCCGCAGCAGCATGGAGAGCGGTGTTTTTTTGAAATATCGCTTCAGGGTGCGAATCCGCTCCCAGGGATCTTCATTTAAAAACCGGTGCATGGTGTCAAAGGTGGCGCCGCCCCAGACCTCAACGGCCCAGAACCCCACCTCATCCATCAGGCCGGCCACGGGAAGCATGTCCTCGGTGCGGCCACGGGTGGCAAACAGGGACTGATGGCCGTCCCGCAGGGACAGGTCCATGATCTTCAACGGGTTTTCCGCCTTGGGCCGATCCTTGTCGTAATTCATGGCCGTCATTTTGACTGAATGATGGTCGCTCATGGTATGTATCTCCTTGGCTGTGATTGAAAGCTGATCTGTTATTTAATGGACCTGAGTTGCATCAGGGTGCGCAGCTGCATCTGGGTTCGCCGGCTGTCCGTGCCCCACGTGTTTCTGGAGACAAACGGTCCCTGCTCCAGGGCGGAGCGGCCCCGGTTGGCCGCCACCAGGCCGGCCACGGCCGCCATCTCCGCTTCACTCTTTATATAGTTAAGAACCGCCGCGCTGATGGCGGCCTTGATTTTTTTGTCTTTGTTTCCGTCCTTCATGGTTGCCTCCGCGAGTGGTTATACCGGTATATTGCCGTGTTTCTTGGGCGGCCGGGTCTCCCGCTTGGTGCACATCAGCTCCAGGGCCTCGCAGAGATGCTGGCGGGTGTGCCGGGGCATAATGATTGCGTCCACGTATCCTCTTTCAGCCGCCCGGTAAGGATTGGAAAACCGAGCCTTGTACTCCTCGATTTTCTCCTTGCGTTTGGCTGCCGGATCATCGGCGCCCTTAATCTCCTTGCGGTAGATGATGTTGGCCGCGCCTTCTGCCCCCATAACCGCCACCTCGGCCGTGGGCCATGCATAGACCATGTCCGCGCCCAGATGGCGGGAACTCATGGCCAGGTAGGCGCCACCATAATCCTTGCGCGTGATCAACAGCAGCTTGGGCACCGTGGCCTCGGAATAGCACCAGAGCAGCTTGGCACCGTGGCGAATGATACCCCCCCACTCCTGGTCTTTGCCGGGAAGGTAGCCCGGCACGTCGGCAATGGTAAGCAGGGGAATGTTAAAGGCGTCGCAGAACCGGATAAACCGCGTGGCCTTGTCCGCGGCATTGGAGTCCAGGCACCCGGCCTGAACGCTTGGTTGGTTGGCGATGATGCCGAGGCTCCGGTTGTTCATACGGGCAAAACAGATCAGAATGTTTTTGGCGTAATATTCATGGGGCTCAAAAATTTCGCCGTTGTCCACGATGGAACGGATCACGGTTTTCATGTCGTACGGCTTGTTGGGATCGTCGGGCATGAGGGCGTCCAGGGCCGGATCTTCGCGGAAAGGATCGTCCCCGGTAGCGACCACCGGCGGGTCCTCCATGTTGTTGGAGGGAATGTAGGAAAGCAGTTTGCGAATCCGGTCAATGGCGTCCTGGTCGTTTTCGCAGGCAAAGTGGGCCACCCCGCTTTTCTCGTTGTGGGTCATGGCGCCGCCCAGCTCTTCAAAGGTGATGGACTCGCCGGTCACCGCCTTGATTACCTCTGGCCCGGTGATAAACATGTAACTGGTCTTTTTGACCATAAAGACCCAGTCGGTCATGGCCGGCGAATAGACCGCGCCGCCGGCGGTGGGGCCCATGATGGCCGAGATCTGGGGAATCACGCCGGAGCAGAGGGAGTTCCGATAAAAAATTTCACCGTATCCGGACAGCGCGTCAATACCCTCCTGAATGCGCGCCCCGCCCGAGTCGTTCATGCCCACCACCGGGGCTCCGGCCTTGAGGGCCATGTCCATGACCTTGGTGATTTTTTTGGCGTGCATCTCTCCCAGGCTGCCGGCCCGGGCCGTAAAGTCCTGGGAATAGGCGAACACGGGCCGGCCTTCGACCCGGCCATGGCCGGTGATCACGCCTTCCGAAGGGATGGCCACCTTTTCCATGCCGAAGTTGGTGCACCGGTGGGTGACAAACATGTCCAGCTCCCGAAAGGTGCCGGGATCAAAAAGGGCCTCAATCCGCTCCCTGGCCGTGAGCTTGCCCGCCTGTTTATGCTTGGCCACGGCCTCTTTGCCGCCCATCTCCCGAACGGCGCGCTCTTTTTCCTTTAACTCACTGATTCTGTCCTGTGTGTTGCCCATGTTCAACATCCCCTTGCTGTAAAAATCGGTTTTGTCCGGTACGACCGGTGCGCGGCCACAATGCGCCGGCGGCGGGGCAGGGTGTTTTCGTGCCCGCATTGACCACAAACCTCAAAAACCTGCTATACTTTTATTCGCTTGTCAAGATAAAACAGCAGCTTGTCGGCCCCGGCAGCGGCTGTGATCTCGCCGTGCTCCACGCGGGACACCACAGCCGAAAGGCTGTCAGCAATTTCCGGCAGGGCGAAAACCCGCTCCTTTATTCCCTCTTCCAGCAGCCGCCACATCCACTGGGCGGCCTGCTTGCGCCGTTTGGCCTCAAACTCGCCGCTTGCCTGAAGGGTCTTTCTGTGCGCCAGAACGGTCTCCCATATCGTGTCGATATTTTCCCCGGCCAGGGCGCTGCAGGTAAAAACTCTGGGACACCAGGCCGACCCGGATGGAGACAGCATGTGCAGGGCGACTTCATACTGCTGCCGGGCCTGGTCGGCCGCCTTGATGTTTTCGCCGTCGGCCTTGGTCACGGCCACGGCATCGGCCAGCTCCAGAATGCCTTTTTTAATGCCCTGCAACTCGTCCCCGGCCCCGGCCAGGGCCAGGACCAGAAAAAAATCGACCATGGCGGCCACCGCGGTTTCGGACTGGCCCACGCCCACGGTCTCCACCAGAACCACGTCAAACCCGGCCGCCTCGCACACCAGCATGGACTCCCGGGTCCGGGCCGCAATACCACCCAGGGTTTTTCCCGACGGCGACGGCCGAATAAAGGCCCTCGGGTCGGCGGAAAGCTTTTCCATGCGGGTCTTGTCGCCCAGCACGCTGCCGCCGCTGCGGGCGCTGCTGGGATCCACGGCCAGCACGGCCACGGTAAGCCCCTGGCAGGTCAGAAAGGTGCCCAGGGTTTCAATAAAAACACTTTTTCCCACGCCGGGAACCCCGGTGATGCCCACGCGGATCGCCCTGCCCGTGTGGGCAAGCAGCTCCCCCAGCACCTGGCCGGCCACCTTCCGGTGTTCGGCCAGGCCGCTTTCCACCAGGGTGATGGTTTTGGCCAGCATGCGCCGGTCCCGGTTCAGTACGCCTTTTATGTACTCTTCAGGTTTCTGAGGCGTGGACATGGCAGTGCCTTTAATTGCCTGCTGCGGCAACGGAACGGCCTCGTCGCAAAAAGCAGGGAGCCAACTTGTTATTTATATGAATTGCCTCTAACACAAAAATCTTGACGCAAACGCGTTGTTCCGCCCTTTTCCGTCGTGGGCTCTGCGGGCCTTTTATTTTTTTCATGCAAGGCCGTTACCCTGCGGCTTCCAGCACCTTCAGCACCTGGTTGGCCGAGTCGGTGATCACCGTACCCGGACCGAACACCGCGGCCACGCCGGCGGAGCGGAGAACGTCGTAATCCGCCGGCGGAATGATGCCCCCGGCCACCACGTGAATATCATCACCACCTTCGGCCTTGAGGGCCGCGATCAGCTGGGGCACCAGGGCCTTGTGGCCCGCCGCCAGGCTGGAGACCCCCACCACGTGCACGTCGTTTTCCACCGCCATTTTGGCCGCCTCTTCCGGCGTCTGGAACATGGGGCCGATGTCCACGTCAAACCCCAGGTCGGCAAACCCGGTGGCCACCACCTTGATGCCCCGGTCGTGTCCGTCCTGGCCCATCTTGACCACCAGGATTCTGGGTTTGCGGCCGTGCTTTTCGGCAAACTGGTCGGTCCGTTTTCGCAGGGAGGCAATCACCTCGCTGTCGCCGTACTCGCCGGCATAGACGCCGGAGATGCACTGGGTGGTGGCCACAAACCGGCCAAACACCTTTTCCATGGCGTCGGAGATCTCTCCCACCGTGGCCCGGGCCCGAATCGCGGGAATACAGGCCTCCAGAAGGTTGCCGCCGGACCCGGCGCATTGGGTGACCGCCTCAAGGGCCTTTTTAACGGCCTCGTTGTCCCGCGACGCCCGCAATTCTTTAAGCCGGGCCTCCTGCTCCTCCCGCACCGCTTCGGAAACCTCCCGCACCTCCAGGGGGCTTTCGTCAGCCACCTTGTATTTATTGACGCCCACCACGGTCTCTTTTCCCTGGTCAATGCGGGCCTGGCGCCGGGCCGCCGCCTCTTCGATGCGCATTTTGGGCATGCCGGTTTCAATGGCTTTGGCCATGCCGCCCATCTCCTCGATTTCCGCGATGATCTTGCGGGCCTCGTCCGCAATGGCCGCGGTCAGGGCTTCCACGTAGTAGGAACCGCCCAGGGGATCCACCACCTTGCAGACATGGCTCTCCTCCTGAACGATAATCTGGGTGTTTCTGGCCACTCGGGCCGACAGCTCGGTGGGCAGGCTCACGGCCTCGTCAAAGGCGTTGGTGTGCAGGGACTGGGTGCCGCCGAGCACCGCGGAAAGACACTCCAGGGTGGTGCGAATGATGTTGTTGTAGGGATCCTGCTGGGTCAGGCTCCAGCCCGAGGTCTGGCAGTGAGTGCGCAGCATGGAAGACCGGGAATCCTTGGGGGAAAACCGGCCCACAATTTCTGACCAGAGCAGCCGGGCCGCCCGGAGCATGGCAATCTCCATGAAAAAGTTCATGCCGATGCCGAAGAAAAAGGAGAGCCGGGGAGCGAAGGCATCGATATCCAGGCCCGCGGCCAGGGCCGCCTTGATGTACTCCAGGCCGTCGGCCAGGGTAAAGGCGGTCTGAAGCACCGAATCGGCGCCGGCCTCCATCATGTGGTAACCACTGATGCTGATGGTGTTGTATCTGGGCATGTGGGTCGAACAGTATTGAATGATGTCCGACACGATACGCATGGAAGGCGTCGGCGGATAGATGTATGTGTTGCGGGTGAGATATTCCTTTAATATGTCGTTCTGAATGGTGCCGGCCAGCAGTTTCTGGTCCACGCCCTGCTCCTCGGCGGCCACGATATAGGCGGCCAGCACCGGCAGGACCGCGCCGTTCATGGTCATGGAGACGGACATCTTATCCAGGGGAATGCCGTCAAACAGAATCTTCATGTCCTCGATCGAGTCAATGGCCACACCGGCCTTGCCCACGTCCCCCGCCACCCGGGGATGATCCGAATCGTAGCCCCGGTGGGTGGCCAGGTCAAAGGCCACGGAAAGCCCCTTCTGGCCGGCGGCCAGGTTCCTGCGGTAAAAGGCGTTGGACTCTTTGGCGGTTGAAAAACCGGCGTACTGGCGAATGGTCCAGGGCCGTCCCGCGTACATGGTGGCCTTGACCCCCCGCACAAAGGGGGTCTCTCCGGGAAGTGTGTCCACGTGGGACAGGTTTTCCGCGTCCTCTTTTGTGTAAAGGGGCTTGATGGTGACGCCTTCCGGTGTTTTCCATAACAGGGAATCGACCGGCTTGCCCTTCATCTCTTTTTCCGCCATCTGTTTCCATTTTTCCGTGTTGGCCATGGGTCCTCCTTATATGATCGACGCGTGGTCCTTGTCTTTTTTGTTATCCGGATCGTTCACACAGCTCCACCAGCACACCGCCGGTGGCTTTGGGGTGAATAAAGGCGATTTTCCCGCCGCCGGCCCCTTTTCTCGGGATTTCGTCGATCAGGGCAACGCCCTTTTCCTTTAATTCAGCCAGAGCCGCCTCGATGTTTTCCACGCGAAAGGCGATATGGTGAACAC
This sequence comes from Desulfosudis oleivorans Hxd3, assembly GCF_000018405.1. Lineage (NCBI taxonomy): Bacteria > Pseudomonadati > Thermodesulfobacteriota > Desulfobacteria > Desulfobacterales > Desulfosudaceae > Desulfosudis > Desulfosudis oleivorans. The sequence continues at coordinate 91,123 of NC_009943.1, forward strand.
CCTGGCCTTTTTTCTCGATATATTTGGCCACCGGGCTCTCCGGGCCGGTGGCTTCCAGCAGTTCGGCCTCGCTTTCACCCACCGGCAGAAAGGCGGTGGTCACCTTCTGCGCTTCAACGGTTTCCGTGCCTTCAAACGGCAGGCCCAGCATGTCGCACCAGAACTTTTTGCCCTCTTCAATGTTGTTGACAGCGATTCCCAGGTGGTCAATCTTTAAAATCTTCATATCTCTCTCCTGTATGGTGTTACATCGATTGTTCGTTTAACCCGCGTGTCGTGCTTCGGCCATGGCCCGGGCAAAGCCCGGGGCCGCGTTTTTGATGGTGTCGTCTTCCACGCAGAAAGCCAGCCGAAAGTGGCCGGGCCGGCCGAACCCCACGCCGGGCACCGCCAGAATGCGCTGCTCCTGCAGAATCTTGACAAACGCTACATCATCCGCCTGCGGCGATTTTGGAAACAGATAGAAGGCCCCGGCCGGTTTTATAAAATCGTATCCCGCGTCGGCCAGAAGATCACAGAGCAGGTCCCGCTTTCTGGCATATTCACCGATATCCACGTGCTGGCCCTGCATGAAGGTGATCACCCGCTGCATCAGGGCCGGGGCATTGACAAACCCCAGCACCCGGTTGGCAAAGGTCATGGCATCCACCAGCTCCCGCCGGCAGGCGGTGGCCGGGTTGACTGCCACAAACCCGATGCGCTCACCGGGCAGTGACAGGGTTTTGGAGTAGGAGGAGACCACCAGGCTGTTCTCATAGGCGGGAAACAGGGGCGGCACGACAGTTCCATCATACACGATGTCCCGGTAGGGCTCGTCCGAGATCAGGTAAATGGGGCGGCCGTGCTCCCGGCTTTTTTCAGACAGCAGGGATCCCAGGTGTTCCAGGGTTTGCGCGGAATAGACCGCGCCGGTGGGGTTGTTGGGTGAATTGATGATCACGGCCCGGGTTTTTTTATCCATGGCCTGTTCAAGGGCCGCCAGGTCGATATCAAATTCAGCGCCGGTCTGGACCGTCTTAAAGCAGCCACCGTGATTTTCCGTGTAAAACCGGTACTCCACAAAAAAAGGGGCCAGCCCCACCACAATGTCGCCGGGATCTAAAATGGCCTTGAGAATCACGTTAAGGCCGCCGGCTGCACCGCAGGTCATGAGAACGCCGTCTGCCGACACCTCGGCCTGCTGCTCCATGGAAACCTGGTCGGCCACGGCCTGCCGGGTTTCGGGATAGCCGGCATTGGGCATGTACCCGTGTCCGGTGTCCGGGCCGGCCGACACATCGGCCAGAACCTTTTTAAACCGTTCCGGCGGCGGTACATTGGGGTTGCCCAGGCTGAAATCAAACACGTTGGATGCGCCATGGGCCGCCCGCAGCCGGGCCCCCTCTTCAAACATCTTCCGTATCCAGGAAGACGCGGACAGGCACGCTTTTACATTTTTGGATATCGGCATGAACGGCTCCGCCGGCGCCCCCTGCTGTGCCGGGATGATCGCCGGATTTGAAGGTGTTTCAACCGGTTCGAAAATCTCTCCATCAAGCGTTGGAGAATAAAGGATTCCACTTCCTTTGTCAATGGCTATTTCGGCCGGCCAGACACCGATTCTTCCGGCCGGTGCCGGCCTGGCCGCCTGTTTTGCTTTGACATTCCGGCAGAAAGCCCCGTATACTGGGCACCCTGAACCAGCCGGCCCGGTCTGGTCGAAATAAAGGGACTGCCTCGTAAAGAAGGTAAAACGATATGAAATTTTTTCTCTGCGTCATCGGCATGGTCATGATCATTGAGGGCATGCCCTATTTTGCCTTTCCCGAAACCGTCAAAACCTGGCTGAAACAGCTTCTGGAGCTGGAGCCCCGGGTGCTGCGGCTCTTCGGTCTGACCCTGATGCTGGCCGGGCTGGGCCTGGTCTACCTGGGCAACCAGTAGTCCGGGTATGGCATAAATTTTTCCGGCACACACAAAAATTTATATAAATTACAGTTGGATGCAATGGGGTTCGGTGTTTTTAAAAACCGCAACCGCTCACAAACGATTTGAGGTTCTTTACACCCCGTTTTTATATAAGAATTTCATGAAATATCCGGGCTAAGCTTTTATGTTTCTTGTCTCCGATTACGATTATGACCTGCCGCCGGACAGAATCGCCCAGCAGCCGGTAACCCAACGGGACAGCAGCCGCCTGCTGCGGCTGGACCGCGCCCGCGGCGGCATTTCCCATCACCGGTTTTACGACCTGCCCGACCTGTTGCGGCCCTCGGACCTGCTGGTGGTCAACAACACAAGGGTGGTGCCGGCCCGGCTGGAAGGGATCAAGGAGACCGGGGGCCGGGCCGGGGCGCTGATCCTGGATTACCCGGGCGTCCGCACGGAAAAAGGCGTGATATGCCGCTGCATGGTCAAGGCCTCGGGCCGCCTTCGGCCGGGCACGCGGTTTCTCTTTGAAGACAGGCTTTCCGCCAGCGTGGTGGACGCCGCCGACGGCCTCTACACCCTTTGCTTTTCCTGCGACGGTGATTTTGACCAAACGCTTTTTGCCGTGGGACGAACCCCGCTGCCGCCCTATATCACACGAAACCGGGACGGGGCCCCCTGCGACGACCGGACCTGTTACCAGACCGTCTATGCCGACCGGGACGGGGCCGTGGCCGCGCCCACGGCCGGGCTTCACTTTACGCCGAACGTGCTGGACCGTCTGGCGGCAAAAGGCATCTCCACGGCACCGGTCACCCTGCACGTGGGCCACGGCACCTTTCTGCCGGTGCGGGTTTCCGACATTCGGGACCATGCCATGCACAGCGAACGATTTGAGGTCCCGGCAGCTACGGCGGCAGCCATCAACGCCACCCGGCGCGACGGCGGCCGGGTGGTGGCTGTCGGCACCACGGTGGTCCGCACCCTGGAGTACGTGGCCCGCACATGCGGCGAGATTCGCGCCTTTTCCGGCGCCTGTGACCTGTTCATCTACCCGGGGTATAATTTTCAGGCCATCGCCGCCATGATCACAAATTTTCACCTGCCCCGGTCCACCCTGCTGATGCTGGTCTCCGCATTTACCGGCAGAGAAAAGGTTCTGGCCGCCTATGAAGCAGCCATTCAGGAAAAATACCGGTTCTACAGCTACGGTGACGCCATGTTGATAGAATAATAAGGCCGGGTTCATCTTGAATCCTTCGCTTCCAGCAATCCAGAAAAGAGCCTGAAAAACAAACAACAACAGACTTTATTTACGGAAAAACGCATGTTTCAGTTTGAAACCACGACCGCCTGTCCCGACACAAAGGCCCGTACCGGAAAAATGACAACCGCCCACGGCGACGTGGCCACCCCGGTGTTTATGCCGGTGGGCACCCTGGCCACGGTCAAATCGCTGTCGCCCGAAGATCTTGTCGCCTGCGGGGCCCAGATCATTCTGGGCAACACCTATCACCTCTACCTGCGGCCGGGGTGCGACATCATTGACGCCTTTTCCGGGGTCCATGCCTTTATGGGCTGGAACCGGCCCCTTCTCACGGACAGCGGTGGGTTTCAGGTCTTTTCCCTGGCCAAGCTCTCCCGCATCACCGAAGAGGGGGCCGCGTTTCAGTCCCATCTGGACGGCTCCAGCCACCTGCTGACACCCGAGTCGGTGATCGACATTCAAAACCGGCTGGGTTCCGACATTCAGATGTGCCTGGACCAGTGCATCGCCTTTCCGGCCGAAAAAGGGGCGGCCCGGGACGCGGCAAACCTTACCACCCGGTGGGCCGGCCGGTGCCGGAACCGGTGGCAAGAGACCGGCGGTCCGTCCCGGTGCGGGCTGTTCGGCATTGTCCAGGGCGGCATGTTTGACGACCTGCGCGCCGATTCGGCCGGCCGTCTGGTGGACCTGGACTTTTCCGGGTATGCGGTAGGCGGCCTGAGCGTGGGCGAACCGATAGAGACGCGGCTGGCCGTGGCCGAACACACCCTGTCCCTGCTGCCGCCGGACAGGCCCCGCTATATCATGGGCGTGGGTACGCCGGCGGAGCTGGTGGAGCTGGTGGCCCTGGGCGCAGACATGTTCGACTGCGTCATGCCCACCCGGAACGCCAGAAACGGCAAACTTTTTACCAGCTTCGGCGCCATCAACATCCGCAATGCCTGCCACGCGAAAGAGACCGGGCCCGTGGATCCGGCATGCACCTGTTACACCTGCACCCGCTTTTCCCGGGCCTATCTCCGACACCTGTTCATGTCCCGGGAGCTGCTGGCCTATCGCCTTGCAACTCTTCACAATCTCTTCTATTATATAAACCTGATAAACGACGCACGCGCCGCAGTGGCTGCCGGCCGGTTTGCCGCCTTTCGAAAGGCCTTTTACGCCGCGCAGCAGGCGACAGGCCCCACGGGAAAAGAGCCCTGCGCCGGCTCTTGACTGACAAAGGGGCCGCTGTCCCGGCCGGGTAAAACCTTCGGCACCGGTTCCCGTCAATGGCGTGCGGTTGTGGTGAACCAGACAAGGAGACAAGATGAAAGAACAGGTAAAAGCGGCCCTGGACAAAATCCGGCCCCAGCTTCAGGCGGACGGCGGTGATGTGGAACTGGTGGATGTGGAAAACGGAAACGTGTCGGTGCGGCTCAAGGGGGCCTGCGCCGGATGTCCCATGTCCCAGATCACCCTCAAGCAGAGAATTGAGGCCTATCTGAAAAAAACGGTGCCCGGTGTGATCAACGTCGAAAAGGTCTGACCCGGCCCATACCGCCCGGTCTCCGTCAAGAGGCGGCGGAATATAAAACAATCCGGCCGTCAAAAGCAAAAAAACCCCTTGACAAACAGGCTTTGCCGTCTATAATAACCAGATTTGTCAGCCGCCTGATGTTCAGGCGATTTTGAAAATATCACAAGGAGTTGGCATGTACGCTGTAATTGCTACCGGTGGAAAACAGTACCGGGTCGAAAAAGACGAGGTGTTGAGGCTTGAAAAGCTTCCCGGTCAGGTGGGGGACACGGTCTCCTTTGACCAGATTCTGCTGTTTTCAGACGGCGAATCCGTTTCCGTGGGAACCCCTGTTCTGGGCAATGTCACTGTCTCCGGTAAAATCGTGGAGCAGGACAGGGCCAAAAAAATCCTGGTCTTTAAAACCAAGCGACGGAAACGGTATCGTCGCAAGCAGGGTCACCGCCAGTCGTTTACCGCCGTCCGGATCGAAACCATTCAGGCGGGATAAGCCCGGCAACAGACTAAGGAATACACAAAAAGTCCTTTTTTGTTTATAAGGAGCAGTAACCATGGCACATAAAAAAGCAGGCGGCAGCTCGAAAAACGGCCGCGACAGCAGGGGCCAGCGCCGCGGCGTAAAGCGGTTCGGCGGCGAAAAGGTTCGTGCCGGCAACATCCTGGTACGCCAGCTGGGCACCCATTTTCATCCCGGAAACAACGTGGGCCTGGGCAGGGACTACACGCTGTTTGCCAAGATCGACGGCGTGGTGACCTATGAGTCTTCGGGGGCCCGCAAACAAGTCAGCGTTTATGCCGATTGAAATTCATTGACGAAGCCACGATCACGGTCAGCTCCGGCAAGGGCGGCCGGGGATGTGTCAGTTTCCGACGGGAACGATTCGTCCCCCGGGGCGGCCCGGACGGCGGAGACGGCGGCAGTGGCGGCAGCCTTCTCTTTCGCGTAAATCCCTCCAAACGCACCCTTTACGCCTTTCGTTCCAAAAAACAGTTTGCCGCGCCCAACGGCGCGCCCGGCGAAGGCCGGCAGAAAACCGGCAAGTCCGGCGACGATCTTGTCATTGAGGTGCCGCCGGGAACCCTTATCTTTGACGCTGACACCGGCGCAATTATTCGGGACATGGTTTCCCCGGAAGAAGACTTTGTGTTTCTGACCGGGGGCCGGGGCGGCAAAGGCAACAAACATTTTGCCACATCCACCCACCAGACCCCCCGGTTTGCCCAGCCCGGAGAACCGGCCCAGACCGCCACGGTAAGGCTGGAGCTCAAACTGCTGGCCGACGTGGGCCTCATCGGTCTGCCCAATGCCGGCAAATCCACCCTGCTCTCCGTAATCTCCGCGGCCCGGCCGGCCATCGGCGCCTATCCCTTTACCACCCTTTCCCCCAACCTGGGCATGGTAACCCTTGCCGGTGCCGAGCCTTTTGCCGTGGCTGATATTCCCGGCCTGATCGAAGGGGCCCACACCGGGGCCGGCCTGGGCATCCGCTTTTTAAAACACATTGAGCGCACACGGCTGCTGGTTCACCTGATCGACGCCTCCGCCATCGACCCGGCGGATCCGGTTGCCCCCTTTCGGATCATCAACGCGGAACTGGCCATGTTCAGCCCGGCCCTGGCCGAAAGGCCACAGGTGGTGGTGTTAAACAAGATGGACCTTACCGGCGCCGAAGCGCTGGCCCAACAGTTTATCAACGCTGCCGGCATTAAAAAATGCTTTCTGATTTCCGCGGCCACCCGGTCCGGGGTGGAGGAGTTGAAAAAACATCTGTTTGAGTTATTATGCAGCCATGACACCTGATGAAAGACACCGCTATTTTGACCAGGCCACCCGCGTTGTCGTCAAGGCCGGCAGCAACATTCTGACCGGGGAAAACGGGCTCAACCTGACAGTGGTCCGGTCCATCAGTAAAGAGATCTGCCAGCTGATGGAGCGCGGCCTGGAGGTGCTCTTTGTCTCCTCCGGCGCCATGGCCTGCGGAACAAAAAAAATGGACATGAAGCAGCGGCCGGCGGAGCTTCCCCAGCGACAGGCCGTTGCCGCCGTGGGTCAGGCCGGACTGATCCTGGCCTATGAAAAAGCCTTTGCAAAACACGGCCGGCAGGTGGCCCAGATCCTGCTGACCGGCGACGACCTCTCCAGCCGGAAACGCTACTTGAACGCCCGCAACACGCTCTACACCCTGCTGTCGTGGAAGGTGGTGCCTGTCATCAACGAAAACGACACCGTGGCCGTAGAAGAGATCAAGTTCGGCGACAACGACAACCTGGCCGCCATGATCGCCCTGCTTATGGACGCCCACCTGCTGATAAACCTTACCGACATCGACGGCCTGTTCGACAAAGACCCCCGGTCCCATGCCGACGCAAAGCGCGTAGAAACCGTGACCGCCGTCACCCGCAGCCTGGAACAGGCCGCCGGCCGGATGCCGGGAGCCCTTGGCACCGGGGGCATGATGAGCAAGATACAGGCCGCCAAAAAAGCCACCTGCTCCGGCGTTCCCGTGGTCATTGCCAACGGCCGGCGGAAAAACATCCTAACCGACCTGTTTGCCGGAAAGCCCGTGGGAACCTTTTTCCTGCCCACCGAACAGAAGCTGTGCAGCCGAAAGCGGTGGATCGCCTACAGCCTGAAAACCCGGGGCACCCTTACCGTGGATGAAGGCGCGGCCGGCGCCATTGTTCACAAGGGAAAAAGCCTTTTGCCCGGGGGCATCACTTCGGTTTCCGGAGACTTTTCCCATGGCGCGCCGGTGGACATTCTCTCCGCGTCCGGCGAGCATCTGGGCATCGGGCTTGTCAACTACAGCGCCGCCGAAATCCGCGCCATAAAGGGGCTGAAGACCGGTCTGATTGAAAAGACCCTGGGCGCCAAACCCTACGACGAGGTGGTTCACAGAAACAATCTCGTTCTGGTGTAAACCGCCGCGCTGTCCGTAAAAAGAAAGGATGCTGCTCATGACCATTGAAGCCACCATTGTTGATATCGCAAAGGCCGCCAAAAAAGCGGCGTTGGCCATGGCCACCTGTCCCACGGACAAGAAAAACCAGGCCCTGCTGGCCCTGGCCGACCGGCTCCATAAAGACGCGGCCCTCATTCAGGCGGAAAACAAAAAAGACCTGGAGGCCGCGAAAGCGACGGGGCTTTCTTCGGCCATGATCGACCGGCTCACCGTGAGCGATGCCGTTATCGCCTCTATGGCCGACGGCCTGCGGGAAGTAGCGGCCCTGCCCGACCCGGTGGGCGCCAAAAGCGCCACCTGGCGCCGGCCCAACGGCCTGGAAGTGGCCCGCATGCGCATTCCCCTGGGCGTGATCGGCATCATTTATGAGTCCCGTCCCAACGTAACCGTGGACGCGGCCGGGCTCTGCCTGAAGGCGGGCAACACCGTGATCCTGCGCGGCGGCTCCGAGGCACTGCACTCCAACCGTGCCCTGGCCGCAACCATCAGCGCGTCCCTGGCCGAATCCGGACTTCCGGAAACCGCGGTACAGGTGGTTCCTGTGGCGGACCGGGAAGCGGTCACCCATCTGCTGGCCCAGGAGGAATATATTGACCTGATCATTCCCCGGGGAGGAGAAGGCCTGATCCGTTTTGTGGTGCAGCACTCCTCTATTCCGGTGTTAAAGCACTACAAGGGTGTGTGCCATGTCTACGTGGACCAGGACGCGGACATGGAGATGGCACGGGCGATCTGCTTCAACGCAAAAGTCCAGCGGCCCGGTGTCTGCAATGCCATGGAGACTCTGCTGGTCCACAGGGATGCGGCCCAGCGGTTTCTTCCGGATATGGCCCGGCAGTTTGCTGATGCCGGCGTGGCCTTAAGGGGGTGTGCCGCCACCCGGGCCCTTCTGCCCGGTATCGAGACGGCGGAAGAGGCGGACTGGTACGCGGAATACCTGGACCTGATCCTGGCCGTAAAGGTGGTGGACTCCATGGATGCGGCCATTTCCCATATTGCCACCTACGGATCCTCCCACACGGAAGTCATTGTCACCAACAGCTACGACCGGGCCATGCGGTTTCTGGCGGCGGTGGACTCGTCTGTGGTACTGGTCAATGCCTCCACCCGGTTTAACGACGGCGGCCAGCTGGGCCTGGGCGCGGAAATCGGCATCAGCACCTCAAAACTTCACGCCTTCGGCCCCATGGGCTTAGAAGAGCTGACCACCACAAAATTTATTGTTCTGGGCAATGGCCAGATCCGGGAGTAGCCGGACCATCTGCCCGAAGGGTTGCCCGTGCCAACGGCGGGAATAATAAAAAAAGGGTTATTCGGCGGAACCTTCAACCCGGTGCACACCGGCCATGTCTGCCTTACAAACGCCCTGCTGAAGGATTTTCCCTTAGACCGGGTGATTGTTGTGCCCACGGCCCGGCCTCCCCACAAGCCGGTGGACTATATTGCCGACCCTGCCGACCGGTTTCACATGGTGGGCCTGGCGTTTGAAAACATGGCCGGCGTGTCCGTGTCCGACGCTGAGATGGTCCAGACCGGACCGTGCTACACCATTGACACGGTCCGTTATTTTATATCCTCTGATCCACAATCCTCTTTTTATCTGATCCTGGGGCTTGACGCCTTTCTGGAGCTTGACACCTGGAAGTCCTACATGTCCCTGGTGGCCAGCCTTCCCCTGATTGTCTTTTCCCGGACCCTGGACCACGCTTCTGAAAAAACCGCGTTTGAAAACTTTCTTACCTCTACACTTTCAAAGGCCTACGTGTTTTCTGAAAAACAGGCCGGTTATGTTCACCCGACGCTTTATCCGGTCTTTTTTTACGCGGCCCGGCATTTTGATATATCGGCCACCGGCATCCGCGCCCGCATAAAGGCCGGGCTTCCCATAAAGGGACTTGTGCCCGACCCGGTGGCGCAGTATATTCGAAAAAAAGGACTTTATATATGACAGCTTCATCGAAAACGGAGATTGAGCCTTACCTTACCGCCATCAACGGCATGAAGGCGGAAAACGTCGTGGCCCTGGATGTGAGCCGGCTGACCTCCATCGCTGATGTGTTTATTCTCTGCGAAGGCCGTTCCAACCGGCAGGTGTCGGCCATCAGCGACCATATCGTCAAAGCACTAAAAGACCAGGGCATCAAGCCCCTGTCCATGGAGGGCGTCTCAGAGGGCCGCTGGGTGCTGCTGGATTACGGCGATGTGATTATTCACGTGTTTTACGAATCGGTGCGCGCTTTCTATGATATTGAAGGGCTGTGGGCCGATGCCCGGCGGATTGAAGTTTAAACCCTGTTTCCAACGGATATAAATAATGACAAAAGCAACTCCCCCCTGCATGTTGATGATTCTGGACGGATGGGGCCTTAACCCTGAAACAAAAGGCAATGCCGTGGCCGCGGCCCGCACCCCCCATCTGGACCGGCTTTTTTCCGAATATCCCCATACCCGGCTTGTCTGTTCCGGCGAAGCAGTAGGCCTGCCGCCCGGATATATGGGCAACTCCGAGGTGGGTCATTTAAACATCGGCGCCGGCCGGGTGGTGTACCAGGAACTGATGCGTATCAACGTGGCCATTCAGGACGGATCTTTTTTTAAAAATACGGTTATTGTTCAGCTGATGGACCAGGTCACAAAAAAACAGGGCCGGCTTCACCTGATCGGTCTTCTGTCTGACGGCGGGGTGCACAGCCACCTGGATCATTTAAAAGCCCTTGTGCGCATGGCGTCAAACAAAAACCTGCCGGTGCTCATTCACACTATTTTAGACGGCCGGGACACGCCGCCGGACAGCGGAAAAACATATATGGCCGATCTCTGTGAATTTCTGGCCGATTATCCCTCGGCTTCCGTTGCCACAGTCTGCGGCCGTTTTTACGCTATGGACCGGGACACCCGATGGGACAGAACAAAAAAAGCCTATGACCTTTATACCCTGGGGGAAGGAACCCGTGAATCCGATCCGGTGACGGCCGTTAAAAACGCCTACCTGCGCGGCGAAACCGATGAGTTTGTCACGCCTGTTATTATTGCTTCCGGCAGCCAGGACGGCGGTACCGTTGCAGACAACGATGGTATTCTTTTTTTTAATTTTCGGGCCGACCGCATGCGCGAGATTGTCCGTGCCTTTACAGACCCTGATTTTTCTTTTTTTAATCGAAAAAAAACGCCGGCCGTCGCACCCCCTGTCTGCATGACCCTGTACGATAAAACCTTTCCTCTGCCGGTGGCCTTTCCTCCTGAAAATCCGCCCAACACCCTTGGAGAGGTGATCAGCCGGCAGGGTTATTCTCAGCTCCGTATTGCGGAAACGGAAAAATACGCCCATGTCACCTATTTTTTTAACGGCGGCGTGGAAACCCCTTTTACCGGAGAAGACCGCAAACTGATTCCCTCTCCCCGGGAGGTGGCCACCTATGATATGAAACCTGAGATGAGCGCCCCGCAAGTGGCGAATACGCTTGCGGAAGAGATAATAAAACAAAAATATGATTTTATTGTGGTCAACTTTGCCAACATGGACATGGTGGGTCACACGGGCATCTTTGCTGCGGCTGTTGCTGCCTGTGAAACAGTGGATGCGTGTATAGGAAAAATTATTCCCCTTTTTCTTAAATCCGGCGGCGTGGTCCTGGTCACTGCGGATCACGGCAACTCCGAACAGATGGAAGATCAAAACGGGCATCCCTTTACGGCTCACACCACCAATCCGGTTCCCCTGATCCTGGTGGATGAAAACAGAAAGCAGATAATTTTAAAAGAGGGAAAACTGGCGGATATCGGTCCCACCATTCTTTTTATTATGAAAATTGATCAGCCGGCTGAAATGACAGGCAATTCTCTACTTTAACGGCTTTTTTCTTTTTTTTTTATTCGCCCATAAAACTTTTTATCCTTTTAGCCTTTTAGCCTGTCAAAAATCCGGACACTTCTTTATCGCTTCTGTGTTGATAACCTTGACTTTTTAAACACAGAAAAAAATATTTCTAAAAATAGCCTTTTTGTTTATATTTTTTTCGTTTTTTCCGTCACTTTTTTTAATAAATTAAACAAATAAAACCATATGTTTATTTTAGTTTTCATCTTTTATCCCATCCCTATTATTATTTTTTAATTATATTTTTATTTAAAACTCTATTTCTTTACTTCATCCGGTTTGTAATCGCTTAAAAAATCATGCTTCGGGCCTTATTATTTGATTGAATTTTTTTTAAATTGGAATTACACTCGGGCATATCTTTCATCAACAGGCGGCATTACATAACTCTTTAATTTTATTTAAAGGTTAAATCATGAAACTTTCCGTTGAAAAAAAAGACATCATTGAAATGCTGGCCAATGTCCAGGGGATAGCGGGGAAAAGGTCCAGCCTTGCCATCACTGAAAACATTTTAATTAAAACCGGAAAAGAGGGGATATCCGTATCCGCAACGGATATAGAGACCGGTTTTGAAGGTATCTATCCGGCCACGATCGAAAACGAGGGCACCATTGCCATTAACGCGCGGCAGTTTTATGAGATTGTAAAAAAAATAGACAGTAATATTATATATTTAAGAGAAGAAAAAAAGCAGTGGATTCAGATCAGCGACACAGAGGACGGATCCCGTCTTAAATATCAGATCATGGGTGGAGAGACTGAAAGTTTTCCTCAACTTCCGGTCATCGCCGATGTTTCCTATATAGATGTAAATTCTGCTGATTTTAAAAATATGATTTTGTGGGCAACAGTGATCACCTCCAGTGGAACTGAAAAAAGGGCCCATGTGATCGGCGCCAATCTGGAATATATTAAAGACGGAAAAATAAAAAAAATAAGAATGGTTTCAACTGACGGAAAAAGGCTGACAAAAACAGAGTATTCCTACAAAAAAGGAGAACCCGACACGCCGGAGACCAGCACGATTCTTCCCAAAAAAGCCTTAAATGAACTGTTTAAATTTTTAAAAGATGAGGGAACTATTCAGATAGGCACCCGGGATAATTATTTTATAGTTAAAAATAATAATGAAATCATATATATAAATCTTTTAAGCGGTGAATACCCGAACCTTGAAACGCTTTTTTCTGACGAAAAGGGCAGAACCGAAATAAAAATAAACCGAAAAAAATTAAAAGACATGCTGGAACGGATGTCCATATTAACGACTGATAATTATAAGGGCGTTATTTTTACATTTGAAAAAAATATTCTCACCATCAATGCCCAGAATCCGGATCGGGGAGAATCTTATGAATGGATGGATATTCAGTATGATAAAAAACAGATTAAATCCATGTTCAACCCGGATTATTTTATTGATGCGGTCAATCTGATCGAAGATGACGAGGTCTGTCTGAAATTAAAAGAAGATCAGGCCCCCTGTATTGTCTGTGGCGGCAAACATCCGGAAAATATTAACATCATTATGCCGATGAAAATTTAAAAAAATGAAAAAAGAAGAAATTAAAGAAGCTTATAATGAAAGCAGCATCAATGTACTTGAAGGTCTGGAACCTGTGCGGAAAAGGCCTTCCATGTATATCGGTAATGTGGATAAAGAAGGCCTTCACCACCTGGTTTATGAAGTGGTGGACAATAGTATTGACGAAGCCATGGCTGGGTACTGTGACTTTATTCATGTCATCATTCACAAGGACAACACCGTCAGTGTGGTGGACAACGGCCGGGGTATTCCGGTTGGTATGCATGAAAAAGAGCATGTACCGGCGGTAGAGGTGGTGCTGACCAAGCTGCATGCCGGCGGCAAGTTTGACAACAATAACTACAAAGTTTCCGGCGGTCTTCATGGTGTGGGAATTTCCGTTGTAAACGCCCTTTCATCCTTTCTGGAAGTAAATGTTTACAGAGACGGAAAGATATATAAACAGACCTTTTCAGAAGGACAGAAAACCAGCGAACTGGAGATTATAGGCGATACCACCCAGCGGGGAACGAAAATTATTTTCAAACCCGACACAACCATAATGAACACCGACAATTTCAGTTTTGATATTCTGACCCGCCGGTTGAGAGAACTGGCGTTTTTAAATAACGGGGTTCGAATTAAAATAGAGGACCACCGCTCCGACGAGTCCGCTGAATTCTTTTATGAGGGCGGGCTTGCCACCTTTGTGGACTATCTGAACAGGGCACACGCGGTTCTTCACAAGCCGATCTATATTTCAGGCGAAAAAAACGATGTCCAGATAGAGGCCGCGATTCAGTATAACGACAGTTATTCTGAGACCATGTACTCGTTTGCGAACAACATCAATACCGTGGAAGGTGGATTTCACCTGATCGGATTTAAAGGGGCCCTGACCCGGTCCATCAATCAGTATGCCGCCAGCCAGGGCGGTGGCTCTTCCAAAAAGAACGGAGATAAAATAACCGGTGATGATGTGAGGGAAGGGCTGACCGCGGTTATCAGCGTGCGTATAAAAAACCCCCAGTTTGAAGGACAGACCAAAACCAAGCTGGGCAACAGCGAGGTAAAAGGATATGTCGACTCGCTGGTTTATGAAAAACTCAATATCTTTTTAGAAGAAAATCCGTCTGTCGGGAAAATCATTATAAAAAAGGCCACAGAAGCGGCCAGGGCCAGAAATGCGGCCAAAAAAGCAAGAGACATCGCCCGAAGCCAGGGCTCCTTGCTGGATTCCAGTCTTCCGGGGAAACTGGCGGAATGCCAGTCCTCCATCCCGGCTGAACGTGAACTTTTCCTGGTGGAGGGAGATTCCGCCGGCGGTTCAGCCAAGCAGGGAAGAGACCGGCGGTTTCAGGCGATTCTGCCCCTTAAAGGTAAAATTTTAAACATAGAAAAAGCCCGGTTTGATAAGATTTTAAAAAGCGAGGAGATAAAAAACATCATCACGGTTCTGGGTACCGGCGTCGGCAGTGAGGAATATAATATTGAGAAGATAAAATATCACAAGGTTATTATCATGACCGATGCCGATGTGGACGGCGCCCATATTCGGACACTGCTCTTAACCTTCTTTTTTAGGCAGATGCAGGACCTGATCAAACAGGGACATCTTTATATCGCCCAGCCCCCCCTGTTCAAAGTGGGAAGGGGAAAAAAAGAGGTCTATATTGACAGCGAGCTTCTGCTCAAAGACTATTTTATTCAAAATGCCTGTGAAAAAAAGTATGTGAAAACAGGCGAAAAAAAATTACAAGACCATGAGCTGTATCTCTTTTTATGTAACCTTTCTGAATTTATAAGTGAAATGGCCGGACTCAAGAGAAGGGGATATAATTCAAAACTGATTGAGACGCTGATTCGCCAGAACATTCGGGAAAAAAGCCTTCTTCAGGACAGGGACCGGGTGGCGGCCCTTCAGCAGACCCTGTCGGAAAACGGGTTTGTCGTGGATGATGTGCTGTATAACGAGGAAAAAGAGATGTATGAATTTCTGGTCACCATTCCCCTGCACGAGGATGAAGAGGAGGCGGTCACCGGTTCGGCCAAAAAAGATATCAAGCCGGTGAGAATCGGGCGCAACCTGATCTACTCCAACCGGTACCAGAACATCGTGATGTTGTCGGAAAAGATCGCCCCCTACAACGTGCCACCGTTTACGGTATACAACAGCGACACCGACCAGGAGGAGGCCCGGTTTGACACGGTCAAACAGCTTTACCAATATATGGAGGCCCTTGGGAAAAAAGGCGTGGTGTTCCAGCGATATAAAGGCTTGGGTGAGATGAATGCCGACCAGTTGTGGCAGACAACAATGGAACCGGAAACCCGAAAGCTCTTAAAAGTCACCATTGACGACGCGGCGGAAGCTGACGCGGTGTTTACCCTGCTGATGGGTGATGTGGTGGAGCCCCGCAAGAAGTTCATCCAGGAAAACGCCCTGGAGGTGGAGACGCTCGATATTTAAAATTCAATAGTGCCGGGCGTCCGGGGAAAAGGAATCACATCCCGAATATTTGAGACCCCGGACACCAGCATTAAAAACCGTTCAAACCCCATGCCGAACCCGCTGTGCGCAACCGAGCCATAGCGCCTTGAGTCCAGGTACCATCCGTAATGGTCTTTTGAAAGGCCGCTGTTGTCCATCTGCTGTTCAAGCACATCCAGCCGTTCTTCCCGCTGACTGCCGCCGATCAGTTCGCCGATGCGGGGCACCAGCAGATCCATGGCGGCCACGGTCCGGCC
Source organism: Desulfosudis oleivorans Hxd3 (assembly GCF_000018405.1). Classification (NCBI taxonomy): domain Bacteria; kingdom Pseudomonadati; phylum Thermodesulfobacteriota; class Desulfobacteria; order Desulfobacterales; family Desulfosudaceae; genus Desulfosudis; species Desulfosudis oleivorans. The sequence goes on from NC_009943.1 coordinate 106,933, forward strand.
GTCGTCGTTGACCCGCATGTAGAAGGGCTTGATGGCCCGGGGATAGTCATAGACAAACACCGGTTTCTTAAAAACGGTCTCCGTCAGATACCGCTCGTGTTCTGTCTGAAGATCGTTGCCGTACTCAGGCGTAAAGGAAAAAGCGGTCCCGGAGCGGACCAGAAGGTCAATAGCTGTTTTATAGGAGATTCGTTCAAATTCAGAGGCCAGAATGTTGTCCAGGGTGGCCGGCAGCTCCGGGTCCACGAACCGGGAAAAAAGGTCCATGTCCGGCCCGCAGTTTTCAACCATGTGGGTCACCGTCTGTTTAACAAAGGCCTGGGCGAAATCCATGTTCTGTTCAAGGTTACAGAAGGCTATTTCCGGCTCCACCATCCAGAACTCGGCCGCATGGCGGGCCGTGTTGGAATGCTCGGCCCGGAACACCGGGCCAAAGGTGTAGACGCGGCCCAGGCAAAGGGCAAACATTTCAGCGGCCAGCTGGCCGGACACGGTAAGAAAAACGTCCCTGTCAAAAAGCGGAGAACGGGAGGTGACGGAAAACAGCTCCCCGGCGCCTTCACAGTCCGAACCGGTCAGAATCGGCGTGTGAACATGAAAAAACCCCTGGTCTCTTAAATAGGAGTGAATGGCAAAACCCGCTTCTGACCGAAGCCGGAACAGGGCGCTGTACTTGTTGGTCCGGGGCCTTAAATGGGCGATGGTTCGCAGAAACTCATCCGAGTGCCGTTTTTTCTGCAACGGGTAGGTTTCATCGGTCCGGCTGACAATATCGACCCGCCGGGCCGCCAGCTCCCACTGCTGGCCTTTTGCCGGAGAGGCCACCAGATCACCGGAAACCGCCACCGCGCTGCCGGAGAGCAGTTTCTGAACCTGTTCAAAATTGTCCAGCTGCGCGGGGGCCACCACCTGAAGGCTTTGCAGGCAGGAGCCGTCGTTGATTTCGAGAAAGGAAAGGGCTTTTGAATTGCGGCAGGTTTTCACCCATCCGCATACCCGCACACCGGACAAGGGGGTTTTGGCCTTCAAAAGGTGTAGTATTTTTGTGTGGTCCATGTTTATATAGGCATTTTTAAGAAAGGGTTTTAGGGTTTATATCATGCAAACCGGTTTGAACGGCAGTCTGCTGGCGTCCGTCAGAAAACCCAGCACCTACCTGGGTAACGAGATAAACACCATCCGAAAAGATCCCGCCTCGGTCGATCTGTTGATGGCGCTCTGCTTTCCCGATCTTTATGAGATCGGCACCTCCCATTTCGGGCTTCAGATTCTATACCACATTCTAAACCGGGACAAGCAGATAGCGGCCGAACGGGTTTTTTCTCCAGGACCGGACATGGAGGCCCTTCTGCGGACAACAGGCCGGTCCGCCTTTTCCCTAGAGAGCCGGCGCCCACTGGAAACCTTTAATATTATAGGGTTTTCGCTTCTTTACGAGCTCAACTACACCAATATTCTGACTCTCCTCGATCTTTCCGGTATTCCTTTTTACGCGGCCGACCGAAAAGCGGCCCACCCCCTGGTGATTGCCGGCGGCCCCTGCACCGTGAACCCGGAGCCGGTGGCCGATTTTTTTGACGCCATGGTGATCGGCGACGGGGAGCGGGTGACAGAAGAGATGTGCCGGGCCTGGCTGGAGATCAAAAAAAGCAGCGGCACCGTAGACCGGGCTGAAATTCTGGACCGGTGGTCTTCCATTGAAGGGGTCTATGTGCCCTCCCTGTTTACAGCCACGTATGACGCCGACGGTTTTCAGCACCTGGCCCCGGCAAAAAAAGATTACATCCGGGTGACCCGGGCCGTGGTGCCCCACCTGACCGCGGCGGATTTTCCCAACACCCCGGTGGTGCCTTATGGCAAACCCGTTCATGACCGGCTTCGCCTGGAAATCGCCCGGGGATGCACCCGGGGGTGCCGGTTCTGCCAGGCCGGCATGATCTATCGGCCGGTGCGGGAGCGGCCGGTGGAAGACCTGCTGGCCCTGGCCGGCCAGGCCCTGGAGGCCACGGGCTATGAAGACCTCTCTCTTCTTTCCCTCAGCACCGGCGACTACAGCCGGCTGCACCACCTGTTGGAACGGATGCTCTCTGTTCACGGCAAAGACAACGTCGCGGTTTCCGTGCCCTCCTTTCGCGCCGGTTCCCTGGGCCAGGAGGAGATGGGCCTGATCCGGTCGGTGCGCAAAACCGGGTTTACCATTGCGCCGGAGGCCGGCACTCAGCGGCTGCGGGACGTGATCAACAAGAACATCACCGAAGAGGAGATCGTTCACACCGTATCCGACGCCTTTGGCCTGGGGTGGAACCTGATCAAGACCTACTTCATGGTGGGCCTGCCCACTGAGACCGACGCGGACATCGACGGCATCGTCTCTCTGGTTTCCCGGCTGGCCCGCATCAAAGCGCCGGGGGGCCGGGGAAAAAAGCTGCATGTGAGCGTGGCCGCCTTTATTCCCAAGTCCCACACCCCGTTTCAATGGGAGCCCCAGGTTTCCGTGGCCCGGGCCAAAGAGCTTATTTTTTCTCTTAAAAGACGCCTGGAATCCGGAAAGGTCGGGTTTAAATGGCAGCACCCGGAAACAAGCCTTTTGGAAGGGCTTTTTGCCAGGGGAGACCGGCGGCTGTCGGCCCTGATTGAAGCGGCCTGGCGCCGGGGGTGCCGGTTTGACGGGTGGAGCGACAGCTTTGATTTTGCCGCCTGGCAGGCGGCCGCCGAGGACTGTGATCTGGACATGGAGGCGAGCGTCACCAGGAAAAGGGAGATCACGGAACCGCTTCCCTGGGACCATGTTTTTACAGGGGTTTCCAGGGTCTTTCTGGAAAAAGAGCGCGACAGCGCCTATGGGGCACGGCTCACGCCGGACTGCCGGGACCAGGAATGCAGCGGCTGCGGGGTCTGTGACTTTGAAACCGTTGCGCCCCGGCTGTCTCCGGCGCCGGCGCCGGTCCAGGAGGGCCTGGCCCCGGGCCGGCAGAACCTGCCACCGGTCTGCCTGGAGGTTTCCTATTCAAAAACAGGAGAGGCCCGGTTTTTCGGACACCTGGAGTTTATCGCCATTCTTTCCCGGGCCATTCGCCGGGCGCGGGTTCCGGTTGTGTTCTCCCAGGGATTTCACCCAAAGCCAAAGCTCTCTTTTTCCGATCCACTGCCCGTGGGCATGGAAAGCGAATGCGAGCGGTTCTGGATGACCGTTTATGGCCCGGCCGATCCGGAGGCGATCCGCCAGGCCCTTAACCGGTGTCTGCCTGACGGGTTTTTTCTTCACGAATGCCGCATGGTGGCCACCAGAAAAGACAAATCTTCCGGCCGCACCGGTCCCGCGGTTTACAACATCACCATCAACCAGGACCTGTTTGATGCCAGACACGAAGTGCCTGCCCCATCGGAAACAGACCCGTTTGCCATCACCGTTTTAGACCCCCGGAACCTGGTGCTGGAGATTCGACAGCGCCAGAAGGGGTTGTCGTCTCCCGGCCAGATCGTTGCCTCGGTCTTTGGCGTGGACGAGGCCCTGATTGTTCAGGGCCGGGTTGTGAAGCGGGCCGGTTTATAATAAGATAACGACAGTGCCGCGGCCTTAAAAAGCGGTGCCGGTCCTTCGCCCAGGGACCGCACGTGAGGGCCGGCCTTCAAAAAAGCAGGGGCAGACAGGAAAAGTGCTTCTTCACATGTCAAAAGAACTGATCATCAATGCCACGGAAAACGAGACCCGGGTAGCCCTTCTGGAAGACGGGATCCTGGCCGAGTTTTTTATGGAGCGGGGAAACCACCTGAACATCTCCGGCAATATCTACAAGGCCCGCGTCAACCGGGTGCTGCCGGGAATGCAGGCCGCCTTTGTGGACATCGGCCTGGACCAGGCGGCCTTTATCTATGTCACCGACGTGTTTTCCGAACCCTCACGGGAGGTGGAAAACATTTTCAATGAAACAGCCGAAGAACCGGAGCCCGTTGCCGTAGCCAGGGAGGACGAGTTTGATTTGTCGGTGCCGGTGCCGCCGGCGGACGTGAAGATTGAAGACCTGCTTTCCGAAGGCCAGGAGATTCTGGTCCAGGTCTCCAAGTCTCCCATCGGCAGCAAGGGGGCCCGCATCACCACGCGCATTTCCCTGCCGGGCCGGTTTCTGGTGCTGATGCCGACCGTCGATCATGTGGGCGTGTCCAAGCGCATCGTGGAGGACGGCGAGCGGCAGCGGCTCAAGGAGCTGGTGGTGTCCCTGCGAACCGAGCCCTTCGGGTTTATCGTGCGGACCGCGGCCGAGGGGGTGGAAAAAGAGAAGCTGGAAAAGGAGATGATACTGCTGGTCAACCTGTGGCAGAAAGTGCAGAAACGGTTTGCCTCGGCTTCAGCACCGGCCCTGTTGCACCGGGATATGACGGTCTCGCTTCGGGCCGTGCGGGACTACCTGACCCACGAGGCGGACCGGGTGGTGGTGGACGCGGACTATGTCTACGACGAGATCATGACCTTTCTGGATGAAATCATGCCCCGAATGAAGGCGTCGGTGGAGCGGTACACAGGCAGCGAGCCGATTTTTGACGCCTACAACATTGAAGGGGACGTTTTCCGGTCCTTGAAGAAAAAGGTGTGGCTCAAGTCCGGGGGGTATATCATCATCGAGCCCACCGAGGCCCTGGTGGTCATAGACGTAAACACCGGCGGCTACGTGGGGAAACACAACTTCGAAGAGACGGTATTCAAGACCAACCTGGAGGCGGCCCGGGAGATTGCCTACCAGATCCGGCTGAGAAACCTGGGCGGCATTATTATCATCGATTTTATCGACATGGCCAGGGAGGCCAACCGGGAAAAGGTGTTTGTCTCGCTCAAGGAGTTTCTTGAAAAGGATAAAAGCAAAACCACCCTGCTGCCTTTTTCCGAGCTGGGGCTGATCCAGATGACGCGGAAGCGGACCCGCAACTCCGTGGCCCGCATGCTCTGCGAGCCCTGTTTTTACTGCAACGGCGACGGATATCTCCTCTCCCGGCAGACCATCTGCTTTAATATTTACCGCGAGATCATGCGGGAATCCCAGGACCTGTCCGGCGAAAAAATTACGGTAAAGGTGCATCCGGACATTGCCGAGATGCTTCACGGCGAAGAGAGCCGGGTGGTAACCGGCCTGGAGGCCGACCTGGGCCGGCAGATTATTATTTATCCGGTGCCCAAGTTTCATATCGAGCAGTTTGAAATCGAGGAGATACTGTAACCATCGCCGAAGGACAAATTTTCTGCTTGACAAACAGGCGGTTCTATGTTTTTTTCTACAGGTTTATGTCCCGGCACGGTGCCGGGCGGCATTGCTTGAACGCGAAACAGAATCAGGGACGGCTCTTAAAAAAAGCGATCAAGAACCATATCCGGGCGTAAAGGGTTTACGCCGACCATTCAGGCCGTTCCCATAAGAGGTGTATGATGAAGCGGACATATCAGCCAAGTAACGTAAAACGTGCGCGAAAACATGGTTTTAGAGCGCGGATGGCCACAAAGCAGGGCCGAAGTATCCTTAAGCGAAGGAGGGCCAAGGGAAGAAAGCGGTTGACGGTTTAGGCAAACCATGGAAGGTTGTTTTTCGGTTTAACAAAGGCAAGGCGGTGTGCGCAAGGAGCCGGGAAAACCGACGTTGGGTCGCGGGCGCGGTAAGCAGAAGCCGGGTGGTGTCGAGACAAAACACCCCAGGGGATGGTGTGACAGCTTTTTCATTTAAAAAAGAAGACCGCCTGTTAAAGCGGTACGAATTTATCGAAATTTTCACATCCGGCAAAACCGTTCATTCCTCCTGCTTTCTGGCAGGCATAAAAAAGAACCGCAAGGAAAGAATCCGGCTGGGCATCACGGTTTCAAAAAAGGTCGGCAAAGCGGCCCGGCGAAACAGGATCAAGCGACACGTCAGGGAGTTTTTCAGGCTGCATCGAGACAATTTGTCGAATTGTTGGGATATTAACGTTATTGCAAAGAAAAAGGCGGTAAACGCTTCTCCGGCGGAGCTGGAGCGCTCCCTGGCGGAGCTTTTTCACAAGTCTTCAAGGGAGTTCCCATCAGACAGGCAATAATGATACTGATAAGGGCGTATCAACTGGTGGTCTCACCCCTGCTGGGGCCGAGGTGCCGGTTTTATCCCTCCTGTTCCCAATACGCCCATGAGGCCGTATTCCGGCACGGTGTCGTAAAGGGCCTGTTTCTTTCGATAAAACGTATTGCCCGATGCCACCCTTTTTGCCCCGGCGGCTATGATCCGGTTCCGTAAACGCCGTCGGTCCCGCATTTTCAAAACCGCAACGCCTTTCGGTCGTTTCTTCCCTGCTGTATTGACAACAACAACACGGAACGCGGAAGACAGCCGCCTGCCGTGATCATGCGGGCTGCGTGTCTGCCTGGTGCGGCGAGCTGTTTTTCCCCGAGGTTTTCCGGTCAGGAAGAGAGTTATGGAACACATTCGACTGGTGCTGGCAGTGGTCTTATCGGTCCTGGTGCTGCTGGTATGGCAGGTCTTTTTTATTGGTTCTCCTGAGGCGCCGGTCAGGCCGGACGGCGCACCGGTTGCGCCGGCACAGGAGGCGGCGGCCCCACCTAACCCGGCCGCCGGAGATGTGGCCTTGCCCCGGGAAAACGCCCCGCCGGAACAGGTTACCCCTGCCGATTCGGCCCTGGTTCCGACAGAGGCCCCTGCCGCGCCGGTGGTGGTGGAGACCGGCCTTTATACGGTTACCCTCAACGGCAATGGCGCCCATATATCCGATTTTGTATTAAAAAACTATCGGGAGACCAACGACCCGGCGTCTCCGGCCAAACGGCTGCTGTCTGACAACAACCCCCAGGGCTCGCTGCGCGTGAACCTGGAGGGAGACACCCTGGCCGGGATGGCGAACGGGCCTTATTCCGCGGATGTGGCGGATGGGCCGGTGGTGGTGTCCGACCAGCCACGATCCGTTGTTTTTACGCGGCAATTTCCCGGCGGCCGCGTGGTGGAAAAGCGCTATACGTTTACACCGGACAGCTACATGATCGACCTGGCCGTAACCCTGAAAAACGGGTCTGAAACCCCGCTTTCCGGCAACCTGGCCGTGACCCTGGCCCGCTATTTTACAGACGACGGCAGCCGGTTTGTGTTTGAAGGACCCAGCGCCCTTGTGGGTCATGATCTGGAGGAGATCAAGCTGGGCGACATTCAGAAGAAGGCCAGCCTGACGGGCTCCCTTGCCTGGATATCCATTCAGAACCGGTACTTCATGTCGGCCCTGATTCCCGAGACCCCCACCGAGGCCGCCATGCGGCTCTCCCGGACCCCGGAGCAGGTGGTCACCGCCACCTACCTGGCGCCGGCGCGTACGGTCGGTGCCAACAGCACCGAAACCTATCGCTTTTCGGTTTTCATGGGCCCAAAAAGCGTTCAGATCCTGGGCAGGGCCGGACACGCTCTTGACCGGGCCGTCAACTTCGGCTTTTTTGATTTTATCGCCCGTCCCTGTCTCTGGCTGATGAACTTTCTTTACCGCTATATTCCCAACTACGGCATTGCCATTATCATTATTACCCTTCTGTTCAAGCTGGTTTTCTGGCCCCTTGGCAACAAGAGCTACAAGTCCATGGCGGAGATGAAGCGGCTGGCCCCGCTGATGGCCGAGATCCGGGAAAAATACAAGGACGACCGGAAAAAAATGAACGAGGAGGTGATGAACCTCTACCGGACCTACAAGATCAACCCCCTGGGCGGGTGCCTGCCGATTCTTGTGCAGATTCCGGTGTTTTTCGCTTTTTACCGAATGCTTTACCAGGCCATCGAACTTCGCCACGCGCCCTTTTTCGGGTGGATAAACGACCTGTCCGCGCCGGACCGGCTTTTTAACTTTGATGTCTCCCTGCCGCTGATTGCGCCGCCGGTGGGGATTCCGGTGCTCACCATTGTCATGGGCGCCACCATGATCATTCAGCAGAAGCTTCAACCGCCCATGGGAGACCCGACCCAGGCGAAAATCATGATGCTGATGCCGATCTTCTTTACGTTCATATTTATCAACTTTCCTTCGGGGCTTGTTCTCTACTGGCTTGTAAACAACACCATTTCCATTTTCCAGCAGTACTACATTACACGGAAGAACGCATAGGTGTGGAGGATGGTATGACCGACACAAAAGAGTTTGAAGGCAAAAATATTGACGCGGCCCTGGAAAAGGCCAGCAGCGCCCTTAACATGACCAAAGACCAGTTGCGCTACGAGGTGGTCTGTACCGGGTCCAGCGGCATTTTCGGGCTGGTGGGGGTTAAAAACGCCCGCATTCGAATTCTCAATTCGAAAAAAGGGTCGGGGGGCGCCGGAGCAGGGGGCAGGCGGGACGTGCTGGACGAGGACCGGCAGGAGATTCTCTCCATGCTGGACGAGGCTTTTGCCGAACCGGCCCCTGAACCCGAAAGCCGGCCCAGGCCCGAGGCTAAAGCAGCGCCCAGGGGAGAGCCCAGGGCTGAGTCGAAAAAAGCGCCCAGGGCCAAACCCAAATCCCGGCCCCGGACGGAAAAAGGGGCTCCTGCCCCGGCTGAACGGTCAAGGGCGGCCGGCCGGCCGCCGGCAAACGGGGCCAAGCCCCCTGCACCGGAGGAGCGCCCAGAGACACCGCCGGCCGCTTCAGAGGAACTGCCGGAATCGCCGCCGGCACCGCCTGTTGAGGTGAAAGAGGCGGACGTGGTTCTGGCCCGGGACGTTTTGAGTAAAATACTGGACAACATCACCGACGAAGCCACGGTGAAAGTGGCGTTCGAGCCGGGCCGGGTCGGTTTTTCCATGGAGGGCGGCAACTCATCGGTGCTCATCGGCAAGCGCGGCAAAACCCTGAAGGCCATGCAGCATATTGTTGAAAAGGTGGTTAAAAAATCGATGGGTGAGGCGGTGGAGGTGCAGGTGGACGTGGAAGGGTATCTGGAAAAACGGGCATCCTCCCTGACAACCCTTGCCTCCCGTCTGGCTGAAAAGGCCCGGCAGACCGGCAAGCCCACCACCATCAGCCGAATGGACGCCTACGAGCGGAAGATCATTCATGACGCCCTGCGGACCGACAGAAGCGTGAAAACCCGCAGCGTGGGAAACGGGGACATTCGAAACGTGGTGATCCATCCCGGACGGCGGACCAGCCGTAAAAAAACGGCGCCATAACCCAAAACCACGCAGTCAACATGGAACGATCCACCATAGCGGCCATTGCAACCCCCGCAGCGCCGGGCGGCATTGGCATTGTCCGGCTTTCCGGCCCCCGGGCCGTTGCCATCGCCCTTTCTGTCTTTTCCTCCCGGCCGGATGCGGCCGCAGCCTCCCTTTCCGAAGCCGGCGCCGAGTCCCACCGGATGTATCATGGATATGTGTTTGACGACGACGCTCTGGTGGACGAGGTTCTGCTGGTGGTAATGCGGGCCCCCCGGTCCTACACCGGAGAGGACGTGGCTGAAATTCACACCCATGGCGGCCCGGCCGTGGTCAGCGCCGTGTGCGACCTGGTGCTGCGGGCCGGTGCCGAGCCGGCGGCGCCGGGGGAGTTTACCCAACGGGCCTTTTTGAACGGCCGCATCGATCTGACCCAGGCCGAGGCCGTGGCCGACATGATCGAGGCGGCCTCTATTGAGCAGGTAAAGGCCGCGGCGGCCCAGGTGTCCGGTGAAATTCGGCAAGCGGTGTCCGGGCTGAAACAGTCGCTGGCCGGCCTGATGGCCGAAATGGAGGCCGCCATCGAATTTGATGACCAGGTGGAGGGCTCCTTTTCCCCTGAAAAGGCCGCCTGTCGAATCGAAACCGAAGTGCTGCCCTGCCTGCAGGACCTGCTGGACCGGCGCCGAGCGACTGAAGCCGGCAGGGGCGCCACCGTGGTCATCGCCGGCCCGCCCAACGCGGGAAAATCGACGCTGCTCAACCGGCTGCTGGGAACCGACCGCGCCCTTGTTTCAGAGATCCCCGGCACCACCCGGGACCTGGTGGACGGGCGGGTGTGGGTGTCCGGCACGCCCTTTGTGTTTACCGACACGGCGGGCCTGCGACCTGACTCCGGAGATGCGGTGGAGGCCATGGGCATGGCCCGGGCCCGCACCGCCATGGACCAGGCGGACCTGATTCTGTTTGTTGTGGACGCGGCTGCCGGTATGGGGCCGGAAAGTGGCGCGCTTTTTTGCGAGGCATCGGCAAAACCGTTCGTGGTGGTGGCCAATAAAAGCGACCTGCCCGAAGCCAGGGGCTTTATGCCGCCGTCTGCCTGGCCGGCAGCGCCGGTGGTGCATGTGTCGGCCCTTCACGGGCTTGGAATTAAAGAGCTTAAAAACCTCCTGGTCCGCATGGTTGGCGAACAGGCGGTGCCGGCGAGCGGCCGGGCCGCACCCAACCCCAGGCACCGCGCCGCCCTGGTCGCCTGCCGGGAAGCCTTGGTCGCCGCCGGCGCCGCTCTGAAAAACGGAGTGCCGGCCGACGTGGCGGTTCTGGATATTCGGGCCGCCGTTGACCGCCTGAACGAGATCTCCGGGGAAGGGGCCGGCCCGACGGTGCTGGATGCAATTTTCGAGCGGTTCTGCATCGGCAAATAGGCGAAGACTCTGCCGGCTCGAATGTTTCACGTGAAACATTCGAGCCGGGCAGGGTTGTGTAATATCGGAAAATGCTTATGTTGAAAAAACAGCCCGACCGTTGTTTGAATGTTCTGGAATAAGGAGAAAGAGATGGAGTTTGATTTTACCCCGTATTTTACCCGGTATGAAATGCTGGTGAGCATGGTGGACGGCATCTTTGACCGGGTCAAGGACGAGTACCCCGCCTGCGTTACCTGCAGTCAGGGCTGTTCGGACTGTTGTCACGCCCTTTTTGATCTGACCCTGATCGAGGCCCTCTACATCAACCACAAGTTCAACGCGGCCTTCGGGCGCAACGAACAGATGCTGGAAAAGGCAAACCGGGCCGACCGTCAGATTTACAAGTTAAAAAAGCAGGCCTACCTGGACCACGAACAAGGCAAGAACGAAGTGGCCATTCTGGCGGAAATGGGCATGGAGCGGGTCCGGTGCCCCCTGCTTAACAACGAAGAGATGTGCGACCTGTATGCGTTTCGACCCATTACCTGCCGGATTTACGGTATTCCCACCTCGATTTCTGGAATGAGCCACACCTGTGGCAAAAGCGGATTTGAGGCCGGCGGAAAATACCCCACCCTTAATATGGATAAGATTTATTCTCAGCTTTACGCCCTTTCCCGGGAGCTGATGGTCGACATTCAGACCCGGTACACCAAAATGGACGAAATGCTGGTGCCGGTTTCAATGGCCCTTCTCTCCGACTACGATGACGCGTTTTTCGGGTTTAACCAGGAAGCGGAGAACACAGAGGACGGGAAAGAGGAGAAAGAATGAAGATCGAAGCGTTTTCTCCGGAGGAAAAGGCAGCGCGAAAGCAGGCGATTTTTGACGCCATGTCCCCGCGGGCCCAGCGATGGGTCCAGAAAAAAGGGTATGACAAGTGGGACCCCTTTCAGGAGCCCAAGGATCCCATCGACATGCGAAAGGACAAGACCCGGCGGACCAGCCAGGTGCTGATCCGGGAGTTTTTGCAGACGCTGGCGATGGAGACCTACAGCACCCAGTATGCCCGGGGCGCTTTTGAGTTGTGCCTGGGCATTATCAACGAGGAGGAGCGGGCCCTCGGCATGTTCGCCTTTGCTTCCTGGTACCGGGACCTGCTGGAAAAAGAGGGAATCGATCTTTTTGAAAACCAGTGACCCCGACCCGATTGCCGCGGATGTGGTCCGCATGGTGACCGACGCCGAGGCCCGGCTTGTCTGCCGGCAGGTGATACGGGCGGTTTCTGAACAGCACGGGGTGGGCATCCGGCGGGTAAAGGCCGCCATTACCGGCCTGGTGGATGCCGGTACGCTTCGGTTTTCGGAAGAGTGCGGCAACTGTTTTCTTGAAAAAAATTACGGGGGCACGGTGCGGCTCTCCCCCCACGTGATGGTGGCCCCGCCCCGGGTGCCGGTGCCCCTGGAAATCGGTTGTCAAATGGTCCGGCTGATGCCGGGGGCCGCCTTTGGTGATTGTCGCCATCCCACCACACGACTTTCCGTGTGCGGCCTGGATTTTCTTTTTACCGCGCACACCGGGCTTGACCGGTCCGCCGCCGCCCTGGACATCGGCACCGGGTCCGGCGTGCTGGCCCTTGTGGCGGCCCGGCTGGGGGTCTTTCGAGTGCTGGCCATTGATATCGATCCGTGCGCAAGAAAAGAGGCGGCGGACAATGTGGCCCTCAACGATTTGTCCGACCGCATCGTGGTGTCCGACAGGGGCCTTGAGCAGGTGAGCGGACCGTTTTTTCTGGTGACGGCAAACCTTCGGCTGCCGACCCTGAAGCGATACGCGCCCCTGATTGACAATCTGCTGATGCCGGGTGGCGGCCTGGTGGTTTCCGGCATTCGAACCCAGGAGACCGCGCCCCTGATGGCGGCGTTTGACACCACGGCAACCTGTATCTGGCAATCATCCGACGGCGGGTGGAGCGCCATGGTGTTTATCAAACATCCGTCCAAAGCGAACAAACACCAAAGGACCGTTTTGGACTCACAAAAAAGAGGTGACACATGACCATCGAAACAAAAGAGCAGTATCTGGAAAGACTGCTGGCAGAAAAAAAGCCCCGGTGCCCGGCGTGCGGGCAGGAGATGGAGATATGGGAACCCCCGATTCTGAACTTCAGTGACGGCCTTGGGTGGGGAACACCTTATCTGTTTGTCTGTTTTAACAACAATTGTCCCACCTATACCCAGGGGTGGGCCTACATGCAGGAGACCTTTGGCCACAAGGCCTCTTACCGGAACATGTGCTATCCGTTCACGGAGCAGTTTGAAACCATGCCGGTTTTCAGCGACCAGGGCGGCCTGGCCCAGGTGGTGACCGAAGAGACCGTGGCCGAGCAGGACCGGATTCGGGAGGCCACCAAGCGGGGGTTTTCCCTGCTGGCCGAGTTTTACACCACCAAAAGCTGGTACGAAGTGCTGACCCTGCTGCTGGATGCCACCGAGCCCGCCAAGGTGCGGCTCAAGGCCGCTGAGATGGTGGGGGATATCGGCGATCTGGAGGCTATTGAACCCCTGCGGAGCTACAATTTCGGCAACGCGATTTTAAATGAGGCCGCCCAAAAGGCCGTGGCTAAAATTCACGAGCGCCACTTTACCCTGGAATGCCCTTACTGCGCGGAAATTATCAAGAAACGGGCCAAGGTCTGCAAGCACTGTGGAAAGGAACTTTCCACATAAGACCCGGCAAATAGAAAAAAGAGCCCCGGTATTCCGGCATGTCTCACGCCGGAATACCGGGTTTTTTATGCGAAAAAGGCGGGAGGGGGCTTTTTCGCAAGGGCGTCTGGTTAGAAATTCACGCAGAACCCGGCGCCGCCATAAACGTCGACATCCTGGTCGGGCAGGGTGGTGTTGTCAAAGGTGTCCGTGTAGGCAATAAATGCGGACAGGTCGACGGAGTCGGTTACCGGAAACCCCGCGGACAGGGAGAGGTTGTAGTCGTAAAAGTCGTGGTTTCCATCCGCGGCATAGCGGTTTCCTGCGTACCCGGCCGACGCGCCAAATCCAAGGCCGATGCCCCGGGGAAGCTCCAGGTCGTAGGCAATGCCCGCCGACAGGTAGTATTCATCCAGTTCGTCATAGTCATAATAAAAATCGACACCCGCGGACAGTCCTGCCACCAGGGACGCCCAGGTGCTGATAAACAGCTCACTGGTCCCCTGGCCCCCGCCATTGGGAAACAGGTATTCGATGTGGCCCACGGTAATATCCACGGGATCCAGGGAAAATCCGTAGGAAAGCGTCAGGTCGATTTCGGAAAACTCGTTATCTTCCGCCAGGGTTCCCCCATAATCACCCACGTCGTAGTTGCCCCATACGTTCAGGTTAATACCGTTTTCCGCGGTGACGTCCAGATAGGGCTGGACCACCGCCTCGTCATTGAAGGTAATGCCCCGCCATACATAGGCGGACACAACATCCGCGCCGGCTGACACGGCCGCGGCCGTCGCGCTGCTGACACCGACCCCCAATAACAGACCCAACACACCAAGAACAAAACCAAATCGTTTCATGTTGCTTCTCCTTTCTTTGCTGTTGCATGCGTTTGGCGTGGTCCGCTAAACTGAAAATCCACGCCGACAGGCAGAACAGAAAAGCACAACGCGTGCCAGAGACAATAAAATCGTGAAAACCCTTTACCCGCAAAGCTTTGGACGAATCTGAAAAAACGAGAGGGAAAAAGAAAGGTTTCATGTTTGTAGTTTGTTGTTAGTCGCAAGACAAAACCGTAACATAAATTTTATGTTACGATATGCACCGGGGGCAAAAAACCAGCACATGCGATCAGCGCGGGGGTTCTACGGGCGCAAAAAACATTGCATTGCCGCGGCCGGTGGTGTAAAAGTGTAATAATGTCAGTAGTCGGGCGGAGGGGGTTTCTGCCACAGGGCGTTTGAGCATCCGGAAAAAAGGAGAAGGGGTGAAAACACCACGCTGTATGGTCCGTATCGGGATGGCCGTTCTGGTCTGCCTGATGGTTTTTCTGTCCACAGCCGGGGCAGAGTCTGTGTTGCCGCTCTCCACGGGCCAGACCCTTTACGTGCCGGCCTATTCCCATATATACAGCGGTAACAACGAGCAGCCCTTTCTTTTGACCGTGACCCTGAGCATTCGCAACATCGACCCCGGCCGCGCCATTCTTGTCACCAAAGCGGACTACTATGCAACACAGGGAAAGCAGCTGAAAAGCTATGTCTCGGCGCCGGTTAAGTTAAAGCCGTTGGAATCCATACGCTACGTGGTGCCGGAACGGGACAAAAGCGGCGGGTCGGGCGCCAACTTTATTGTTGAGTGGACATCCGATGGCCCGGTCAATCCACCCATTGTCGAGTCCATCATGATCGGCACCCAGATTCAGCAGGGCATCTCCTTTACTTCCAGGGGCCAGCCCATTACCCCCTTTTCCTCTCAATAGGAGCCGTCCGCGAGCATGCGCCTGGTTTCTTTCGATCCCCTTCAGACCCTGGACATTCCCGGTGTGCGGACCATCAAGCCGGCGCACTGGTTCCGGGAAAAAGAGACCGTCAAGTCGGCCGACTGGATTCTTTATCCTGAATACTGGCAGGTCAACCCCCTGTATTATGGCCTTAAAAAACGGATATTTCCCAGCGTCAGCACCTATCACATCGGCCACGACAAAATTGAAATGGCCAGGGCCTTTGAGGCGGTCTGCCCGGAGAAC
Organism: Desulfosudis oleivorans Hxd3; assembly: GCF_000018405.1. Lineage (NCBI taxonomy): Bacteria > Pseudomonadati > Thermodesulfobacteriota > Desulfobacteria > Desulfobacterales > Desulfosudaceae > Desulfosudis > Desulfosudis oleivorans. The sequence goes on from NC_009943.1 coordinate 122,204, forward strand.
GCTCCTGTCACCCGGATCCTGTCACGCAACGAATACGCCACAGAGCAGATTCTTGATGAGTTCGATTTTCCCTTTGTGGCAAAAGAGGTGAGAAGTTCCATGGGGGAAGGGGTTTTTCTGATCACCGACAAAAAGGCGTTGAAGGCCTATGTGGACCGCAACGACACCCTTTTTGTCCAGGAGTATCTTCCCATCAGCCGGGACCTGCGGGTGGTGGTGGTGGGAAAGTCGGTTGTGGCCGCCTACTGGCGCCAGGCCCCGGACGGGGCTTTCTGCAACAATGTGTCCAGGGGCGGAACCGTCTGTTTTGAGGACATCCCCGACAGCGCCCTTGGCCTGGTGGAAAAGGTGGCCATTGAACTGGATATCAACCATGCCGGGTTTGACGTGGCCGTGGTGGACGGACACTGCTTTCTTCTGGAGTTTAATCCCCGGTTCGGCACCCAGGGCCTGATTACCAGGGGTATTCGGCTGGGAAGGGTGGTTCTGGACTACCTGATCGAAATGAGCCGGCCCCCGGAAGTGCCCGGCAATCCCCGGTTGCCCCGGGCCGGGTGATCAATTAGTTTCCATCCATAAATGGCCTTTTTCCGCAATCTCTGCGTCAAACTGCGGGCTTCCTTGTGCGGCGTACAACAGCACGCCTCCGCGTCAGCCCTTGTTTTCCTTGATCTTGCGAAATCCCGCCATGGCGGGACTGGATTGGAAACCTTTTTCGTGTCCCCATAACCGATGGATGGACACCAATTAAGGGCCTTGTTGTGGCAGGTGTAAAACAGCGGCGGTTTTTATGAAGAAGGGGAGGTTCCGGCCCCTTTTTTCAGGGCATCCCAGGTGTCTCCGGTGACCCCCTCCTGTTCCAGAACCCGCTTGATGATGCGGTGGGTGTTGGTTTTGGGAAAGTCGTCCACAAAGCGGATATACCGGGGCACCGCGTATTTGGCCAGCTGGCCGGCAAGAAAGGCCTGCAGGCCGGCGGGCGTCACACTTTGGCCCTCCACCAGCTTGACCGCGGCCATGATTTCATCCTCGGCCATCTCCGACGGCACGGCGTACACGGCCACGTCTTCCACGGCCGGGTGCTTCATGATCACGTGCTCCACCTCGTAGGCGGACACGTTTTCTCCGCCTTTTCGCATGGACTCGGTGTTGCGGCCCACAAAATAAAAATAGCCGTTTTTGTCTTTTCTTAAAATGTCGCCGGTGTAAAGCCAGCCGTCTTTCACTTTTTTTTCCGACGCGGCCTCGTTTTTGTAATACTCCACCCGGCTTTTGCCGCCGCCCACCTTGAACAGCAGCTCTCCGGCCGCACCCGGCCCCACGTCATGGCCCTTTTCGTCCACCAGCCGCACCCTGCCCGAGGCCATGGGCTTTCCCAGGGACCCCCGGGGCGCGGTGCCGAAGTTCATGATGCCTTTGCCACCGCCGTCAATGGCGCCGTACCCTTCGTAAAGGGTGACGCCGAACCGCTTTTCAAAGGGTTCCCACATGTCCGCCGGGCAGGCCGCGGAAAAGACCACCCGCACGCTGTTGTCGCTGTCCGTGGGCTTTTCCGGCTGTTTCATCAGGATCGGCACAATGGAGCCGATGGTGTTGAACACCGTGGCATTATAGCCGCGCACATCGTCCCAGAACCGGCTGGCGGAAAATTTGCGGGCCAGGGCCATGCCGGCCCGGGCCGCCATGGTGGCGGTGGTGGAGATAAACAGGGCGTTACCGTGGCACAGGGAAAGATAGGTGTAATAGACGTCGCCGGGCTTTAAAAAAAGATGGCCCACCAGCCGCAGCCGGGTGACGCCGGTGGTGTTGTACCGGTAGACCACGCCCTTGGGCGGGCCGGTGGTGCCGGAGGTGTAGATGATCAGGCAGAGGTCTTCGGGATCATATTGAATATCGGGCCGGACGGCCGGCATCCGGTAGGCCCGGCTCAACAGCCCCATGGTGTCGGGAAGGGCAATGCCCCGGGCCTCTTCCTCAACGTCATTGATAAACACGGTGTCGGGCCTGATCCGATCCAGCGCGTCCATGACAGGGATCAGGGTGTCCAGCAGCTCGGCGTCGGCCACCAGAAAATCGATGTCGCTGTGGTTGATCACATAGGCAAGGCCGTCGCCTCTCAGTTCCGGGTTGATCATCACCGAATACATGCCCGCCTTCTGGGAACCGAAAAAAACATCCAGCACCCGCGGCGCGTTGCGCATCAGAATACCCACGCCTTTGCCCCTGCCGCCGCCGGCCGCCACCAGAAAGGCGGCCATCCGGTTGGCATTGGCGTTCATCTGCCGGTAGGTAAAAGACTCGGTTTTATAGCGCAGAAAGGTCTTTTCCGGCACATCCGCGGCGCAGTCCTCCAAAAGGTCGCTCCAGGCGATGTCCCGGGGCTTGTCTGAAACAAGACCGGTGATGAGTTTTATCAGCCGCCCGTGCCGTGTTTCCCGTGAAACAAAGGCCGCAATGCCGGTGAGGGCGTCTTTTGCCAGCTTGAGTTTCTGAATGGTATAAGCCATTTGTCTGCTACTCTGCCTGTGTTCTGTGTGTTTTTAGGGGTTATGCTCTGGCAGGCGCCTCCAGAATATGAATGCACATGGCCGCCTCTTCCGTGCCCAGGGCGCCGCCGCCGTTTTCCGCCATGCCCAGCCGGGCGCCTTCCACCTGCCGCTTGCCGGCCGCGCCCCGGAGCTGGGTCACCAGCTCGTGAATCTGGGCAAGGCCCGACGCGCCAATGGGATGGCCCCGGGAGACCAGGCCCCCGCTGGTGTTGATGGGAATTTTGCCGCCCAGCCGGGTTTCTCCTTGTTCCGCCAGCCGTCCGCCCTCTCCCTTGGGGCAGAAGCCCAGGTTTTCCGCCTGCACCATCTCGCCATAGGCGGTGGCGTCGTGCACTTCGGCAAGGTCGATCTCCTTCGGCCCCAGGCCCGACACCGCGTAGGCTTTTTTGGCCAGCCGTTCACCGATCTCCGGCTCGTCCGGGGTTCTGGCCCGGCCCGATCCCAGAATCGAGGCCCGTACCCGCACCGCCTGGTCCATAAGGCCCAGCTGGCGCACTTTTTCCTCTGAGCAGAGAATGGCGGACGCGGCCCCGTCGCCGATGGGCGCGCACATGGCCCGGGTCACGGGAAAGCTTACGATCCGGTCGGCCAGCACCTTTTCTACCGGCACTTCAAACCGGTACTGGGCATTGGGGTTTAACGTGCTGTTAAAATGGCTTTTAGACGCGATAATGGCCAGCTGCTCCACGGTGCTGCCGTACTTTTTCATGTGCTGCCGGGCCGCATATCCGTAAATGTCCATAAACGGCGAGTGGTCTCCGGCCGAGAGCCTGCTCATCTTTTTTACTGTGTCGTATCCCAGCTTTTCGCCCAGCATTACGGCTTCAGCCAGCTGGTAGCGAAGGTCCAGAAGCCGTTCCTTTAAGGTTTTCTTCTTTTTTTCGCCGACGGGCCGGGCCGGCTGGTATTTGGCCTTGAATGCCGCCAGGTCTTTTTTTTCTTCGGGCGTCAGCCGGAACACGGAAAGACCTTCAGCGATTTGGACACAGTTTTCAATATCAATACCGCCCAGAAAGCCTGAAAACACATGGTATTTATTGGGGTGGTAGAGCTTTTCCGCGCCCACGGCCATGGTGACGTCGCAGGCACCGGCGGTCACGGCCAGCCAGGCATGGTGAAAGGCGGTGGAGCCGCTGGCGCATGCATTTTCCACGTTGGTGATGGGAATGGCATCGATGCCCATGGGCCGAAGCGCCACCTGGCCCCGAATGCAGGACTGGCCCTTGGCATGGTCCCATCCGGAGTTGGAAAACCACAGGGCCTCTATGGCCTCCTTTTCAAGGCCCGCGTCTTTTAAGCACTCCGTGACGGTCCAGATCGCCAGGTCCTTTATACCCCTGTCAAGATGTTTGCCGAACCGAATGGTGTGTGCCCCGATCACATAAACGTCTCTCATTTGCCTCTCCTTAACGAGTTTCCATCCATAAATGGCCTTTTTCCGCAATCTCTGCGTCGTGAGGGCCTGCGCCTGAAAACAGGGCCGCAACAAAAATTGGATAAACCAATTAACCTCATAAGTGGGTTCCTTGTCAAGAAAAAATCAAAACAACGGAAAAGTTTTTGGTTTTTCAGGAGAAGGTCCGGCCATAGGCTCCATGAAGAGAGCCGCCATGGTGAAAAGAGCCGGCCTGTTTAATAGCTTGTAACAAAACACAAAAGCGCTTCCGCGGCTGTTGTTTGCCGTGCGGGCAGGACCGCGCCAACAGGGCGTCCGTGGACCCCCGGCGGCCTGCACAAAAAAACCGCGCCCGGCGCCACGGAACCTGTTGTGTGAAAAAAATATTGACTTGGCCGGACAATGGGCTATAGTGGTTTTACCAATATTGCCAAAGAAAGGGAATAAAAGCATGGGCCAGCGATTTAAAGCCGTTGTCAACTCCCTCATGCGAGACATCTTTTCAAATAAACTCGCTCCCGGCGACAAGCTTGCCGCCGAGCGGGAGCTTTCCAAAAAAATGGATATCGACCGCACCTCCCTGCGAATCGCTCTCAAGCAGCTGGAGGCCCTGGGCGTCCTGGAGATTCGCCAGGGAGACGGCATCTATGTGAAAGACTATATGAAAAATGCCGGACTCGATTTTCTTCGCCTGCTTTTTCTTCAGGAGGAAAAAGAGGGTGAGGGGCCGGTCATTGACGAGTATATCATTGACGAGGCCATGGAGTTCTGGGTGGAGTTCATGCCCCTGATGGTCAAGGTGGCCCTTCGCCGCATCACCCCCCTGCACATAAAGCGGTTCGTGGACACGTTCAACAACGAGCTGGAGGTGATCGGAGACCGGGAAAAGGTTGTCGAATCCGAGCTGTTGCAGCAGGAGATGGTGGCCGAGGCCACGGACAACCTTCTGTTTCTGCTGCTGTCCAATACCACCCGGCCCCTGCGGAAAAAATTTCTGGAGATTTTTGTAAGCCAGCTGGACAAGGAGACCATGCGGCGCCATGTCGAGTTCAAGCGGGCCCTGCTCCGGTCCGACCTGGCTACCGACCCCAGGGGGCCGGAGGTCATCTCCGAAGGATATAAGAAAATGATGATCTACTACCGCGATGTGGCGCGAAAGTCGTGGCAGGTCACGCCTGAAGATGACAAACTGGTAAAACAGTTTATGGCTTCCGTGGATGCCGGGCAAGCGTAACCATTAAAAAGGAAAAACCATGTCTCTTAAAAGATTTCCTGAAAAACGGATTCTGATCACCGGCGCCGGTTCCGGGTTCGGCCGGGCCCTGGCCCTGGAGTTTGCAAAACTGGGGTGGCGCATCGGCGTTGCCGAAATCAACGCGGAGCGGGCCGCCGAGTCGGCCGAACTGATCCGGCAGGCCGGGGGCCGGCCCGTGGAAATTCTCTGCGATGTCACCAAGCCCGAAGACCTGGATGCCGCCGCGGCCCTGGTGCAAAAAGAGTGGGGCGGGCTGGACATTCTGGTCAACAATGCCGGCGTGGCTGCCGCCGGTCTGGTGGAAAAGACCCCTCTGGAGACCTGGGACTGGATTCTGGCGTTAAACACCAAAAGCATTATTCTGGGGTGCCGCTCCTTTATTCCCATGCTCAAGGCCCAGAAGTCCGGCTATATCGTGAACATGGCCTCAGCTGCCGGCATCTCTTCCCTGCCGGAGATGGGGTGCTACAACATCACCAAGGCCGCGGCCATCTCCCTTTCCGAAACACTGCGCGGTGAGCTGGCGCCCTTTAATATCGGTGTGTCGGTGATCTGCCCCTCTTTTTTTAAAACCAACCTCATGGACCAGTTTACATCCCCGGACGAGCGCCAGCGCAAAATGGCGGCCGCTTTTTTCAAAAAATCCAGGGTCACGGCAGACCAGATCGCCCGGCACGTGGTCAAATCCGTGGATAAAAAAAGATTTTATATAATCACCCAGAAAGACGCCCGGGTCATGTGGTATGCCAAGCGGTTTTTTCCGGAAACCTATTTTCGGATCGCGGCCAGCATCTATAAAAAGAACCTGATGGACAAGTACCTGGGGGTTTCGTGACCCGCCGGGAATTCAGACGGCGTCAGCCATAACCGTTTTGCCGGAAAAAAAGATGCGCAAAAAAGAAGAAGCCCTTTCCCCTTTGGGCAGCTACGAGCCGGGCATGGAGTGGAACCCGGTGGAAAAGACCATCATGGAGCGGCGCAGTATCCGGAAGTTTAAAAAAGATCCTGTGCCGGCCACCCTGATCCGGCGGGTTCTGGAGGCGGGCCGGTTTGCGCCCTCGGCAGGTAACCAGCAGCCCTGGAAGTTTGTGGTGATCACCAGCCCCGAGATCATTGCCGCCATGGACAAAGACGCGGCCATGGTGACCCGGTTTTTTCTGTTTTTTCTGGGGTATGTCAACCACACCGGCATTCGCCGGGCCATCTCCAAATTTCTGGCCCATGTTTTTGCCTTTCGCCTGTTTTCCAACGAGATGCACCCGGCCCCTTACGGCGCCATGCGCCAGGCGGCCCTGGGCAAAACCCCCTACTGGCACAACGCGCCCGTGGTCATCCTCATTCTGATGGATCGGCGCGGGGTCTCCGACCCGGCCGTGGACGTGGGCGTGGCCGGCCAGAACATGGTGCTGGCGGCCCACAGCCTGGGCCTGGGCACCTGCTGGGTGGGGTTTACCAAGCTTCTGACCTACCTGCCCTGGTGGAAAAAAAGGTTTAACGTCACATATCCCTATGTTTTAAAAGAGAGCATTGCCCTTGGCTGGCCCGCCTCAAAAGCCGACGGCGAGGTGGTGCGGGAGGTCCATCTGGTGGACTGGTACGAGGGCGGAATCAACGACAAACCCAGAACAGAGCGGCAGGGAGAGTAAATCATGGCCACCGGCTTAAGCCTGAAAGAGCGGTTTGACATTCCCGAATATGACGACATGGCCGCCATGCACTATGCCCTGCTGGATTTTGACCAGGAAAAGTGTGTACAGTGCGGTCTTTGCGTGTCTGCCTGCGCCGGCGGCTGCATTCTTATCGGCAGCCTTTACCGGTCCGATTTTATTTCAGGACAGGGCAAAGCCCGGCAGGGCTTTCCAGAACTGGACACCCTTCCGAACCAGACCCCCATGTGCGTGGGGTGCCTTACCTGCTCGGCGGCCTGCCCCACCGGTGCCATCACCATCAAGCAGCCCTTTCGTCCCGGCGGCCGCCTGAAAAAGCTGCACCAGGCCCCGGAGATGACCCCGCCTCACCGGTATTGATTGCGCAAACGTATTTTCTGGGATTGCCCGACCAGGGGGCTCTGACCTGTTTACCCCGGATTTTGCTTTTAAGCCAATCGGGTTGGCGGGATTTCCTGTTCCGGTCACAGCGGTTCTTCTTTGACTTCCCTGTCGTTGCCCGGCATAATAGCCAAATCGTTATCTTTGCCCTTGAGAAAGGAAACAGATGCGCCCCGTCAGACAGCTTTTTCTTTTGCCGTTTCTTCTTCTGGTTTTTGCTTCTTCCGGCCTGTGCTTTACCGATGTGACCACCCTTGAGTTTAAGGGCTTTACGCTGGGCATGTCCCTGGAGCAGGCGGTCAAAACCTTAAAGGCCCGTGCGTACAGGGAAAACAGGGACATACGGGTTTTCAGCAGCGGGGAGTATGCCATAAGCGCCTATTTTCAAAACGATATTCCCCTTCACCTGGTTTCGGCCAAAGAGAGCGACTACACGGATATGACCCTGCAGTTTGCAAACAACGAACTGCTGATGCTGGATGCAAAAACCCGGTACGTAACCGCGGACCAGGCCAGGGCCCTGCCGGATAAATACACCCGGATCTTTGGCCCGTTTGATTTTCGCGGCGAGAAGCTTTCCCGCGACACGGCCGTTTTGTTCTGGCTCTGGGGCGGGGAATCCATTCGCCCGGAAACGCCGCCCATGGCCCCTCATGTTCAGGTGCAAATCATCAGCAAAAGGGAAAACGGAAAAGAGACCCCGGAAAGCGAAGAGCTTAGAATGGTGGATGTTCCAAAACTGATGGGGGTACAATACGCGGAAACACTGGAGCAGTACCTCAAGGGCAACGCGCTTTACGCGGCAAAGGTAGAAGAAGGCCGCAAACTGGCCGCGGGGCATATACCAAAGATTCAGGCCGCCATTGACGGCGACGACCGTTACCGGCAGGTTAAGCTCAATCCTTTTGAAGACACGATTCTGGTCTCCGGCGTTGTAAAGCAGGGCGACCTGAACCCCCTTAAAGAGATGGTCGCCGCAACCGATCCCCCCTTGAAAATAACCTGGAACGTGCGTGAATACCCGGCCGAGGTTTTCAAACAAAAATAGCGTCCCAAACCCTGCCCCGGTGCTAAAAAACCGCGAGCCTTTAAGAAAAAAGGGGTCTGCCTTGACCAGCATAAGCAACAACGACCTGTTATCTCTCGGTGATTTGAACCTGGCCGAGTTCAACCGGGAGTTTGCCCGGTGGAACGAGAGATACGAAATTATCGAATCCGATGATCTTTTAATGACACTCGGGGCGGACGCCTTTCCCGGCGCCAATTTTGTCATGCGCCTAGCGCCGGCATGCACACCTTCGGCAAACGAACTGCTTGACCGGGCCATGGCCTTTTTTCAAGCGCGCCAGCGCGGGTTTAGCATTCATGTGCGGCGCCACATCGACACGGACCTTGAGGCCGCCTGTGAAGCCGCCGGAATGTTTAAGGTCGGCAATTCCGCCGGCATGTGTCTTGACACCCCGCTGCCGGACAAGCCGGAGGATGGGTCCGTACAGGTCCGGGTGATAGAGGAGAGGCAGGGCGCCGTTGATTTTGCGGACGTTACCGTGGCCAGCTACAAAAGTCTCGGCCTGCCGGAAGAAACGGGAAAAAAGATGTTTGCCGCGCCGGAGCGAATGCTAAAACCCCATATTGTTCCGGTGGTGGCCTATGACCACGGCGTTCCCGTATCCGTGGCCATGGCCCTGATGAGCCACGGCATTGCCGGCATATACTGGGTGGGCACGGTAGAAACCCATCGCCGCCGGGGCCTGGCGGAACGGTGCACGCGAATCGCCGGAAACAGGGCGTTTGCAATGGGGGCGACCCGTGTGGTGCTTCAGGCAAGCCATATGGGCGAGCCGGTGTATCAGGGCATGGGGTATCGGGAGTTTACCCGCTATCCATGGTACATGTGGTTTTACAAGAAGCGGGGGTGACGGGATGCGTGCGGACGGGCCGGACATCACAGGAAGGCCCCTTCGCCCTGCTGGCTACGGCCGACAGGCCGGCCGGGAAAGCCCTGCTCAACATCGGGAATGAATGTTAAGTGAGACTAAACAAGGCCGCCGTTTTCGGCTTGATTCATAAGAATTGATGAAGAAACCGCCTTTCCCGTGTTGATTTTTTGCCGGGGCCGGGTTAAATTGCTGGATCAGGAATTTGGCAAAACAGCCCTGATGTTGCGACAAAACGGCAAAATTTTTAAGGCGTACGATAAGTACGCCATATTTTTGCACTTTACGCCGGGAAAAGTTCGACGTGCCGGAAAAAAGGACTTGAATAAAAGAGATGAAAGCCCTGCTTGCCCTTGAAGACGGGCGGACCTTTGCCTGCAAAAGCTTTACCGGACCCGGAGAAACCGGCGGGGAGATCGTGTTTAACACCGGCATGTCCGGCTACCAGGAGGTACTTACCGATCCCTCCTACCGGGGCCAGATCGTGACTATGACCTATCCCCTTATCGGCAACTACGGGGTCAACCACCAGGATGTGGAGTCGGACCGGGTCCAGGTGGCCGGTTTTGTGGTGCGCGAATACCAGGACTGCCCCAGCAACTTCCGGTCCGAGCAGTCCCTGGCAAAATACCTGCAAAGCCAGGGCGTGCTGGGCATCACCGACCTGGACACCCGTGCCCTGACCCGCCACCTTCGCACAGTAGGGGCGTTGCGGGCCTGCATCTCCACCCACGAACTCGATCCCGCGGCCCTGGTAGAAAAGGCGCTTGCCGTGCCGTCCATGGCAGGGTGCGACCTTGTCACCGGCGTGTTTTCAAAAAAGCCCTATCGCTGGATCAACGGGGCGCCGGCCGCCGTGGACATGGACCTGGCCGATATGGATGAGCGGGTGTGGCATAAAACCGGTGGCTTTCGGGTGGCGGCCTTTGATTTCGGCATCAAGTACAACATTCTGAGAAATCTTGAGGCGGCCGGGTTCCAGGTGCTGGTGGTGCCTGCCGGTGCCACGGCCGCCCAGGTAAAACAGGTCAACCCGGACGGGATTTTTCTGTCCAACGGGCCGGGCGACCCCGAGCCGTTGACCGGGCCGGTGGCCACCATTCGCGAGCTTCTGGACTACCGGCCCATGTTCGGCATCTGCCTGGGAAACCAGTTGGCCGGCCTGGCCCTGGGCGGCGCCACCTACAAGCTCAAGTTCGGCCACCGGGGCGCCAACCAGCCGGTAAAGGACCTTGAAACCGGAAAAATCGAAATCACCTCCCAGAACCACGGGTTTGCCGTGGATATCGACAGCCTGAAAAAAGAAAATCTCGTGGTGACCCACATCAACCTCAACGACAACACCCTGGAGGGGTTTGCCCACAAAGACATTCCCCTGTTTACCGTCCAGTACCATCCCGAGGCATCCCCGGGTCCCCACGACGCCCGGTACCTGTTTGACCGGTTCAAAGCCCTGATAGAGAAAACCCATGCCTAAACGGACCGACATAGAAAAAATTCTGATCATCGGGGCCGGCCCCATCATCATCAGCCAGGCCTGCGAGTTTGACTACTCCGGCACCCAGGCGTGCAAGGCGTTAAAGGAAGAGGGCTATTCCGTGGTGCTGGTCAACAGCAACCCGGCCACCATCATGACCGACCCCGAGTTTGCCGACGCCACCTACATTGAGCCGGTGACGCCCGAGGCCGTGGCCGCCATCATCGAAAAGGAGCGGCCCTGCGCCATTCTGCCCACCCTGGGGGGCCAGACCGGCCTGAACACGGCCGTGGCAGTTGCCGAGATGGGGGTGCTGGAAAAGTTTAACGTGGAGATGATCGGGGCGTCGCTTTCCGCCATCAAAAAGGCCGAGGACCGGGACCTGTTCCGAAAGGCCATGAACAACATCGGCCTGCGCATTCCCAGAAGCGGCATTGCCACCAGCATGGACCAGGTGCGGGCCATTGCCGATGAGATCGGTCTGCCCCTGATCGTGCGGCCCAGCTTTACCCTGGGCGGCACCGGCGGCGGCGTGGCCCACACGCAGGCCGAGCTGGACGCCCTGTCCGCCGGCGGCCTGGAGGCCAGCCTCATAAACCAGGTGATGATCGAAGAGTCGGTGGTGGGCTGGAAAGAGTACGAGCTGGAGGTGATGCGGGACCGGGCGGACAACGTGGTGATCATCTGTTCCATTGAGAACCTTGACCCCATGGGGGTCCACACCGGGGAAAGCATCACCGTGGCCCCGATCCAGACCCTTTCCGACAAAGAGTACCAGGTCATGCGGGACGCCTCCATTGCCATCATGCGGGAGATCGGGGTGGACACCGGCGGCTCCAATGTCCAGTTTGCCGTCAACCCGGCCAACGGCGAGATGGTGGTGGTGGAGATGAACCCCAGGGTGTCGCGCAGCTCGGCCCTGGCCTCCAAGGCCACGGGCTTTCCCATTGCCAAGATCGCGGCCAAGCTGGCCGTGGGCTATACCCTGGACGAAATCGCCAACGACATCACCGGCGAAACACGGGCCGCGTTTGAGCCGACCCTGGACTACTGCGTGGTCAAGATTCCGCGCTGGACCTTTGAAAAGTTTCCGGAAACAAAAGACGAGCTCTCCACCTCCATGAAGTCCGTGGGCGAAACCATGGCCATCGGCCGGACTTTTAAAGAGGCGTTGCAGAAGGGCATCCGGTCCCTTGAGATCTCCCGGTTCGGCCTGGGGGCCGACGGCGCGGATAAAATCGACCCGTCGATCCAGGAGATCACGGACAAACTGGCCACACCCAACTCCGAGCGGCTGTTCTACCTTCGGTATGCCCTTCAGAAGGGTTTTACCATTGACGACATTTACCGGCTCACCCGCATCGACCCCTGGTTTTTAGACCAGATCGAAAAGATACTTTTTGTTGAAAAAACACTGATCGAGCATAAAGACAACCTTTCCGCCGACCTTTTGTGGCGTGCCAAGCGGGAGGGTTTTTCCGATGTTCAGCTGGCCCATATCACGGGAAAGACCGAAGAGGAGATTCGCGCGCTCCGTTACGAAGCGGGCCTGCGGCCGGTCTACAAGCTGGTGGACACCTGCGCCGCGGAGTTCAAGGCGGCCACGCCGTATTACTACTCCACCTACGAGACGGAAAACGAGGCCCGGGTGTCGGACCGCAAAAAGGTGGTGATCCTGGGCGGGGGTCCCAACCGCATCGGCCAGGGCATTGAATTTGACTACTGCTGCGTGCACGCCTCCTTTGCCCTGCGCGAAGAGGGGGTGGAGAGCATCATGGTCAACAGCAACCCCGAGACCGTGAGCACCGACTATGACACCTCGGACAAGCTCTATTTCGAGCCCCTTACCGTGGAGGATGTGCTCCACATCATTGACACGGAAAAGTGCGACGGCGTGATCGTCCAGTTCGGGGGCCAGACCCCGCTTAATATCGCCGAGGCCCTTGCCCGTGCCGGGGCCCCCATTATCGGCACCTCGCCTGAATCCATTCGCCGCAGCGAGGACAGAAAGTTTTTCGCCGCCATGCTCAGCAAGCTGGGCCTGCTTCAGCCGCCCAACGGCACGGCGGTCAACGTGGAAGAGGCCGCGGCCATTGCCCAAAACCTGGGATACCCGGTGATCGTGCGGCCGTCGTTTGTGCTGGGGGGCCGGGCCATGAAGATCGTCTACACCCCGGCGGAGCTGGCCAACTTTGCCCGCCACGCCATCAAGGCCTCGCCCAAACATCCCATCCTGGTGGACAAGTTTTTAGAAGACGCCATTGAGCTGGACGTGGACGCCATTTCCGACACCACCGGCCATACCGTGATCGGCGGCATCATGGAGCATATCGAGGAGGCGGGCATTCACTCCGGCGACTCGGCCTGCGTGCTGCCGCCCCACAGCGTCAAGCCCCATGTGATCGACGAGATCATTCGGGCCACCAAGGCCATGGCCGCTGAACTGAAAGTGGTGGGCCTGATGAACGTGCAGTACGCGGTCAAGGGCGACACCCTTTACGTGATCGAGGTCAACCCCCGGGCCTCCCGCACCGTGCCCTTTGTCAGCAAGGCCACCGGCGTTGCCCTGGCCAAGGCCGCCACAAAAGTGATGCTGGGCCGGACGTTAAAGGAGCTGGGCATTGTGGACGACGCCTGGCGAACCGCGCATATCGCGGTCAAGGAGGCGGTGTTTCCCTTTAACCGGTTCCCCGACGTGGACACCCTGCTGGGCCCGGAGATGAAGTCCACCGGCGAGGTCATGGGCCTGGATATGGATTTCGGCGCCGCCTTTGCCAAGGCCCAGCTGGGGGCCGGCCAGAAACTGCCGGTCAAAGGAAACGTTTTTATCAGCGTTCAGGACAAAGACAAGCGGGCCACGGCCGGCATTGCCCGGCAGTTGAGCGACGCCGGGTTTGAGATCGTGGCCACCGCCGGTACGGCGGCGTTTTTAAAAGAGCAGCGCATTGCCGTCCGGCCCATCAACAAGGTGTCTGATGGCCACCCCCACGTGGTGGACGCCATTGTCAACGGAGAGATTCAACTGGTGATCAACACCGGCACGGGCCAGGACTCCCAGGTGAAGCGGGACGGGTACATGATCCGGCGCACCACGCTGCGGTGCCAGGTGCCCTATGCCACCACCCTGCCCGGTGCCCTGGCCGTGTGCCGCGGCATTCTCCAGCTCAAGAAACAGGCCCTGGGTGTAAAATCGATTCAGGAGTATCATCAAAAGCCATGAACGAACCGGAAAGACCCCGTGAAGCCTGCGGCATCTTCGGCATTCACGACCACGAAGAAGCGGCCCGGCTGACCTATTTCGGGCTTTACGCGCTGCAGCACCGGGGCCAGGAGAGCGGGGGCATCGCCGTGGCCAGGGACACCCGTATCGTCTGCCACAAGGACATGGGCCTGGTCCACGAGGTCTTTACCCCCCGCCACATGGCCCGGCTTTCCGGCACCAGCGCCGTGGGCCATGTGCGCTACTCCACCACCGGCGATTCCGTGCTGGTCAATGCCCAGCCCTTTGTGGTCACCCACAAGAAGAAGACCTATGCCCTGGCCCACAACGGCAACCTGGTCAACGCCTACGAACTGAAACGGGATCTGGAGGAAGAGGGCTCGATTCTTCAGACCACCATGGACAGCGAGCTGGTGGTCCACCTGTTTATCAAGAACCTGGCCCACGGGTTTGAAAAGGCCCTGGAAGAGACGGTGCTGCGGCTCAAAGGGGCCTACTCCTTTGTCATGCTCACCGGCCTGGGCGAGCTGGTGGGCATCAAGGACCCCAACGGGTTTCGGCCCCTGTGCCTGGGAAAACTCAACGGCAGCTATGTGCTGGCATCCGAGTCCTGCGCCCTGGACCTGGTGCAGGCCACCTTTGTGCGCGAGCTGGACCCCGGCGAGATCGTGATCATCGACGACAACGGGATTCGCAGCTTCAACCCCCACAAGAAAAGCCCCCGGGCCTTCTGCATCTTCGAGTTTATCTATTTTGCCCGGCCGGACAGCACCTTTTTCGGCAAAAACGTCTATACCGTGCGCAAGGCCCACGGCCGGCAGCTGGCCAGGGAGGCCCCGGTAAAGGCCGACCTGGTGATGCCGTTTCCCGACTCGGGCAACTACGCGGCCCTGGGCTATGCCGAAGAATCGGGCATTCCCCTGGAAATGGCCATGATCCGCAACCACTATGTGGGCCGCACCTTTATTCAGCCCACCCAGAGCATGCGGGACTTTGGTGTGCGGGTCAAGCTCAACCCCATTCGGGAGGTGCTGGCCGGAAAAGATATCATCATCATTGAAGACTCCATCATTCGGGGCACCACCATCAAGACCCGCGTCAAAACCCTGCGGGCCCTGGGCGTCAAAAAAATCCACATGCGGGTCAGCGGCCCGGCCCACCGGTTTCCCTGCCACTACGGCATTGACTTTTCAACACGGGGGGAGCTGATCGCGGCCCGAATGGAGCTTGCCGAGCTGACCCGGTACCTGGACCTGGACTCCCTTCACTACCTCTCCGTTCCCGGCCTGCTCGAGGCCACCTGTGTGGACCGGCCGGAAGAGCACTTCTGCAAGGCCTGCTTTGACGGCTGCTACCCCGTGGCCTTTGACGACACCGCGGCCAAGGACTGCCTGGCGTAAAATGCCATTGCCATAACGATAGCGCACGTTTGACTGATGACCCTTCCGCGCCGCCCCCCCGATGCCGACAATACTTTCCCCCGGGAGCACCGCCCGCTGGTGCCTACAAGGCTTTCCCCGGGAGCGCCGCACCCCAGTGCGGCTAAAGCCAGGAGTCCCCACGCTGTTTATGATGTTTTTTAAAGCCCAAAAGGCGTTTTAAGGCTGGGAAACAGTTGTTTTTGGTCTGTTTGATATGTTAAAACAAACCATTAGCGTGGTTTGACCCCCCGTATTACCCATAGAAATCGGGATCGCTATCGAAATCGAAAAGCGACATGCAAACGGGCAAAGTCCTTCTTCTTGACATCCGGCCGTTCCCGCCGCTATAGTTCGGCCATGGCATGAGGATGGGGAAACCGCCAATTACAGAAGAGGGAAATAAGAATCATGTCTCCGTAATTCCGTGTCCTTCTAATTAGTTTTAATGTTACTGTCCGCCTGTATTAAATCGCTTTCTCTTGGTTCTGCTTTTGAATACATGAAATTAATGCTCTTTCTTGTCAATTTGTAATAAATGAAAAAGAAAAACACGGTCATGGTGAGGCAGCATATATAGATCATTTTAAAGAATCCCGGCTGAACATAGGAGGGGATATACTCGGTGTCAACAACAAGCTCCATTGCTTCATGGGGACATTTTTCAGTGCAGATCCCACAACCCAGACAAAGTCCCATATCTATAGTGATAGTATCTTCCTGATGTGATATCGCTTTCACAGGACACCGGTTCACACAGTCCATGCATTTTTTGCAGGCCTCTTTTTTTACAACCGGCATATATGGCCCCTTTGGAGAAACATCGAGACCAAACTTATAACGTCCATTCAGTTCAATACAACAGTCGGTGCAGCATGCGCATATATTATTCTGATATGGTTGAATGCATGACTCAAGTGAGAAAATCAGGTCATGTTTTCTCGAATTGCGCACAATTTCGAGCGCTTCGTCCTTTGTAAGTTCCTTGCTGTGTTTATTGCCGACCCGCATGCCCCTTTTTTTTCGGAGATGGGAAGCAATTTTTTCGAGTTTTGTTGTCATTTTCGAAAAGTAATTAATTTTAATACAGGTATACACAGGCGCCTTACATGTGCCATCATCGAAAATAATCCTGCAGGGGCATGGCCCCACAGATACATGATCACAATTCAAAATCACATCTTCAATATCCTTAAGCGGGAGTTTGATTGCACTGGTATGAACGTTTTTGTAATAGGATTCGCTCATAAATTTAAAAAGTCTTCCGATTACAGGGGTTCTGGATTTTTCCGCAGACCAATATACAAATTTTATATAATCCATGGTTGTCATTGCAAAAAATCTAAAAAAGAACGTCCGCAAATACGATTTGTTGTCGAGAAGGGTCAGTACATCGTTAATCCGTTTTTCCATTTGATGGCCTCCATTACCCGGCATTAGCCGGACAAATTAGTTTATCTGTAATTAATTTACGCATATATTGTTTTGTACAAAAATATAATTTGAAATTTTTTTATTTCAAATTTTTTTCTATTTTATTTAACATAAGAAATAGAATCTCCTGCTCCTCATCACTCATATTTTTAAACAATTTATCCTGGAGTTTTAGGGATATTTCCGAAACAACAGTTATCTGTTGTTCAGCCTGTTTTGTTAGCCTGACTTTTACGCGACGTCCATCCTCAGGGTCTGAAAACTTTTCTACATAACCTTTTTTTTCAAGCTGATTGATAATGCTGGATACTGTTGATTTGTCTTTATGTGACTGCCCTACAATTTCCTTAACATATCCAGTCTTTTGGTGATAAATAGCGTAAAGAATATCGCCATATGAAGGCGGAATGTCTGTTACACCAACTCTTGCCATTTCTCCTTCAAGGAAGGAAAATGCTGATTTGCGGATACAGCTAAGCTTGTAAAGAAAGTTTTTGTTATTCACCTTCATATTTGTTTTGTACAAAACTAAATAAATCGTGTCAATACTTTTTTGTTGCTTCAGGTATTTTTGGCTTACATCAAGCTACTTAACGAACTAAAATATAAAGCAGGCATTGATGCAATATTTTTAAATTTTAAATTTGGAAGCGATGATTGTGCGTTTATTTACTGGACAGGGGCATCCTATAAAGTTGAAACTTGGGGATTCCGGGGACAGGATACCGATTTAAAAGCAGGCTTTTTCTGAAAATGCTGATATTCCTCAGGCACGCCCCATGCCGCGGGATTTGCGACGCTTTGAGCTTGAACTTTTTACGTTGCCATCCCAAATAGACTTTTTACGAGAGCATCAACCATTGAAATCGATACTGACCGAACTGTTGATCTGTCCTGTGTGCCTGCCCGGAGAACACGGCCTGAAACTGAAATCAGACGAAACCGTGGCGGATGATATTATTCGGGGGGACCTTACCTGCGACTGCTGCGGCCGGTCTTTTCCCATTCGGGACGGGCTGGCCGACCTGGATCCCGGGCGCGAGGCCCGCTCCCGGACCGCCTCCAAGTATGAAACCCCGCTCGTGCTTTCTTCTTATTTGTGGAGTCATTTTGCCGGTATTCTCAAGGACAGTCAGGCATCCGGGGCCTATGTGGAATGGGCCGGCCTGATGGCCTCCCATGACGGCCTGGCCCTGGATGTCGGTTCCGCCGTGGGCCGCTTTGCCTTTGAGATGGCCCAAAAATGTGATTTTGTCATCGGCCTGGACAATTCCGTGACGTTTATTCGAACGGCCCGGGAACTGATGCAGCAGCGCCGCAAGCGCCTGTGCCTGCCGGATGAGGGACACCTGACCCTGGACATGGACCTGGTGCTGCCGGAGACATGGCGTACGTCCAACATGGAATTCATCGTGGCCGACGCCCAGGCCCTGCCGTTTCGATGCAACCAGTTTGCTTCGGTGGCTTCGCTCAACATGGTGGACAAGCTGCCCCGTCCTCTGGCGCATTTGCAGGAAAGCAACCGTGTGGCCAAAGATCACGACGCCCGGTTCCTCCTGTCTGATCCGTTTTCCTGGTCCGGCGAAGTGGCCGCTGAAGAGAACTGGCTGGGCGGTCTTGGCAAAGGCCCCTTTGCCGGTCACGGCCTGGAAAACACGATGACGCTGCTGGCCGATGAAAAAGGGCTGTTGGGCCCCCGCTGGACCATCGAACAGCAGGGCCATGTCTGGTGGAAAATCCGTACCCACAGCAATCATTTTGAACTGATCCGCAGCCGTTATGTCAAGGCGGTCCGGTGACACGGCCGGGCGGGGGATAACCACATGAAAAAAGACACCATTTGCCGGCTCTGTTCGGCCTGCTGCCCGGTTGAAGCCCACATCGAGAAGGGCCGGCTGGTGGCCGCGGAAAGAAAATCTTTTCTGCCGGCGTCAAAGGCGCGGCAATGCCCCAAGCTCAAGGCGGCTCCGGATATCGTCTATTCACCGGACCGTATTCTAAAACCGCTGATAAGGGACGCTTCCGGCCCATCAGGGTTCCGGGAAGCCTCCTGGGATGAAGCCCTGGACCGGGTGGCCGGCAGCCTTCTGAAATGCCGGGAGGTTGCCGGGCCGGAACGCCTGGCCTGGCTGAGGGGGATGGCCGCGGACTGGGGCGCTCCCTGGGATTACGCCAATCGCCTCATGAACGCCTTTGGCGCGCCCAACACCATCGGCAACGGTTCGGTCTGCCACGTGGCCCGGGAGATGGCCCACAATTTCACCTATGGGGCCATGACCCTGGCCCAGCCCAAAGATGCCGCCTGTATTGTCGTGTGGGGAAAGAACGACCGCAACACCGCCCCCGGTGTTTTTGAAGCCATTTGTCATGCCCAGCGGCAGGGCGCGCGGCTGATTGTTATTGACCCGGTTAAAAATGCCATGGCGGAGATGGCCGACCTGTGGCTGCCGGTGAAGCCGGCCCATGACGGCCTTCTGGCCATGGCCATGATCCACGAGATCATCGCGCAGGATCTCTATGACGTTGATTTTGTATCCCGCTATACCACCGGTTTTGATGAACTGGCGGCCGCGGCCCGGCCGTTTTCACCGGATAAAGTGGCTGAAAAAATATGGCTGTCCCCGGCTGACATTCGACGGGCCACCCGCTGGTACGCCGGTACCCCACCGGCCTGCATCATTGACGGTAACGGCCTGGATATGCAGCTGCAGGCGTTTCAGGCCACCCGGGCCGTCTGTATACTGCGGGCGCTGACCGGTAATATTGATCGGCCCGGCGGCGACTTTATTCCCCAGCCGGTGCCTGTGCGGGATATGCAGCTCAAACACCGCCTGCCTGGCGGGGTTGCCCCCGTGACACATGACTTTCCCCTGTTTGACCAGTTCCACCCCACCTGGGGCCGGCACGCCCAGTCCTGCCTGGTGGACGCCATGGTGGATCACCGGCCCTATCCGGTCACCACCCTGGTGGTGCAGTCCGGCAATCCGGCCGTGACCATGACCGATGCCAACCGGGTGGTCCGGGGCCTGAAGAACCTGGATTTTCTGGTGGTCATCGACATGTTTATGACCCGGACCGCCCGCCTGGCCGACGTGATTCTGCCGGCCTGCGGCTGTTTTGAAAAAACCCAGCTCAATCGGGCTTATCTTCGAAACAGCCCGGTTATGCTGCAGGACCAGGTCATTGAGTGCATCGGCGAGAGCCGGCCGGACTGGCAGATCACCTTTGAGCTGGGCCGGCGGCTGGGCCTGGCGGATGCGTTTCCCTGGGAAACGGTGGAGGAGGCCATTGATTATCAGCTGGAGCCTTCCGGTATTACCGTGGCCGCTCTGCGGCAAAACCCGGATGGCCTCCGGGCGGCTCCACTTGCATTTGAAAAACATCATCAGCAGGGGTTTGCCACGCCTTCGAAAAAGGTGGAATTTGTTTCCGACCGTCTGAGGGAAAAGGGCTTTCCCGCAGTGCCGTTCGCGGACGGCGGCCTTGGGGAAGCCATCAGTTTTGCCGACCCGGCCGACCCGGACCCCCTGATCGGAATGAGCGGAGAGCGGACCCCCCGTTTTACCCATACCCAGTTTCATACCATCGCGTCGCTGGTCAGGCAGGAACCCGAAGGGCTGGTGGAGATTCGGGACGCCGACGCCCGGCGCAAAAATATCGGCAACGGGGATTGGGTCCGAATAAAAACGCCCCGGGGCGAGGTCCGCATGAAGGCCCGTATCTCCGACCGGATCCGGCCGGGGTCGATCCTGATCGCCTGGGGCTGGGGGGACGTCGATCCGGCGGCCAATGTCAACAACCTGACCGATGATAATCAGCGCGATCCGGTAACAGCCACGCCTTCCGGCCGGAGTTTCATGTGCAGTCTCGAAAAAGAGTAAAAGCGGCTGACGCGCTTAATCCGGGACTGCTTATTTGTCCCCGGAATTTTCACCGGCAGGCTTTCCTGGTTTTAGCCGCACTGGGGTGCGGCGCTCCCGGGGAAAAGCATTGTCAGCTCTGGGGTGCGGCGCTCCCGGGAAGTGGTGTTGGCCCAATCAATTCATGGGATATTCGGGTTAACGAAATCTTTTGACATGGCCATCTATATTGTCGATAATCTAAAATAAATTCATAAAATCGAAGAATTGTTAACAAGCCTAGGATTTTAAAATTCGGGCCATACAGATTTTACTTTTACAGCCATGAAACAACCGAACCGCCGCATATTCATATTGATCGGGACAGCCAGTCATGTAAATTCTGGCTTGATGTTGTCGCACTAGCCCGCAATCTGGGATTCAGCCCCAAAGAGCTTCGCCAGATAGAATCCATGGTCATGGAAAACAAGGAGAAACTTCTGGAGGCATGGTATGAATATTTCGGACGTTAGACCGGGAGAGAGCGCCATAAACGTCTTTTTTTCCGAAGATACGCTAAGTGTGGATTTAAATGACGGGCGTACCATTACAGTGCCGCTGGCGTGGTTTCCCCGGCTGCTTCACGCAACACCCGGGCAAAGGGAAAACTGGAAAATCTGCGGCGGCGGATTTGGTATTCACTGGCCTGACATTGATGAGGATTTAAGCACTGCAGGTTTGTTGAGGGGAGCCCCTGCGCCAAAGGCATTATCAAACGTTGCGTAATTGTCGGATTTAACTCTTTTGAGTTGCCTAAAGAATCAGGAATGTTGAAAACAATTCCCATGGTGGCCTGGACCGTGATTGTCATCACTGTTGACACCCTTGTCATGGGCGGCGCGGTGATTCTTCTGGCGCCGTTTTCCAAAACCGGGCGCCTCACCTTTTTCTTCTGCCGGGCCTGGGCCTGGATCCTGTTAAAAGCCCACTTTATAAAAGTTCAGGTCGACGGCCGGGAGCATCTTCAGGCCAACCGGTCCTATGTTTTCATGTCCAACCACGCCAGCCACCTGGATCCGCCGGCCGTGGTCCTGGGCCTGCCCCACACCCTGCGATTCGTGGGCAAACGATCGCTCTCCCGCATTCCGGTGTTCGGTCTGGCCGCCCGCATGGCCAAAATGATATTCATTGACCGGGACAACAGCGCCGGCTCCCTGGAAACCCTCAACCGGTCCATTGCCGAACTGAAAGAGGGCATCAGCGCCTATTTTTTTGCCGAGGGCACACGCAGCGAAGACGGCAGTTTAAAGGCCTTTAAAAAAGGCGGCGTCATGCTGGCGTTAAAGGCCCGGCTGCCCATTGTCCCGATTGCCATCACCAACAGCCACAACCTGCTGGCAAAACACAAATTGCGCATCACGCCCGGCACGATCCGCGTCATCATTTCCCCGCCCATGGAAACGACCGGCTATACAGAAGAGAAAAAAGACGACCTGCTGGAGGCGGTACGGTCTGCCATCAGCCGGCACCTGCCCCAGGCCACCGCCTGACAGCAACGGAAGTGAAGGCTCCCGGGCCTTTGGCCGTCTCTTGTTTCACCCGGCTGTTTCTGATAGACTTTTATTCCGTTTAAATTAAGGAGAAACCGTGGCGAAATTAGATAAAACCGTGGGATTTATCGGCGGCGGCAACATGGCCGAGGCCATGATCGGCGGCCTGCTGGCTGCCGGGGTCTGCGAGGCGTCCCGTGTGCATGCCGCGGACGTCAGCAGGGACCGGCTGGCCTACCTGAAAACGACCTTCGGCATTCACACCACCGGCGACAACTGCGCGGTGGTGGACGGCTGCGACGTCCTGGTGCTGGCGGTAAAGCCCCAGGTCATGGGCAGCGTGCTTTCCACTCTGGATGCCGGCTGTGGGCCGCGATTGTCAAAAAAGCTGGTGATCACCATTGCCGCGGGCATTCCCGTTCAAACCATTGAAGGCATGCTGGCGTCGGCCCCCGGCCTTGCCGTTGTTCGGGCCATGCCCAACACCCCGGCCCTGGTGGGCTGCGGCATGTGCGGTATGTACGCCAACCCGCATGTGACCAGCGCGGACAGGGGGCATGCCCGGGCCATTCTTGAGGCCACTGGCAGGGTGATCGAGTTTGAAACCGAGGCCCTGCTGGACGCGGTGACCGCGGTTTCCGGTTCCGGGCCGGCCTATGTGTTTTATTTTGTGGAGGCCATGGTCAAGGCAGGTGAAAATCTTGGCCTGGACACGAAAGACGCGTTTGCCATGACCCTTCAGACCGTCAAGGGCGCGGTAACGCTGATGGAAGAAAGGGGTGAATCCCCCAAAGAGTTGCGGCAGAAGGTGACCTCTCCCGGCGGTACAACTGAAGCGGCCCTGAGGGTTCTGAGGGAAAAGGAGTTTCCCGAAATCGTGATGACGGCAATAGAGGCTGCCTGCCAGCGGGCTGGGGAGTTGAGTCGCCAGTATGTTTGATACACCATCTGTTTCCTATGCCGTGGCCTTTGGCGCCGGGCTGCTGTCGTTTTTCACGCCCTGCGTACTGCCCCTGATCCCGGTCTATTTCACCCTGATCACCGGGCTGTCGCTGGAAAACCTGACCCAGGCCCCGGACGCCGAGGTCCGTGCCAGGGTCATTTTTTCCACCATTGCCTATGTGCTGGGTTTTTCCGCGGTCTTTATCCTGCTGGGGGCCTCGGCCTTTTTCCTGGGCAGCCTGATCAACCAGCACCTGGGCGTGCTGCGCGTCATCGGCGGCGTCGTGATCGTGGTGCTGGGCATTCACATGACCGGCGTGATCACCATCCCCGGACTGCAGAGCGAAAAGCGGGTGCATGTCCGGCAGCGCTCCATGAGCCTGGCCGGCGCCTTTTTAGTGGGCGCCCTTTTTGCCGCCGGCTGGACCCCCTGCATCGGCCCCATTCTCGGTTCCATTCTGATCGTGGCCGGCAGCCAGGAGACAGCGCTTCGGGGCATGCTGCTGCTGTCCGCCTATTCCGCGGGCCTGGCCCTGCCCTTTCTGCTGCTGTCTTTTTTTATCAACGCGTTGATTTCGTTTATCCGGCGGGCAAGCCGGGTGATAAAGTATATCAATATTGTGGCCGGCGTACTGCTGATCGGTATCGGCATCGTGCTGATCGCCGGCCTATGGTAACCAGACAGATCCGGGCAAAACATAAAAAATTCCCGGGACGATGGCGTTTTTTAAAAACAGTCTTATGTTCTCAGACAGGTGATGTATGGACGGATGTTAAAATATCTGATGAAACGACCAGGAGAAAAAACATGAAAGGCCGATTTCAAAGTGCATGTCTGGCGCTTTTTATAGTGGCAGGGCTGCTGATTGGCGGGGCTCCGGCGATTTTTGCCGCCGACCAGACCAGGGACGGCATTCGCTGGTTTTCCTATGACCAGGGGCTGGCCAGGGCCAAAGCGCAGCAGAAGAAAGTGTTTCTTCATTTTTACACCAACTGGTGCCGCTACTGCGACATGATGGCGGCCAGCACCTTTGTGGACAAAAAGGTGATCGATACCCTCAACCAGGACTTTGTTTCCATTCGCGTCAACTCCGACGAAGTGCGGGACGTGGCCGGCAAATACCAGGTGCGGGGCGTGCCGGTCTCCTTTTTTCTTGAGGCCAACGGCGGCCAGATCGGCTCCCGCCCCGGATTTCTTCAGCCCGACGTGTTTCTGCGGCTGCTGGAGTTTGTAAAGGCGGAAGGTTACAAGCCGTAGCCATGAAGGTTGACCTCTCCATACTGGAAAAGGTGATGACCTCGGCCGTGGGCCCCCCGGCCCCGGCGTTTGATCACCAGGCCGCCGCCGTGTCCCTGCTGTTTTTCGATAAAGAAGAGACCTTTATTCTGGGCATCCTGAAGGCCGACCGGGGCACGGGCTATCCCTGGAGCAACCAGGTGGCCCTGCCCGGCGGGCTGATTGACACAAGCGACCTTTCTCCCCTGCACGCCGCCAAAAGGGAGCTGGAAGAAGAGCTGTGCATTTGCGGCGACAACGTGACCTACTTCGGCTCCATCGGCCATTTTCAGACTTTGCAGAACAAGGTTATCGAGGTGTTTGCCGGTGTATGGAACCAGAAGGACGCGCTTTGCTTTGACCCCGGGGAAATCGCCCGGGTGATTCCCATTCCCCTGTCCGCCATTGTTCACACCCACGCCACAAAAGGGCTTTCCGGCCGGCTGCCGGCCATGCACGAACTGCTGTACCCGGTGGCGGATGTGGTGGTGTGGGGGGTGACCGCCAAGATTCTGCACTTTACCCTTGAGCAGCTTTACCCTTTTATCCGGAAGAACGATACCGGCTTATAGCGGCAGGCCCGGCCCCTTGTCCCGGTACCGCTCAATGGCCAGAAATAGCCGCCGGCCCAGGCGGAGCATGCTTGCCATCAGCACCACGGCCCCCAGCACCAGCAGCAGCCACGCCACCCATACGTAGTGGGAAAATTCGGCCTTTTCACCGGCCACGGAGATGCCGGCCCCGGCAAAGAGCATCACCGCCAGGGCAAACCCCGCCGCAATGCCGTAAACGGCGGTGGTGTCGTGCCAGGAAATAACCGGTTCCTGGTCCGCTAAAAGGGATGTCCGTCTCATGGGGCTTTCGCTAACCCGGGCTAAAGAATTTTCATCATGGCGATTTCATCGCAGTCGGGAAACTTGACACAGGTGATGCAGTCGGCCCAGATTTTCAAGGGCAGGTCGGCCCGGTCGATACGGGAAAAACCGAATTTTTCAAAAAAGGCGGGCACATAGGTCAGGGCAAAGACCTGTTGAATATCAAACACCCGGGCCTCGTCAAAGGCGTTTTCAACCAGCTGCGTGCCGATGTTTTTGCCCCAGTGGTCTTGCCGCACGGCCAGGGACCGGATTTCGGCCAGGTCCGCCCAGCAGACGGGCAGGGCGCAGCACCCGATCACCGTCTCGTCGGAGGAGGGGTCCACGAACACGGAAAAGTCCCGGATATCGTCATACAGCTTGGACAGGGGCCGGGAGAGAAGGGAGCCCTGCCGGGCAAAGTCGGACAGCAGCCGGTATATCTGGGGAATGTCTTTTATTTTTGCTTTTCGAATCATCGCTTGTTTTCCAAAGGACGGATGCCTGTGAACCCTCTTCTATAACGATGTCTGTATTCGGGTCAACATCAATGTTTGACGGCTTCGTAAAAAGCCCATTTTCTGCGTTGCGCTGCATTCACTCGTCACTACGGCCTACGACAGGTACGCCTCATTCCTCTGGATTTGCGACGCCTTGAACTTGAACTTTTTACTTTGCCGTAAACTTCCGGGTTAAAAGGTGTTGGAGCGGGTCAAGGCTGCAACGGCTCTGTTCCCGGCGTAAACAGCATGGTCTGACCCTCTTCATTCACGCCGGCCCGTTTTCCGGTCATGGGATTCACCCGGACCCGGACCATGCCGTCGGGCACATCAAACCCCTGGCAGGGCCGGGTGTCAAATGTTTTTTCCATAAACTGTTTCCATATCGGCAGGGCCGCCTGTGCCCCGGTTTCACCGGCGCCCAGGGTGGTGTGGCGGTCGGTGCCCACCCAGACCCCGGCGGCAATATCCTGGGAAAAGCCCACAAACAGGGCATCCTTGTAAGTGTCCGTGGTGCCGGTTTTTCCGGCAACCGGGCACGGCAGGTTGCGGGCGGCCCTGCCGGTGCCGTCAAGGACCACCCCCCGCAGCATGTCCGCGACAATGGCGGCGTTTTCGGCCGGCATGACGATTTGTGATAAAGGGGAGGCCTGCCAGAGTACCCGGTTGTGGGCGTCAATCACCCGGGTCACGCCATAGGGCTGAATCCGTTTGCCCAGGCGGGGAAAAACGGCATAGGCGGCGGTGAGTTCCATCAGAGACACTTCCGATGTGCCCAGGGCCAGGGAGAGGTAGGGCGACAGGGGCGAGGAGATGCCCAGCTTTGCCGCAAAACCGGCCACGGGTGCCGGTCCCAGCTGGTGGATCACCCGGACCGCCGGAATGTTTTTGGAGTGGACCAGGGCTTCCCGTACGGTCATTTCGCTGGAATAGTCTTTTGAAAAATTTTCCGGCTGCCAGGTGTCGTCCTTTTTTGCGCCGGGGAAAACCGCCGGCGTGTTGAGCACGGTGGTGGCCTGGGTAAAGCCGTGATCCAGGGCACAGGCATACAGGATCGGCTTGAAGGCCGAGCCTGGCTGGCGCCGGGCGGAAACGGCCCGGTTGAACGGACTGGCCTGAAAGTCGCGGCCCCCCACCATGGCCAGGACTCCGCCGGTGGCCACGTCCATGGCCACCAGCGCGGCCTGGGGCGGTTCGGTCAGGCCCTTTTCCGCCATTCGTTCTTCAAGGGCCTTTATGCCCATGGCCACCGCTTCCCGGGCCGCCGCCTGCAGGGGTAAAGAGAGGGTGGTGTGAACAGAAAGGCCGGCCCGGTATAACTGCTGTACGCCCACGGCGTTTTCAAGGTCTCCGCGAATATATTCGATAAAATAGTCGGGACGGGCCACCGGCGGGGTGATGGTCGCCGGCACCAGGGGCTCGCCTGCAGCCTGGTGGTATTCGGCCTCGGAGATCTGGCCGTTTTTTTTCATCTGGCCCAGCACGATGTTTCGCCGCCACAGGGCCAGGTCGGGATTGACCAGGGGGGAGTACCGGGAGGGGGCCTTGGGCATGCCCGCGATCAGGGCGCACTCGGCCAGGGAGAGGGCCTCCACCGGCTTGTTGAAGAAGATGCGGGCCGCGGACTTTATGCCGTAGGCGCCGCTGCCGAAATAGACCTGGTTTAAGTAAAGTTCCAGAATTTCGTTTTTGGTGTAGCGCCGTTCCAGCTGAAAGGCCAGCACCGCCTCTTTGAGTTTGCGCATCAGGCTTTTTTCAGAGGTCAGAAACAGGGTCTTGGCCAGCTGCTGGGTCAGGGTGCTGCCCCCCTGCCGGAAGTCCAGGGTGAGAATGTCCTTGATCACGGCCCGGGCAATGCCCTTGAGGTCCAGCCCCCGGTGCCGGAAAAAGGCGTTGTCTTCAGTGGCCACCAGGGCGGCAATGATCCAGGGCGGTACCTGTTCAAAGGCCACCGGATCCCGTTTTTCCGCGAAAAGCTCGGCGATCAGGCCCCCTTCCGCGGAATAGACCCGGGTGATGGCCGAGGGAGAAAAGTCCTCCAGCGCCTGAATCTGGGGAAGATCGTGGACCACGGCAAAAAAAACGCCGCCGGCGGTGCCGGCAAGAACCCCCGCGACCAGCACCAGCAATAAAGGCCATCTGCTCTTTAACACCTGTTATTCACCATCTACGCTAAATGTGCAAAAACCTTTGCCTTGACTCTTATTTATCCGTCCGGTTATCATACGGTTTACATAAAAAAACCACAAGGAGCAACACCATGAGTCATCATCACGATTCCCACGATCACTCCCATGGCCACGACCACGGCCACCACCACGATCACCATCATACCCACGCCGGCGGCGGTGAGATGTCGACCAAAGAAAAACTGGTCAAGCTGTTTGACTACTGGCTGCGGCACAACGAAAGCCACGGCGACACCTACACCCAGTGGATCGACCAGGCCGAGCAGGAGGGGCTGTCCGACACCGCCGCCATTTTAAAAGAGATTGCCGACCTGACCCGGCAAATCACGGCAAAATTTCAGGCCGGCGCCGCCACTTTGAAGAAATAACCACAGAGCCGTTGTTGCAGCCATGCGGTCAAACCGCTGCGATTGACACGGGCTTTATACGATTGTATAAAAGCCTTTCGCGTCATGCCCGGCGCCGTTGTCAACCATCATCAATGCCGGGCGGTTTTTTATCAGGAGATGCAGATGAAACAGAAGGAAGAAGCAGAAAAAATTCTTCAGGCGGCCGTGGCACAGGGCCGCCTGGCCCTTTCCGAATATGAGGCCAAACAGGTGCTGGCAGCCTATGGCGTGCCTGTCACGCGGGAAGTTCTGGCAAAAACCCCGGACGAGGCAGTGGCCGCGGCCGGGGAACTGGGCTATCCCGTGGTGCTGAAGGCCTGTTCCCCGTCGTTGATGCACAAGAGCGACACCGGCCTGGTGGAACTGGGGCTGGCCGACGAGAAGGCGGTTCGAAGCGCGTTTGACCGCATCTCTTCCCGGCTTACTTCTGAGGCGGACGGCATGCTGGTGTCTGAGATGGTGTCGGGAAAGCGGGAGCTGGTGGTGGGCATGAACCGGGACCCCCAGTTCGGCCCCTGCGTGATGCTGGGCCTGGGCGGCGTGATGACCGAAATTTTTAAGGACGCTGTTTTTCGCATGGCGCCGGTGGACCCCATTGAGGTTGCAGAGATGGCCGGCAGCTTAAAGGCCGCGAAACTTCTGGATGCATTTCGTGGCGAGGCCCCGGCCGACCGGGACGCCCTTTACCGCTGCGTGATCGGCGCGGGCCGGATCGGCCTGGACTGGGACGCGGTGTCGGAGATCGACATCAACCCGGTGCTGGTGTCCGCCGACGGCCGCGTCAAGGCCGTGGACGCACTGATTGTTTTAAATCCGGATGTTTGACCAAACACCGGTCAAAGGAGCAGATATGACCGACCCGATTGAAGCCCACCGGCTCTATGGCATGACCCACCCGAAATCTGTCGCTATTTTCGGGGCTTCCAATAACCACTCCTCCATGGGCACCATCATTCTGCGGGCCATGATGGCGTTTGATTTTCCCGGAAAAATCTATCCGGTTCATCTCAAGGAAAAAGAGGTGCAGGGCCTGACCGCCTTTGACAGTGTTGAGTCCCTGCCCGAGGCCCCGGACCTGGCCGTGATCGTGCTGCCCACCCGAATCGTGTGCGAGACGATGGAGGCCTGCGGGAAAAAGGGCATTCGCAACGCCATCGTGGTGTCCGGTGGTTTCAAGGAGGTGGGACCGGAAGGGGCCGAGCGGGAAAAAGAGCTGGCCGCCATTGCCGGTAAATACGGCATCAGCATCATCGGCCCCAACTGCCTGGGCGTCACCAACGCCCATGCCCGGCTCAACACCACGCCCCACCGGTATTACGGAAAGCCGGGGTTTATCGGCCTGGTCTCACAAAGCGGCAGTTTCGTGACCCAGATGTTTGCCTACCTGGACCAGCTTCACCTGGGCTTTTCCACGGCCTTCAGCATCGGCAACGAGGTCAATACCGACCTGGTGGACTGCCTGGAGTTCCTGGGGGCCTGCCCGGACACAAAGGTTATCGCTCTTTACGTGGAGGCCATTCGCCGGGGCCGCAAGTTTGTTGAAACGGCGCGAAAGATCGTTCCCCACAAACCCATCGTGGCGCTTTACGTGGGCGGATCGGAAACCGGCCGCAAGGCGGCCCTTTCCCACACCGGGTCCATGTCCGGACCCGATGACCTCTATTCGGGCATCTTCCGGCAGAGCGGCGTGATCCGGGTTTCGTCCATCACCGAGCTGTTTGACTGCTGCATGGCGTTCGGCCATCTGCCCCAGCCCGCGGCCAACCGGGTCTTTATTCAGACCCACTCCGGCGGCCCCGGGGCCGTTGCCGCTGATGCCTGCGGCCGGTCCGGGCTTGTGCTGCCCGAACCCTCGGCGAAAACCGCTGAAAAGCTCAAAGCCCTGGTGCCGGCCACGGGCAGCGTGAAAAATCCCATTGACCTGACCTTTACCAAGGACATGACCCAGTTTTTCGCCGACATTCCCGGCGTCCTGCTGGAAGATCCCGGTTGCGACGCCCTGATGTTCTATTATTATACGCCCGCGGACATGATCAAGCGGGTGCTCCTGCAGATGGGCGTACCGGCCGCTGAACTGGACGCCAAGATGGACGAGGTGTCGCAACACATTTCCGCCCAGATGCAGGGACTCATCAAGCGGTCCGGCAAGCCGGTATTCTGCTTTTCCTACCAGGGCCGGTCTGAAACTGCCGTCCAGTCGCTTTCGGCCCTGGGCGTTCCCTTTTACCAGGGTCCGGAACGGGCCGTGCGCGCGCTTGCGGCCATGGTGGCCTACGGCACGCTCAAGGAAAAAATCGTCCGCCAGTCCGGCATCGATCCCTCGGCCTGACAACCCGGTTTCGCCGGAACCTGCCGGTGCCGCACGGGCCTGAAAAGCCGCCTCCTTTTAAGCAGGCAGGGTTTTTCTTGCTTTTGCCCGGTTTTTTCCTTACCATAATACCGTTGTTTAAACACAGAAAAACCGTGATCGCTTTATGGACATAGATTCACTTGCCGCCAGTCAGGGCTTTACCACCGAGGAGTTTCTGGAAATCGTTGATGTGTTTATTGATGTTTCCCGGAGCGACGTGGTTCGCATGACGGAGGCGATTGAAAACCAGGATGCCGCAACAGCGGGGGACGCGGCCCACTCATTGAAGGGGGCTGCCGGCAACCTGGGGTTTTTTGACCTGTTTGATGCGGCCAAAAAAGCGGAAACGCAGGCCAAGTCCAACGACCTGGGCCAGGCCCGGGAGACGCTTTCGCATGTTCGCGACATGGTCGAGGCGATTGCCAGAGATGTTCGGCACAAAGATGCCGCGCCGTGATAAAACCGGCGCGCAACGCATAACAGTGGCAAGCAAGGGGAGCGGACCATTATGCAGCAGCTGTTTACGATTCTTGTGGTTGACGACAACCTGTTGAACCTGAAGCTTCTGTCCACCACCCTGGAAAACCACGGGTACAAAACCATCACAGCGGTAGACGGCCCCACGGCCCGGCAGCTGGCACAGACGGAAAAGCCGGATATCATTCTTCTGGATGTAAAAATGCCCGGAGAAGACGGGTTCGAGGTGATCCGGCAGCTGAAAAACGACCCGGCAACCGGCGGTATTCCCGTGCTCTTTCTTTCCGGCGTCATCGAGCTGGAATCCAAGCTCACCGGATTTGAACTCGGCGCCGTGGATTATATCACCAAGCCGTTTCACCCCCTGGAGGTGCTGGCCCGGGTGCGGCTCCACCTGAAACTTTCCATTGCCACCAGCTCCCTGATTTCCAACCAGGCCGACAAGCTGCGCCAGATCACCGAGGCCCAGACCGCCATGCTGACTACGCCGGACAATCAACCCGGCGCCGGGTTCGGGGTTTATTATTGCGCCCTGGAAGAGGCCGGCGGCGATTTTTACGACGTGCTGCCCATTTCGGACGATATTTACGGTTATTTCGTGGCCGACTTTTCCGGCCACGATATCAAGACCAGCTATCTGATCTCATCGGTCAAGGCCCTGCTCAAGCAGAACTGCACCCCCATTTACCGGCCCAGTGAAAGCATGAAGCTGATCAATGATGTGCTGGTGAAGATTCTGCCGGAAGACAAGTTTCTCACCTCCTGCTACGCCTGCCTGAACCGGAAGACCAAGAACCTCACCATCATCAGCGCCGGCCATCCGCCGGTGGTGTATCTCCCGGCCAAGGGCGAGCCCTCCTTTATTCATCTTCAGGGTGACGTGATGGGCAGTTTCGAGGATGTCTCATTCGGCCGGGAGGCCATGAAGGTCAAGCCAGGGGACCGTTTCTACATCTATTCCGACGGCCTGATCGAGTCGGTCCAGCAGAAGATTTCCTGGCCCGAAGGGTCGGAAAAGCTGCTGGCTGCCTGCGCTGCCGTGGCCGACCAGCCCATTACCAGCGCGCCCCAGCGCATTGCCGAAAAGCTCAAACCCGAGTCTGTTGCGATTGAGGACGACGTTATCGTGCTGGGTATTCAGGTCTGAGATTTCCGTTATTCGCAGTCCACCCTTTAGCCCGAGTCTTTCATGAAATATCCAGGTTCGTTCATCCCGTTTCGGCGGAGCCTGTAAAATATTCAGAGAAAACACTTTTTACAGACGGTGCGTTTACCCAAGGCGGTTTATTAATGTCCGAAGCAAAACCCCTGTCCGTGGTTCATGAAAGCCGCAGGCTTCGAATTCGGTTTTTTTCCGACATGGACGCCATCAACCGGGCCGAGGCCGAAACCCGTATCTTTCTTGATCGGCAGGGGCTGTCAGGCGAGGCGTTTTCCGTCTGCCTGGTGATGCGCGAGGCCCTGACCAACGCGGTTAAGCACGGCAACCGCTGCGACGCGCAAAAAAGAGTCCGGTATGTGCTGGGGTTTGAAAACGGCCTGCTGACCATGGAGGTCGAGGATGAGGGTGACGGGTTTGACTGGCGCACCGCACTGGATCGTACGCCCTCTCCGGAAGCCGAGCACGGCCGGGGCATCATCATCATGCAGCGCTATGCGTCCGAGTGCCGGTATAATGAAAAGGGCAACCGGCTCACCCTGGTCAAGCGGTGCAATGCCGCAAGTTCCCCGCCTGCTGACGACGCCGGCAACACGGCCGACGTCTCCCCTTAGTTTTTCCAGCGTTCCGGTTTTCTTCCACCCGGCCGCAACGCGGTATCCCCTGTTTACCCGGAAAAGCCCGTTGGGTCCCATGGCGAACTGTGCTATAGTGGCGCTTTACGGCCCGCCCGCGCGCGGGCCAGTACCATGGAAAAAACAGTCAAAACAGGCAGGTTGATTACACATGAAACTGGGACTGATCGGAAAACCCGGGGCCGGCAAAAAGACCCTTTTTGAGGCACTGACAAAAAGCGACCCGGACAGCGGCCACAAGGGTGATCTTCGCATCGCGGCCATTTACGTGCCCGACCCCCGGGTGGACGTGCTGTCTGCCATGTACAGCCCGCGCAAAACCATCTACGCCCAGATCGAATATTGCCTGGGCCGGACCGCCGGAGACAAGGACCTTCAGTTAAAGGCCGTGGCCGACTGCGACGCCCTGATCCAGGTGGTGCGAAACTTTCCGGTTCCCGGCATGCCGGACCCGTCGCCGTATAAAGATATCGCCGCAATGGATGAAGACCTGATGCTGTCTGACTTTGTGGTAATTGAAAAGCGGCTGGAGCGCATTGCCGCCGACGCCAAGCGGGGCAAAAAGGCCGATGCCCAGGAGATGGCCCTGCTGGACCAGGTCAAACAGATGATTGAAAACGGCACCCCGGTGCGCACCCAGCCCGAGATTGCCACCGCGCCCCTGCTGCGGGGTTTTTCCCTTCTGTCAGCCAAACCGGTGCTGGTGCTGATCAACAACGACGAGGATGACACGGCCCTGCCCGCCGGCCCGCCGCCCGGGGGAATAGACCTGATGGTGGTGCGGGGAAAGCTGGAGCATGAGATTTCCCGCATGTCCGATGACGAGGCCGCCGAATTTTTAAAGGAGTTCGGCATTGACGAGCCCGCCATTCACCGGGCCCTGCGCCGGTCTTATGCCATGCTGGGGCTGATCTCTTTTTTCACCGTGGGCGAGGATGAGGTGCGGGCCTGGACCATTAAGAAAGGGGCACTAGCCCCGGAGGCGGCCGGTACCATTCATTCGGACATGCAGAAAGGGTTTATTCGGGCCGAGGTGGTGGCCTACGACGCCCTGATGGCGGCCGGCAGCTACGCGGAGGCCAGAAAGCAGGGCACGGTGCGGCTGGAGGGCAAAACCTACGAGATGGCCGACGGCGATATCGTGAATATTCGATTTAATGTGTAACAGACAACAGGAGCGATCCATGATCATCGACGCCCACACCCATATTTTTCCCGACGCGGTGCGAAGCGACCGCAATCCCTTTTTTGACAGCGAAGGGGCCTTCAAGCTGTTGTATGAATCAGACAAGTCCCAGCTGGCCGGTGCCGGCGACCTGGTGGACTGCCTGGACCGGGAGGGCCTGGATATGGCGGTCACCTTCGGGTTCCCCTGGCAAAACCCCGACCTGATCCGCGCTCACAACGACTACATTATTGAGTCCCAGCAGCGGTATCCAACCCGGCTGGCCGGGCTCTGCTGCGTGGATATTTACACCCCGGCCGCGCCCCTGGAAGTGGAACGGTGCCTGGATGCCGGGCTTTACGGCGTGGGCGAGCTGGCCTGCTACCTGTCCGGCATCGACGATGAGGCCTTAAAGCATCTGGCCCCCATCATGGAGCTCTGCCGCAGCAGAAACAAACCGGTGCTGATTCACACCAACGAGCCGGTGGGCCACGTGTATCCGGGCAAAACACCGATATCGGCCCTTCAGATGTACAACCTGGCCAAAACCTTTCCCGAAAACCGCATTGTGCTGGCCCACTGGGGCGGGGGCATCTTCTTTTTCAACCTGCTCAAGCGCGAGGCCAAAGGTGTGCTGAAAAACCTCTGGTTTGATACCGCCGCCTCTCCCTACCTTTACGATCCGGCGGTCTACGCCATTGCCTGCCAGCTGGCCGGTAACAACAGGGTGATGTTCGGCTCCGACTTTCCCCTGCTGCCGCCCTCCCGCTATTTTAAAGAGATTGATGCCGCCGGCCTGGACAGCGTTGCCAAAGCCGCCCTGCTGGGAGGCACCGCAGCAGCTCTGTTCGGCCTTTCATAAAGAACCCGCATGGCCAGCCCTACCGCAGTTGATGCTGCCAGTGGCCGCTGTTGAAAATACAGCAAAAAACATCAAGAGCCCTATTTTCAATACTTTTTTCCGTGTACTTTTTTGGCATCAGGAAAAGGACCAAAAGAAGGCGTCCCGCATGAACGGGACGCCTTCTTTTGTTTGGGTAAAACCTGTTTTTGTCGGCCCGGTTTTCTAACCCGGATATTTCAAGAGCATTCAGGCTAAATGTCGTTGCGCGAAGCCGGCGTGTCGGTGTTCGGCGGGTTGGCCGGCAGGGCGTCCACCGCTTTTAACCAGTTGCTCAGATTCGGAAACACCGCGGTGGGCAGACGGTTTCCCATGGCCACGTCCACATGGGCGGTGCCGTTGACCACATACCATTTATCGTAGGCGGTGGGGGTCTTTTTTGAAATGATAAACAGGTCCGTCTCTTCCGGGGCCACCAGGGCACCCGTGGACGAGGAGAAAACAATCAGCGGCACGGTCATGCGCGAGACGTTTGCGTCGTAGTAGTAGTATCCGTCCCTGACGGGATCGGGTGTGGGACCCTCAAATGTGGTCAGATAATTTTCCGCTCCATTTTTATAATGCTCTCGAAGGGTATAGTGCAGGCCCATGTCCATGTACTGGCCGAATCCGCGAATGGTGGCGCCGCCGATGCTGTACCGCAGCATCCAGTCCTCCATGCAGGGGTCCATGTCATCAACCTTCCAGAAATTCAGGTAAGCAAGCAATTCTCCCAGCGCACCGTCGCTGCCCGCAAAGTCGTTGATCAGGCCCAGGAAGGTGTCCATCACGCCGACAAGCAGGGTCTTATCCGGAAGCAGTTGAATTAAATACTCTGACATGGCATCCAGCGGCAGGTACAACCGTGAGCCCACCAGGCCCCAGAACAGGGGCCGGTCCAGAACATCCGCGGGCAGCCAGGGCACACCGGCCGGGTCAAGCCCGATAAATCCTTTGACGTCGGCGTTTCTGGTTGCGGCAAGGGTTGCGCTGGATTTGACATGGGGCATGTATCCGAACGCATAACAGGTTTTGTAATAGGCCTCTTTCCACCAGGACCATCTGCCGTAGTCCATGTAGGCGCCCTGCAGGTATTCATAGGACACCAGACCCCCGGTGCTGTGGCCGCCAATGAACATTCTTTTTCCGGTGATGGCCTTTACCCTGGCGATGGCCGCCGGCACGTCCTGGGTAGCCCATGTGTCAAGCGTTGTAATGCCGTTGGGGTTGGTTCCATCACTGGCAACCGGGTCATGGCCCGCCCCCCTGTAATTGGCGAACCACGCGTCAAATCCCTGGAGCCAGAGAAAGTGCGCCAAACTGTAGTAGCGCATTCTGTCGGCCTTGATATACGGGTCGTAGTCTGTTTTATCCGCGTTCAAGGCCCATGCCGGCGCGCTGGAAACCGGCGGCACATAGACGTCGTCGTAGACATCCTCCATACCGGGAGGCGTGCAGGAAAGATACTGGTTCATGTTCATGCAGATGCCGGTAAAGATAAGCACCGGCGTTCCACCGGTGCGAAACTGCGGCTTGCCTGTTGTGTATGGCGCGTAGCGATACAGATAAATTTTACTGCCGTCATCGGCCCTGGCAGAGTAAATGCCGCCGGGGTTTAACGGAATGTTGGCGGCATGGCCCGCCGGCGGCGCCAGCGTCATTATCACGGCAGCAAGCAGAAACAGAATAAAATGATGTCTGTAAAACGGCTGGCCTGATCGGCGGGTGCTTTGGAAACGAATGGGTATTTTCATGGTTTGCCCCCCTGGTTTTATTGACAAAAGATGGATGCCAAAAGCGCGTGTAACGTGGCTGTTGTGATTCCGCGTAGTGTCTCGACACCTGTTTATTATCCGACCAGCCATGTGTTTGCAAGAAAAAAGAATAAAAGCCGGCCAGCATCATTAACGATGTTATTGTACCGGCCCTGCTGGTTCAAATTTCACCACGTTCAGTTGAATCTTGCCGATGATGCCCATCAGGTCCAGCAGTCCTTCACCGGTGCCGCCGGGGCCAGAACGCCCCGGTGTTCCGGCAGTATTCGGCATACGTCTCCCCGTGGCGCAGCAGCAAATCCTGTTCTTCCGCATAGCAGAGGACAAGAAAGATTGGAAAGAAGACCAGGGAGAACAGCGCAAGAAACGGCGAGTGCAGCAGAATGGCGATGACCGGGAAGAGCCAGACCTCTCCTGCTGCCTGCGGGTGTCGAAGCCTGCGGTATATGCCTTTGAACAGGGCCTGTTCCTTTTTGGGACGCAGGGCCTCTTCTCCGGCATCGCGCAGGCCGATCAGCATCAGGGCCAGGGCCGGGACCCCGATGATGCCGGCCACCACAACTGAAAACCACCATGGCCACGGGAACCTGTCCGGCAGCGGCGTGGGCAGAGGGAAGAAGCAGTAGATGGCGAAGCAGGCCACTACGAGCAGTTCGGCCACAGAGGCAGCGACCCGGAGATGGTAGCACCGGCGGTATGCCCCGGGACCGATGATCTTTTCCTGCGCGGCCGGACTGACACTGCGCACGTAGAGGACCATGAAGATCAGAGAGACAAAAATCAGAGAAAAAAAGTTGATCCAGGCGATCATCATAAAGCCTCTTGTCCTGATTACCCTTTCAATCCTGCCGGGTGCAAAAATTGATCAGAAGGCGCTATGCTTTTAGCTCCTTAGCTTTTTTTAAGGTTATAAACAAACTGTTTGCATCAACACCAAGTTGCTTCAATTTGTATGGTTTGCTGCCGTTTTTTACTGTAACCCATACCTCCGGAAATCTTGCACCTTTTTGAAAGGTGTCAGCCATTTTAATGCTTGAAATATCTGAGTAAGCAATGGTTTTTTTGCTTGTTGGATAAACTATCAATAGACCGTTGTCGATAAGATCAAGGCGGTAGGCAGTTGCAAGGTATTCATAGAGGAT
This sequence comes from Desulfosudis oleivorans Hxd3, assembly GCF_000018405.1. Lineage (NCBI taxonomy): Bacteria > Pseudomonadati > Thermodesulfobacteriota > Desulfobacteria > Desulfobacterales > Desulfosudaceae > Desulfosudis > Desulfosudis oleivorans. The sequence goes on from NC_009943.1 coordinate 160,060, forward strand.
TATTATAACAAGGATGCCCATTCCTATATAGCCAAACCAGGGGTTGCTATGTCTCCCGACATAAAGACCTAACCAAGAAAAGCCTATAATGCAAGCACCATAAAAAAAATGATACAAAACATTTTTTGAAAAAGAACTTTGCTGACTCTTTGGGAGCCAATCAGAAAGCTTATCGTTTAATATGTTTCTTAATACCTCAAAATTATTTAGTTGATATTCTATTCTGATAAGTTTACGCCCATCTGAATCCAGTATGTCCAGGCATTGCAGATATAAGCGTTCTTTAATTTTGCCAATTTTTTTCCATGGCACAAGACCATCTTTTTTTTGTTTGTGTTTGTACCATAGCCCATCATTATCAACAATTATGTCAACACAGGGCAATTTTTTTAACGTTCGCCAGATCAGAATTGTGAAAAAGCCAAAAACAATCGTACAAATTATTGATAGAATCAATGCACCCTCAGTACTTCCTTTCCCATCGCCTGGAAAAAAGGGGAGGGCAAGCCCTAAAAATAGAAAAGCCACAAAGACAACTAAGCAGCCTTTCATTAAGCGTTTGAACTTTTTGTCTAAATTAAATTCTTGCATTGAATTTTAAAAGCCGCCTGATAGCACAGGCGCGAGGCGCCTCTGCTATCGTTCACGGTGTGGGGACGATAGGGGAACTGGCCATCCGCAGTATTTTCGTTAATAAAGACAAGCAGTTTGTCGCGAGTCTCGTGCTGGCTGTCGTGAAGCGTCATTTGATGATTAGCCCTATTGAGCCCAACAACGCGATCAGGCCAAAAAAGTAAACTGCCGGCAATTTTAACATCACGTTGTGCCCTCGCAGCGCCATTGCAAAAATCATAATAGTTGTCGCACCACTCATTAATGAGGCGACTGCCGCTAACGATACGTTTTGCGGCTTCAAGGCAACAAATGCGAAGGTCACAGCAAAAGAGGCAAACAACAAAGACACACAGTGCCAGGAAACATAGCTGAGGGATTTTATCGTTGGGTCGATGGTCGTATTCTGCATAAGCGGTGCGACGAACATCTTGCCACCGGCGAATACATGCGCCGCGAAACAAACCGCGGAGAATGCCGAAGCTGCCCAAAAAAACAGTGCTGAGTTCATAAGAAGATCTCGATTGAGGGTCCAGTAGTCAAGGCGCCTGTCGGATTCACAGCCATATGCCCCCTATTGCCTATTGCTGCGACCCCGCCGGTTCAAACGCAACGACCTTCAGTTGAATTTTGCCGATGATGCCCATCAGGTCCAGCAGTCCTTCGCCGGTGCCGCCGGCCAGGCGGATATGGGTGACGTCAGCCGGAAACTGGCCGAAAGTCGCGTCCGCGGTGATCCATTTCCCCACATAAAGCGAGTTCCAGGCGTGGTAGAAGAATTTTCCGTCCAGGTAGACCAGCCCGGTTTCAATACCGGCGGGAATGCCCGCGGCTCGTGCCAGGGCCGCCAGGAGCACGGCGTGTTCGTTGCAGTCGCCCTGCCGGGTGCGAAGGGTGGAAAGGGCGTTGGGCAGGGACACCACCGGCCGTTTTTCAATTTCGGTGTAGACCCAGTCGATCAGGGCCTGTGCTTTTTTGACCGGTTCGCTGTGGTCTTTTGTGATGCGCGCCGCAAGCTCTCTGATGGCCGGATCATCGGACTGGACAAAGGGGTCTGCCAGCAGAAAGGGCGCCAGCCGGCCGGCCGGAACCCGGTCCCCCCGGCCGTAAAGCGACTCTTTTGTGATGGTCAGCACCTGTTCGTCAAACGACTGGCGGACCGAAGAGAGCCGGTCCGGATTGATGTCGATGCCGCTGATTTCCACTGCCAGCCATTTAAGGGCCGAAGGATTGTCAAACCGGACCCCGGCATCCACGGCCACCAGCTCCACCAGGTCCGCTGCATCTTCGGACAGGCCGGCGATGGCATCGTATTTTTCCGCCTTTACAAGGGTCAGCCCCATGAGGCCGGACTCTTTTACCACCTCACCGTCCTCGCTGAGCCAGGCAAATTGTTCGGCCTGCTTCATTCGCATGTGAATTTTTGTGGTAATCCGGTCAACACCCAACACCGTGATGGTCTCTTTTCCCACAACCGTGACCGTGACCGGTGTGGTGGCCATGATGGATGGGTCGAACATGGAAAAGGTCATGGATTCGCCCGGTGCCATGCTGGAGTTGGTGACGGCGTGAAGAACACCAGACGGCAGGTAGGGGGCCTCCTGCAGGGGGATTTCAAAGGACTGGGTCTTGCCGTCGGCCGTGGTGTTGACAACAGCCCGCCCATCCGCCACCCGTCCCTGGGCGGAAAAGGAGAGCCGGCCCGAATCCATCTTAAAAGAAAACGTGTCCACGGTCAGGTCCGGGTGAAGCACGGCGGAGGTGTTCAGTTTGACAGCGTGGCGCATGCCCATGGCCGTGATGTTTAAAAAAACGGTTTCAGCAACCGCGTAGCCGTCTGCTGTTTTAAACAACCGGGAGTGGGAATAGCCGATTTTTTTGTCGTTCTGCAGGATACTCATCCACGTGTCCTGCTCCGGCAGCACCTGGTCGGCCAGGTGGGCGGCGCCGGGCAGGGAGGGGTTCATCAGGCCGGAAAAAAGGCCGAAGCGCATGCCCAGCAGCACGGCAAACAGGCCGGCCATCAGAAGGCCGGCCATCCAGTAGGGTTTCATGGTTTTTTTCGGCATGGTGTCTCCTCAATCAAAACGGTTTTTTTGAGTTGAAACAACACGTCATTGCGAGGAGTGGAGCGACGAAGCAATCTTGTGGCACACGCATCCCGGTAAAGATTGCTTCGCTTCGCTCGCAATGACGCCTTAAGCCGGTTTGTGTTTTAGAAAACGATTTGTCCATGTCGAAAATCCAATGAGAAATTCCGGTCAGACAATGCGCTTGAAAGCCTTTTCAATCTCACTTGTGGACCAGAAAATCGCGGTGGGCCGGCCGTGGGGGCAGTGCCTGGGGTTGTCGCAGCCGTCCAGCCGGGCCAGCAGGGCCTTTATTTCCGCCTCGGAAAGCCGCTGGTGGGCGCGGATGGCGGCGTGGCAGGCCATCACGTGCAGCACGTCGTTGGTGAGGGTGTCGGGGTCCGGGGCAAACCCGGTGTCTGCCTGCTTTTCCGCGATTTCGGCCACCATGGGGCCAACGGCCGTGTCGGCCAGGACGGCGGGCACGGCCTTGATTACAAAGGCGGTGGGGCCAAAGGGCTCGATCTCAAGGCCCATGGCGGCAAAGGCGTCCAGCAGGGGCTCAATGGCGGCCGCGCTTTTGTGGGTCAGTTCCACGGTTTCCGGCACCAGCAGGTTCTGGCCGGGGAGCGGGCGGTTTTGGCCCCGCTGCTTCAAGGCTTCAAACAGGATGCGTTCATGGGCCGCGTGCTGGTCGATCAGCACCACCTGGGCGTCGGCCTGGCAGACAATATAGGTGTTAAACACCTGTCCCACCACGGCCAGGTCGGAAAAGCGGAAAAACGACTGATGACCGTCCGAAGAAACGGGCGTTTCGAGCGGCCGGGGCTCTGCATCCCCGGAAAGCCGGGGCCTGGCCGGGGCCGGCGGTTCATCCCCCGCATTCGCAAAGGAGGGCAGGGGAAGGGGTGTGGCATATTGAAACACAGACTCGCTGACTTTGGGCGCGGGCCTGACGCCCGGCAAAGAAAAAGCCGGCGCCGGCCGGGATGGCTTTTGTCCGTCGCTCCAGGGTGGGGCTGCGTTTATGGCCCAGGCACCGGCCACCGCGGTTTTCAGGGCCTGGTAGACCCGGCGCTGGTCGGCAAACCGCACCTCGTTTTTGGTGGGGTGAACATTGACATCCACCCGGTCAAAGGGAATGTTGATAAAGATGGCGGCCACGGGAAAGGCGCCTTTGACCAGCCGCCCCCTGTAGCCTTCAAACAGGGCGTACTGAAGGCCCCGGTCTTTTACGATCCGGCCGTTTACAAACAGGTGAATCTTCTGGGAGGTGCTGCGCGTCACCGCCGGAGAGGAGGTCCAGCCGGATATGGTAACCGTGTCGTCAGCACAGGAAATCGGCGCCATGTGGCCCCGGGTCTGGCTGCCCAGCACGTCCGTGATCCGTTCCAGGGGATCGGCGGTTCGGGGCCAGTTTTTCACGGTCCGGCCGTCCTGGACCAGCTTGAAGTGAATGTCGGGCCGGCACAGGGCAAAGGCGGCCAGGGTGTCGGCAATGTGGCCGGTTTCCGTGGCCACGGCCTTTAGAAACTTGCGCCGGGCCGGGGTGTTGAAAAAGAGGCGGCCCACCTCCACTGTGGTGCCCGGGGGCGCGCCTGTGTCGGCCACGTCGGTGATGGTGCCGCCGGAGACCCGAATGCGGGTGCCGGCATCGGCATCGGCCGGCCGGGTGGTCAGAACGAACTCGGATACCGAGGCAATGCTGGGAATGGCCTCTCCCCGGAACCCCAGGGTGGAGATGGCAAACAGGCTTTTTTCGTCGGCGATTTTGCTGGTGGCGTACCGCTCCAGGCAGAGCAGGGCGTCGTCTTTGCCCATGCCCGCCCCGTTGTCGGTTACCCGGACCAGGGAGCGGCCCCCGTTCTGGATTTCCACGAAGATGGCCGAGGCTCCGGCGTCGATGGCGTTTTCCACCAGCTCCTTGACCACCGAGGCGGGCCGTTCCACCACCTCGCCGGCAGCGATCTTGTTGGAAAGGTGTTCCGGAAGAATCCGAATCACGGCCATGTGTCGTTTCCTCGTCCGAAAAGTGTCATGCGATACGCAGGCAGCCTGAAATATTTGTGTCAGCAGCCGCCGGCCTTGCCGCAGGCAAATTTTTCCAGAAAGTCGGCTTCCAGGGGAGAGAGGTCAAACATGAGCGTGGCCTCACCGGCAATGGCCAGGGGCGGTTTTTCCGGGTGTTCCCGCCGCTGTTCATCAACCCATGCCACCGCTTTCTTGATACGATCGCCCTCGGGCATTACGGTTGTCATGATTTCTTCTCCTTATTATAAGGCCGGCTTTTTGTTCGCGATGTTTACGGCCTGCTCCAGGTTCCAGGCGCACCGCACCAGGGCCGGTTCGTTAAAATGGCCGGCGATGAGCTGTACGCCGATGGGCAGGCCGGTGCTGGAAAACCCGCCGGGCACCGACATGCCGGGCACGCCGGCGAGGTTGGCCGAAAGGGTAAAGATGTCGGACAGGTACATGGTCAGCGGGTCTTCGGTCTTGGCGCCCAGTTCAAAGGCCGGGGTGGGGGCCACCGGCGACACGATCACGTCGCAGGTTTCAAACGCTTTTTTAAAATCATCGGCGATCAGGGATCGCACCTGGGAGGCCTTTCGATAGTAGGCGTCGTAATAACCGGAGGAGAGACAGTAGGTGCCGATAATGATCCGTCGCTGGACCTCCTTGCCAAACCCCCGTGACCGGGTGCGGGCGTACATCTCCAGCAGGCTGTCGGCTTCAGGATCGCGGAACCCGTACTTGACCCCGTCGTACCGGGCCAGGTTGGAGCTGGCCTCGGCCGGGGCAATGACATAATAGGCGGCCACCGCGTATTGAGCATGGGGCAGGGAGACCTCCACGCAGGCGGCGCCCTGTGCTTTCATGTGTTCGATGGACCGGTTCACGGTATCGGCCACCTCGGGATCCAGGCCCTCGGCATTGATGTACTCCCGGCACACGCCGATAGTGAGGCCGGAAAGCCCTTTTTCGCAGGAGGCCGCGTAGTCCGGTACCTCCCTGGGCACCGAGGTGGAGTCGCTGGGATCGTGGCCGGAGATGGCCGAAAGCAGCAGGGCGCTGTCGGTCACATCCTTGGCCAGGACCCCGATCTGGTCCAGAGAGGAGGCAAAGGCCACCAGGCCGTACCGGGAGACCCGGCCGTAGGTGGGTTTGATGCCCACCACGCCGCAGTGGGAGGCGGGCTGGCGGATGGAGCCGCCCGTGTCCGACCCCAGAGAGCCAAGGCACATGTCCGCGGCCACGGACGCGGCCGACCCGCCGGAAGAGCCGCCGGGAATGCAGGCCAGGTTCCAGGGGTTTTTGGTGGACCCCAGGGCCGAATGCTCGGTGGATGATCCCATGGCAAACTCGTCCATGTTCACCTTGCCCGTGATCACGGCCCCCTGAGTTTTAAGCTTTTCAATCACCGTGGCGTCATAGGGGGGCATAAAGGTTTCCAGCATGCGGGAGGCGCAGGTGGTGCGAAGACCGGTGGTGCAGATAAGGTCCTTGACGGCAAGCGGAATGCCGGTAAGGGGCGCGATGCCGCCGCTCTGAAGGCGCGTGTCCGCGGCAGCGGCAGCGGACAGGGCAGACTCCCGGGCCAGGGTAATGTAGGCCCCCACTTTTGGCTCCACCCGTTCGATGCGGTCAAACACCGACCGGGTCAGCTCAACGGAAGAGATCTCTTTTTTGTCCAGCAGTTGCCGGGCCTCATGTATGGTTAATGCGTAAGGTTCCATGTCTGTTTGTGTCTTTTGCTTTTATTTTGCCGTTATTCTATGATTTTGGGCACGCAAAACATATTATCCGCGGCTGCCGGCGCGTTGTTGAGAATTTTTTCCACAGGCCCCGCTTCCCGGACCGTGTCCTCGCGAAAGGCGTTGGTCAGCGAAATGGCGTGGGCCATGGGCTCCACGTTCTCCGTGGCCACCTGGTTCAACGTGTCTACATAGTCCAGGATTTCACCGATCTGGGAGACAAAGGCGTTGATGTCGGTCTCCGCGATATCCAGCCGTGCCAGTTTTGCCACGTGGCGAATATCATCAGGCGTAATTTTCATGTTTTTATCCCTCGATTGAAAGCCGTATCCCTGATTGCGCACAGGGTATCACGAACCTTCTTTTTACAAAAGACTGAACCGGATTGCAAAAAAATAACGACTTCAGCAGGAGCGCCGGGGTATGCTATAATGACAAGACTATATATGGAAGGTAAATTGTGCTGAAAACAATCAAAACCCTGCTGGCGCCCAGGATACTGTCGTTTAAAAACCGGATTTTTCTGTCCGGAAAGACCCGGGTGGCGGTGTTCGGCGCCGTGGGACTGGTGCTGTGGGCCGGGGTCTTTGCCGGCGCCTTCCGGGTGCTGACCTATTTTGAATCCATCGAAGACCTGGGCGATATTCTGGCAAACAAACTGCTTTCCATGCTGTTTGTGGTCATGCTCTCCCTGCTTGTTTTCAGCAGTATTATTACCACCCTGTCCAAGCTCTATCTCTCCCGGGACCTGGACCTGGTGCACTCCCTGCCGGTGGCGGCCCGGCACCTGTTTTTCGCCCGGTGGATCGAAAGCACGGCGGACAGTTCCTGGATGGTGGTGCTTTTTGTGCTGCCGGTGTTTCTGGCCCACGGCATTGTTTACAGCGCCGGTCCGCTTTTTTACCTGGCCGTGGTTTTGTTTCTGCTGATGCTGTGCGTCACGTCCTCGGCCATCAGTGCCACCGGCATTGCCTTTGTGGTCAACCTGATCTCCGCCTCCCGGTTGAAAACCATTTTCGTGTTTCTGGGGCTTTTGCTGTTTGTTCTGCTGTACGTCGCCTTTCGCATGATGCGGCCCGAGCGGCTGGTGGATCCGGAGATGTTTGCCACCACCCTGGTGTATCTGAGGTCCCTTAACGCCCCGGCCCCGGCCTGGCTGCCCAGCACCTGGGCCTATGACGGCGTGACCGCCGCCCTGTCCGGCAACACCGGCGCCCTGTTGTTCAACCTGTTGCTGAGCGGCGCCTGTGCCGGAAGCCTGGTGGTGTTCATGCTGATTGTTGCCGAGGCAGTCTATTTTTCGGGATTTTCCAGGTCATCCTCCGGATGGGCCGACCCGGTCACACCGGAAGATACGGCCCGCCGTATCTATCGGGACCGGTCATGGCCGGCCTTTCTCCCGGCCCCTGCGCGGGCCTTTTTCGTAAAGGAGGTCCGTACCTTTGTCCGGGACCAGTCCCAGTGGTCCCAGCTGTTTCTGATCGCTGCCCTGGTGGTGATCTATATTTACAATTTCAAGGTGCTGCCCCTGGAAACATCACCCATGCCCGTGGTGTGGGTGCAGAACATTTTTGCCTTTCTGAACATGGGGCTGGCCGCCTTTGTGCTGACCGCGGTGACGGCCCGGTTTGCTTTCCCCGCAGTGAGCATGGAAAAATCGGCTTTCTGGATCGTCCAGTGCGCGCCGGTCTCCATTCGGACCTTTCTGCGAATCAAGTTTTTCGTCTACCTGGTGCCGCTGTTTGTGCTGACCATGACCCTGATCGTTGTCACCAACCTTCTGCTGAACGTGGCCGGTGAGATGATGGTGCTCTCCCTTGTCACGGTATCGCTGATGGTGCCGGCTATCGTGGCCATGGGCGTGGGTATCGGCGCGGTGTATCCCGATTTTTCTTCGGAAAATCCGGCCCAGGCGGTGAGCAGTTTCGGCGGGTTTGTGTTCATGGCAACCAGCGCGCTTTATGTGATCGCGGTGATCGTGCTGGAGGCCGGTCCGGCCAGCCGGCTGGTTTTTGCCGGCCTGCGGGGCCGGTCCCTGAGCCCGGAGTCGTGGGCCTGGATCATCGGCTCTTTTACGACCGTGGTCGCCCTGTCCGTTCTTGCCGTGGTGGTTCCCCTGAGATTGGGAGAAAGGCGGCTGCAGGGCTAAAAATATCCAGGTCAGTCACCCAGCTCGTTGCCGTAGGTGTCGATAAACATTTCCATCTGCATTTTCTGCATGGGCAACAACCGTTCAAAGGCCACGCAGAGGTTGCGGACCTCTTTGTCGTCGGGCAGGTCGGCGACCTTTACATTGCCCACAATACGGAAAGGGATTTTGTCCACAATAATCCCTTCACCTGGAAACATGATGGAAAGGGTGGCTGCCTTGCCCAGCAGTTTCTGGTTTTTTTCCACGTAGTGAATGGCCAGCCCCTTCATGCTGATGTTTTTAACCGGGCCGAGCTTGATGTAACTGGTTTTGCCCATGCGCCAGAAGGCGGTCTGGGGAATCATCACAATGGCGCCCTCAATGGTGAACCGTTTCCAGCGCCGCCGGTCCCGGCCGTGGCGGTCTGTCTGAATAAAGCGGTTTACCGCATTGTCGCTTGCCTTTGCCGTTGGCTTTGGCCGCGGCGGCTCCATTTCTGCCATGTCGGCGGCATCGGAAAGGTCGGCAATGGAAAAGTCCAGCTCAAGCTCGTCGGAAGGTTCCCGCGGTGGATCGGTTTTGGATGTCATGCAACCCCCTGGTGTCGATCGACTGTGGTGATAAAACGTTAATAATTATAGAACAGACTTCAAAGTCTGATCAATGCTTATTTTTTCGGGGGCAGGTGTGGGCGCGGGTCGGAAAGCGCGAAAAAGATGGCGGAGAGAGAGGGATTCGAACCCTCGGTGCAGCTTTCACCACACACTCGCTTAGCAGGCGAGCGCCTTCGACCGACTCGGCCATCTCTCCATTTTGACGGCTGGCGGAGGAGGTAGGATTCGAACCCACGGAGCTTTCGCTCAACGGTTTTCAAGACCGCCGCCTTCAACCGCTCGGCCACTCCTCCTCGCTTTAAAGTTCCTATCTATACCGTGCCGCGGAATTTACGTCAATGTTTTTTTGGTTGTACTTTCAGTTGGACTGGTGTAGTCTTGAATGATACGGCAAGTTATGACAAACAGTTGCGTCACCGCCAAAAAATGAATGAGCGTTCATTCACTATGGTGTCAAGTTCAACCTAAAATATATTACAGGAGGTTGTGTAATGAGCAGAAAGATTAAAAAAGCCGCTGTCATCGGATCCGGCGTGATGGGCGGCGGCATCGCCGCGCTGCTGGCCAGCGCGGGCGTCGAGACCCTGCTGCTCGACATTGTTCCCTTTGATCTGACCGATGAGCAGAAAAAAGATCCCGCGGCACGGAACCGCATCGTAAAGTTCGGGTATGACACGATTATGATGTCCCGGCCCGCGGCCCTGATGCATTCGTCGGACGCGGCCCTGATCTCCATCGGCAACCTGGAGGACGATTTCGACAAGCTGGCCGACTGCGACTGGATCGTGGAGGTGGTAGTGGAGAACCTCAAGATCAAGCAGCAGCTGTTCAAGCGCATCGAACCGGTGCGAAAAAAGGGCAGCATCATCTCCTCCAACACCTCGGGCATTCCCCTCAAGGCCATGTCCGAAGGCCTGAGTTCCGATTTTAAACAGCATTTTCTGGGCACTCACTTTTTCAACCCGGTGCGGTACATGCACCTTTTGGAAATTATCAAGGGTGAGGAGACCTCTGAAGAAGTACTCCGTTTCATGGCCGCGTTCGGTGAAAAGCGGCTGGGCAAAGGCATTGTGTGGGCCAAGGACACCCCCAACTTTATCGGCAACCGCATCGGGGTCCAGGGCATTGTCAAGGCCATGCAGCTGATGCTGGAGATGGGACTGACCATTTCCGAGGCCGACGCCCTGTTCGGACCGGTCATGGGCCGGCCCAAGACCGCCATGTTCAAGACCACCGACCTGGTAGGCCTGGACACCATGAGCCATGTGGCCAAAAACACCTATGACCTGGTGACCGACGACGAGGCCAGAGATGACTTTCTGACCCCGGACTTTGTTTCAACCATGATCGAAAAGAAGCTGCTGGGCAACAAGACCAAGGCCGGTTTCTACAAGACGGACAGAAGCCCGGAGGGCAAAAAGCTTCGCCTGGTGATCAATCCCGCCACTCTGGAGTATGAATCCGCCGGTGACGTGGATTTCCCCTGCATTGCCGATGCCAAGTCCAAAAAGACCCTGCCGGAAAAGATGAAGGCCATTGTGTACGGCGAGGACAAGGGCGCGGCCTACGCCTGGAAGGTGGTGGCGTCCGGTCTGATCTACGCGGCCAACCGGGTGCCGGAGATTTCCGATACCATCGTGGAGATCGACAATGCCATGAAGTGGGGCTACAACTTTGAAATGGGTCCCTTTGAAACATGGGATGCCATCGGCGTGGCCGAATCCGTGGCAAAGATGGAAAAGGACGGCCTGGCCGTTCCGGAAAAGGTCAAGAAGATGCTGGCCGACGGCAACCAGACTTTTTATAAGATCGAAAAAGGCCAGACCCTGTTTTATGATTTTGCCTCCGGGTCTTACAAGGCTGTGCCGGTAAGCGATGTGGCGGTTTCCCTGGCCATTCTCAAGGGAGAGGGCCGGGAGGTCAAAAGCTGCAAGTCCGCCTCCCTGATCGACCTGGGTGACGGCGTGTTCTGCTGCGAGTTTCACACCAAGATGAACGCATTGAACACCGAACTGATCGCCTTCATGCACGAGGCCATGGACTATGTGGATGCCAACGGCGCCGGCATGGTGCTGGGCAACCAGGCCGGCGGCATGCCCGGGGCCTTTTCCGCGGGCGCCGACCTCAAGGAGATCCTGACCGCTGTGGGCAACAAGGAGTTTGACGGCATTGACACAATGATCGATTCCCTGCAGCAGGCCGTGCAGCGCGAGCGCTACTCCCACTTTCCCGTGGTGGCGGCACCCTACGGCATGGCCCTGGGCGGCGGCTGCGAGGTGTGCCTGGGCGCCGACCGGATCGTGGCCCATGCAGAGCTTTACATGGGCCTGGTGGAAATCGGGGTGGGCGTGCTGCCCGCCGGCACCGGGTGCATGAACCTGTGGAAAAAGATGACCAGCGGCATTCCCGCGCCGGTGACCGACGCCGACCTGGCCAAGTTCTTCATTCCCACCTTCATGGCCATTGCCATGGCCAAGGTGTCCATGTCCGCGGCCGAGGCCCGGGCCAACGGTTTTCTGGGGCCCAACGACAGAATCGTGTTCAACCGGGACAACCTGATCGGCGAGGCCAAAAAAGAGGTGCTGCGCATGATCGACGACGGTTACGCGCCGCCGGCCAAAAAGCCCCTCAAGGTGCTGGGCGAGGCGGCCTGGGGTATGGTCAACGCGGAAATTTTCAACATGCAGAACGGCGGCTATGTCAGCGAATACGACGCCTACCTGGCCAAAAACATTGCTTATGTCATTGCCGGCGGCGACGCCCGGACCAACAGCGAGCTGGATGAGCAGGCCATTCTCAACCTGGAGAGATCCATGTTTATCGAATTTCTCAAGCAGGAAAAGACCATGGCCCGCATCGAACACATGCTCAAAACCGGCAAACCGCTTCGCAACTAAGGAGGATTTAAAATGAGAGACGCTTATATTGTTACATCGGTCAGAACACCGGGCTGCAAGAACCGGCGGGGCGCCCTGAAAGACACCCGCCCCGAGGACCTGATTTCCTTTATCATCAACGCGGCCATGGAAAAAACCGCGGGTCTTGAGAAAAAAGACGTGGACGACCTGATGCTGGGCTGTTCCTTTCCCGAGGCCGAGCAGGGCCTGAATATCGGCCGTATTGCCGTCCAGATGGCCGGTTTTCCGGACCAGGTGTCCGGCGCCACGGTCAACCGTTTCTGCTCTTCCGGCCTGGAAGCCATTGCCCTGGCATCGCTGCGGGTCATGTCCGGCTGGTCGGACGTCACCCTGGGCGGCGGCGTCGAGTCCATGACCTACGTGCCCATGGGCGGCAACCTGCCCCGCCCTCATCCGGAATGGTCTCGCGAGCGGGCCGACTACTACGTGTCCATGGGCATCACCGCGGAAAACGTGGCCAACCGCTACAAAATTTCCAGAGAAGATCAGGACGCGTTTGCCTACCAGTCCCAGATGAAGGCCTCCAAGGCCAAGGCGGAAAAGCAGTACACTGAGATCGTTCCCACCCCGGCCACCAAATTTGTGAAGCAGGCCGACGGCACCGTCAAAAAGGAGACCTTTCTGCAGGACTTTGACGACGGTATCCGGGAGGCCACCACCGTGGAAGGACTGGCCAAGCTGCGGCCCGTGTTTGCGGCCGGCGGTTCGGTCACGGCGGGCAACTCCTCCCAGACAACGGACGGGGCTGCCGTTTCCGTCATCATGAGCGAAAACAAGGTCAAGGAGCTGGGCCTCAAGCCCATTGCCAAGCTCAAGATCTACACCACGGTGGGGTGCCGGTCCGACGAGATGGGCGTGGGCCCGCGGTATGCGATTCCCAAGCTGCTGGACAAGGCCGGTCTGAAGGTCGAGGACATCGGCCTGTGGGAGATCAACGAAGCCTTTGCCTCTCAGGCCCTGTACTCTATCCGGGAGCTGGGGATTGACAAGTACATGGACCGGGTCAACATTCACGGCGGCGCCATTGCCCTGGGCCATCCTTTGGGCTGCACCGGCGCCAAGCTTTGCGCCACGTTGCTTGCCAACATGCAGGCCAGGGGCGTCAAGTACGGCGTGGAGTCCATGTGCATCGGCGGCGGCATGGGCGCGGCCGGCCTGTTTGAGCTGTGTGACTAAGCGCTGAATAAAACGGCAACACCAAAAGCCGGATCTTCCTGAAGTCCTGGGAAGGCCCGGCTTTTTTATTGAGTCCTTCAGGAAGCCGTTTGAATATAGGGTTTTTTCAAAAACATTGACGGAAAATACCGGCCTTGCTATAGCAGGGGGATCGGTATCAATGTGCCGATGGCGGTGGAAGAAGGACGGGGTTTTTCGGCGCTTTGGAAAATGAAAGATCTCCTGAGAGCATGAAAGGAATGAACGCCATGGCCCATCAAAAAGTTCTTCTCACCGGCCCCACCGGGTTTATCGGCAAGCGGCTGCTCTATCAGCTGGATGAGAGGGGGTATCAGGTCCGGTGCCTGGTAAGGGCCGGCGAAACCCTGGACCTGAATCTTCCGCTGCGGCAGGAACCGGAAATCGTTTACGCGGACCTTCTTGATCCGGATTCCCTGCCAACGGCGCTTGACGGTATGGACACCGCCTACTATCTGGTGCACTCCATGGGGGGGAGAAGCATCCGCCAGACCCGGGCCTTTGTGGAAAAAGACCGCACCGTCGCACGCAACTTCAGGGAAGCCGCCGACCGGGCCGGCCTTTCCCGCATTATTTATCTCGGGGGCCTGGGGGATGCCGGAGACCGGCTGTCCCATCACCTGGCCAGCCGCCATGAGGTGGCCCGGATTCTTCAGGCCGGAAAGGTGAAAACCACCGTGCTGCGGGCCGCGGTCATCATCGGGGCCGGCGGGGCCTCTTTTGAAATTATTCGGTACCTGGTGGAGCGGCTGCCGGTGCTCCTCGGTCCCCGGTGGGTGTACACCAAATCCCAGCCCATTGCCGTGGAAAATGTCCTGGCGTATCTTTGCGGATGCCTGGAGACCCCGGAAACCGCCGGTCGGACCTTTGACATCGGCGGCCCCCAGATTTTGAGTTATGCCGATCTCATGGGAATGTACGCCCGGGTCCGGGGGCTGTCCCGCACCATTATCGGGGTGCCCCTGGTGCCCATCCGGCTTTCCGCCTACTGGGTCCACTTTATCACCCCCGTGCCCGTCGGTGTCGTCCTGCCCCTGGCCGAAGGGCTCAGAAACAGGGCCATCTGCCGGGAAAACAGCATTCGGGATCTGATCCCCATTCACCTGACCCCCATGGAAACCGCCATCTGCAATGCCCTTGCCGAAGAAACAGAAGGCCCGGGAAAATTATTGTCTCAGCAGGCCTGCTTTCTGCCGGGAGACCTGGCATGATCATCAAAGCTGTTGTTCAGATCAACGCCCCCCGGCAAAGGGTTTGGGACGTGTTTGCGGATATTCAAAACTGGAAAGCGTGGAACCCGGTATGCCGGGAATGCCGATTTGAAGCGGGAAACGCCCTTGTCAAAGGGGCCTGCATCTCTTTTGAACTCAACCCCCTGATTCTTCCTTTGCGCATCGCACCGAAAGTGACCCACTGCAAGCCCGGGGAAAAAGTGGTCTGGGAGGGTTTTCGGCTGGGTATTCACGCGGTTCATGAATTTTATTTTGCGGAAAAAAATGGCGGCGTGGAATTGACCAGCATCGAGAACTTCAGCGGCCCCTTGCTGATTGTCGCCAGGATGATCGGGGTTCCTTCCAGGCTCCACGCGCTCACGACTCAGCTTCTGGAAGCCATCAGGCAAGCCGCCGAGTCTTCCGGTGCTGAAGCACACCCATCTTAAAACCACCGGAGACAGCCTTCCTCCCTCATCTGGTCCTGGGTCTTGGCTGGAGAACCTTCCTGCGCGCCGTTGTTTTGTCCGGTGACACCGTGATAACCTTGCAACTTTTTTGAAATGGCGTTAGGTTGAAGACAGTTCTCAATTTTTAACGTTTCAGGAGGATAATCCCATGGCCAAAAAAATTTTAATCGCAATGGATGAATCGGAAAACTCAAAAAGAGCGGTCGAGTTTGTCGGCGGCAACTTTGACACCAGATCCTCGGTGACACTGTTCAGTGTGTTGCAGAATACGGAAACCATGTGTGCCATGCAGGCACCGGAGCTGACGCCCTATTTTGTTGCTCAGCAGACCAGTTTCTGTACTCTGGAAGACAAGAAAAAGGAGCTGGTTGCCGAGGCCATGGAAAAAGCAAAAAAAGTGCTGGTAAAAAAAGGCTTTGCCGCAAACAGGGTAGACGTCAAGCTGGTAAAACGTAAAAAAGGCGTGGCCCGGGTTATTATCAGCGAGGCCAGGACCGGCAAGTATGACCTGGTGGTCATGGGCAAAAAGGGGCTGTCAGGAGTCCGGGAGTTTCTGTTTGGCAGCATCACCCAGAAAGTCCTGCATGGCGTCAAAAACGCGTCGGTTCTGCTGGTCGACTAGCCCGCATATTTCACGAGTTGATTGGGCCGCGTTTTGCACCGGCTTTTTGTCTTTCTTGATTTTTGATACCGGGTTATCATATTTTTTCATGGCATTTTGCCACGGCTGTTGTAAAAAACAGATCCTGATTTATACAGGCGGCCGAAAATGTGATATTTAAAAGGCATATTATTATCAAAGGAGAACGGTAAATGAAAATCATGGTCTGTTACGACGGAGGCGACGGCTCGCAGTGGGCATTGACGTTGGCGATTCAGCACGCCAAAGTCTTTGATGCCGAACTTTACCTTGTGGCCTCCCTGGAAAAGGGAACCGACGCCGAGCAGCCGCTTATCGATCACCTGGAAAGCGAACTGGCCAAAGCCAAAGAGAAACTGGAGGAACAAGGGTTTGCCTGTACAACCCACCTGCTGGTGCGCGGGCTTACCCCGGGTGAAGACATGGTGGCCTACGCCAGGGAGAACAACATCGACGAAATCGTCATTGGTATTCGCAGAAAATCCAAGGTGGGCAAACTCATCTTCGGCTCAACCGCTCAGTACCTGATTCTAAAGGCCCCCTGCCCCGTGCTTACAATAAATCACCGGCCCTCCTGAAACAGGAGCGCTCCTTTTTTGAGATGTTCATTTTTTGTCCGGCGGATACCGTTCCATGAAGGTCTTTTCCGCTTCGGTCAGCCCTATCAGCAGGAGTTCATCCCCCGCTTCCAGAACAATGGCGGGATCCGGGTTGACGATCAGCTCTCCGGCCCGTTTTACAGCCATGACGCTGCACCCGGTCTGCTCGCGGATGGAGAGATCAGCCAGTGCCTGACTTACCATTTTTTCGTTCAGGGCGGCGCGAAACATGTTGAGCCCTTCGGAAAGCATCAGCATTTTCTGGGGCTGCAGCAGGTTGAGAATGGTGCTGTTCAAGAGGGAGCTGTAGGACAGGACCAGGTTGGCACCGGCCCGGTGCAGGGTGGTGATATTGCGGTCCAGGCTGGAACGGCTGATAATTTGAACATCCGGGCGAAGACGGCGAATATAGATGGTCAGGTAAATGTTCAGGTTGTCGTCATGGGTGGTGATGATCACCGCGGGTGTTTCCTGAAGGCCGGCCCGGTCCAGCACCTCCCGTTCCGCGGCGCTGCCCTCGATGTAATGGGCATGACGGGAAGCGATGTCCGACCGTTTTTCCACCACCCGGAATTCAACTTCCCGGCCTTTCAGCGTATCGGCCACTGCCGTGCCCACCCGCCCCCCGCCGATTACCAGCACCGGCCCCTTTTGATGGCTGTCGGCCATTTTGCCGGCGATGGAACGGTCAAACAGGTTCAATTGTTCTTCGGTTCCGGCCAGCACCAGTACGGTGGATTCTCCGATGCGGGAGTGGGGGCCGGGCATGATGAAGCGCCCCTGCTCCCAGATGCCGACCACCGTTACGCCGGCGACCTGGCGAAGGCGGCTTTCCGCCAGGGTTTTTCCCTGAAGCCAGGTCCGCATGGCCGACGCCTCGGCGATCAGCAGCTCGTCAAACCGGCCGATGACATTGGCCGTCATGCTGACCCCGTACACGCGTCGGGCCAGTGCCTGGCCCAGCATTCGGGTCATCTGCAGCACATGGGTGCTGCCCGCCAGCTTGAGAATATCCAGCGACTCCTCCCGGTCGGCGTTGGTTACGGTTATCACGTCAGGGCTTATTTCACGAATGGTGTAAATGATGTTGGTGCTGACCACGTCGTCATTGAGAACCACTACCAGGGCGGCCCGGTCGACATTTAAGCGCGGATAGGTATCCGGGTCGTCCAGGTCGCCCACCACGACATGGTAGCCCTGGTCGTGCAGGTTCAGGGCCGCCTGCAGGTCGGCCACCAGAAGAACATAGCGGATATGGTGCTGCTCCAGCTTTCGGATCAGGTGGATGGTAATGTCATCGTAATGGGTAAAAATCACGTGACCGGACAGCGCTTCAGCCACGGCCCTCGGGGTGCGGGCCTTGTTCTGCTCTTCCAGCCAGGGCGCGTAAAAAAATTGAATAAAAGTAAAGGGCAGCATTACCAGTAGAAAGATAATGCCGCTGAGCAGCACCACCACGGAAAAAACCTTTCCGATATCGCTGGTGAAGGTGATGTCTCCGAACCCCAGGGTGGACATGGTGGTCAGGGTCCAGTAAAAGCCGGTTATCCAGGAATAGGAGCGGCCTTCGTAAACCATGAGCACATGGAACAGAACACTGTATAAAACAAAAAAACAGGCCAGCATCAGGCAGAATTTTACCAGCAGCCGGATATTCCCTCTGCGCCGGTCGGCCTGAAGCAGCAGCGAGAGTTGCGTGGCCATGGTTTTCATTGGCATATCTCCTGAGTTTATAGGGTTCGGCAAATCACCTGTTCCATTGTAAAGAGAAACACCCTCAGAGTGAAGTGCTTTTCGTTCCCGGCCGACGGGTCGGGGCAAGACGGGTGTTGCTATTTATGCCGGCCATGCACTAGAATGCTTGTTTTTCAGGTCCCGCGTGATGAGGACCGGCAAAACAGACAAAAAGGTATGGGTAATGAACGAACGCGTTGAAAAAATGGAAAAGATATTTTCCCCCCGGTCCGTGGCCCTGATCGGGGCCTCAAACAATGTGGCCAAATGGGGCGGGATTGTGGCAATTAATCTGATTTTGGGCGGTTTCAAGGGAAAGCTCTATCCCGTCAACCCCAAAGAAGCGTCGGTCCACGGCGTTCCGGCATTTGCTTCGGTAAAAGACATACAGGACGAAATCGACCTGGCCGTGATTATTGTTCCGGCCGCCGGTGTACCGGATATCATATCCGACTGCGTGGACAAAGGCATTGGCGCGGCTGTTGTAATCACCTCCGGATTCGGGGAACTGGGCGAAGAGGGAAAAGGCCTTCAGAATGAGATGCTCAGGCGGGCCAGGGCCGGGGGCATGGTGCTGGTGGGCCCCAACGGCCAGGGTATTGCCGCGCCGGAATCAAAGTTTTATCCCTGGTTTCCAACGTTCCGGCCCGATCCCGGCGTCATCGGTATTGCCAGCCAGAGCGGCGGCATTTCAACCGAACTGTCCGAGCAGTTGGCGGAATTCGGTTTCGGCTGTTCCAAGGTCATTTCAACCGGCAACTGCGCCGATCTCTCCTGGCCCGACTATCTGGCCTATTTTCGGCAGGACCCGTCCACCAAAGTGGTGCTGCTGTACATGGAAGGGGCGCAAGACGGCCGGGCGTTTTTTCGCGAGGCGAAAAAAACCGCCCTGGAAAAGCCGGTCATTCTCATTAAAAGCGGCCGAACACAGGAGGGGGGCCGGGCTGCCTCCTCCCACACCGGGTCCATGGCCGGATCGGACGCGGTGTTTGACGGTGTCTGCAAACAGGCCGGCCTGATTCGGGCAAAAACCCTGGAGGAGGCCGTTGTTCTTGCCGCCGCCTTTGTCACCACGCCGCTGCCCAGGGGCCGGCGGGTCTGTGTGCTGACCGGCGGTGGGGGCCAGGGCGTGTTGACCGCCGATGCTCTTGCCGCGCGGGGCCTTACCCTGCCACCCCTTTCCGAAGCCACCGTTAAAAAGCTCCGGGAGCAGCTTCCCGCCTGGTGGCACCCGAACAATCCGGTGGACATGGTGGCTGGTCTGGGTTACGGCGGCCCCACCGAAATCATTCCCATTTTGATGGAAAGCGATGATTTTGACGGCATCATATTCAACGGGATCGGATGGATTTACTCCATGGTGGATCCGGTGAACAACCCCCAGGAAACAAACATGGTCCGCAAAGGGGCCCAGCGCGTGATTGATAAAGAGGTCGAACTGAGCCATGTTCTGGCAGAGTATTCCGGCAAATGGGGCCTGCCCCTGCTGATCTGTTCCAAGGTCGCGCGCCTGGCCATTCGGCGGGAGTATGAGGCCATCTTAAACCTGCTGCAAAAAGACATCATGCTGTACCCAACCGCCCATGACGTGGTCAACGTGTTTTCCGCGCTGGCCGACCGGTATGAATTTTTAAAACGAGAAGGGGCGCTTCGGGCCAATGGAGAACATAGCAGACCTCTCGTGGAGACGGCTGAATGATCCCTGCAACCGCTACGGCGCTGGGCATTAGCGAAAAACAGGTTCAGGCCGTGGCCGCCCTGCTGGAAGACGGTGCCACCATCCCCTTTATCGCCCGTTACCGCAAAGAGGCCACCGGCAGCCTGGATGAAGTGGCGGTTGCCCGGATTCGCGACACCCTGCACCAGCTCAAGGAATTAGACGACCGGCGCCAGGCGGTTCTGGCGTCGCTTGAAAAAAACGGCCACCTGACCGATGAATTAAAACAGCGGGTCCTGGCGGCAGACACCCTGACCGTGCTGGAAGACATCTATCTTCCCTTTCGGCCCAAGCGCCGGACCCGGGCCGTGATGGCCAGGGAAAAGGGCCTGGAGCCCCTGGCCCTGGTTCTTCTGGAACAAAAAGGGACAGACCCTCAGGCCGAAGCGTTGCCCTTTGTTGACCCGGAAAAGGGCGTGGCCTCGGTTGACGAGGCCCTGGCCGGGGCCCGGGACATTATCGCGGAGATGACCAGTGAAGACGAGGCCGCCCGGTCGGCCCTGCGGGATCTGTTTTTCACCAAAGGCATGGTCTCGTGCCGGGTCGTGATGGGAATGGAGGAGGCCGGGGCCAAGTTTAGGGATTATTTTGACTGGAAAGAGCCGGTGGCCACGGTGCCGTCCCACCGCATGCTGGCCATGCGGCGCGGGGAAAAGGAAGGTTTTCTTGTTCTTGCCATCGCCCCGGAAGAGCCGGACGCCATTGCCATTTTAGAGCGACTGTTTGTCAAAGGAGATACCGAAGACGCGGTCCAGGTGGCCCTGGCGGTAAAAGACAGCTACAAGCGGCTGCTCTCCCTTTCCATGGAAACCGAAACCCGCCTTGCTGCCAAAAAGAAAGCGGATGCCGAAGCCATCCGGATCTTTGCCGAAAACCTTCGCCAGCTCCTGCTGGCCCCGCCCCTGGGCGCGAAACGGGTGATGGGCATTGACCCGGGATTCCGGACCGGCTGCAAGGTGGTCTGCCTGGACCGGCAGGGAAAGCTGCTCTGCTGGGACACGGTGTATCCCCATTTTTCCGAAGGCAGGGAGCAGGCGGCGGCGGACCGGATAAAGTCGCTGTGCGACCAGTTCGAGGTGGAGGCCATTGCCGTGGGCAACGGCACCGCCGGCAGAGAGACCGAGGCGTTTGTAAAAGCCGTCGCTTTTTCCCGGCCGGTGCAGGTGGTCATGGTCAATGAAAGCGGGGCCTCCATCTATTCGGCCTCCGAAGTGGCCAGAGAAGAGTTTCCGGACCATGACCTGACCGTGCGGGGAAGCGTTTCCATTGCCCGGCGCCTCATGGACCCTTTGGCCGAGCTGGTCAAGAGCGACCCTAAATCCATCGGCGTGGGCCAGTATCAGCACGACGTAAGCCCCGCCGAATTAAAACAGTCCTTAGATGACGTGGTGGTCAGCTGCGTTAACCGCGTGGGCGTCGACCTGAACCGGGCCAGCGCCCAGCTGCTGACCTATGTATCGGGCCTGAATGCCGGCATCGCTAAAAACATCTTGGTCTATCGGGAAGCAAACGGCCCGTTTGCCTCCCGGGAGGCATTAAAAGCCGTGCCGCGTTTCGGGCCCAAGACCTTTGAACAGAGCGCCGGTTTTCTGCGCATACCGGATGCGGCCAATCCCCTGGACGCCAGCGCGGTTCACCCGGAAAGCTATGCCATTGTCGAGGCCATGGCCAAAGACCTTGGCAAACAGGTGGCCGACATCATGCACCAGACGGACCTGCGTAAACAGGTCGACCTTTCCGCCTATGTCACCGGCACCGTGGGCCTGCCCACCCTGACCGACATTCTGGACGAACTGGCCAAGCCGGGCCGTGATCCCCGGCAGGCCTTTGAGTCGGTCTCTTTTATCGAAGGAATCAACACCATTGATGACGTGCAGCCGGGCATGAAACTGCCGGGCATTGTCACCAACATCACGGCTTTCGGTGCCTTTGTGGACATCGGCGTGCACCAGGACGGGCTGGTCCATATCAGCCAGATGGCGGACCGGTTTGTCAAATCTCCGGCAGACATCGTCAAGGTCCAGCAGCGGGTTATGGTCACGGTGCTGGAAGTGGACAAGGAGAGAAAGCGGATCAGCCTCTCCATGAAAGCCGAACGCCCGGCGCCCACGGCGGCCCGGGAGGAGACCGCGGGACCCTCTCCCAGGCCCGACACCCCGGGCAAGGCAAAAGGGAAAAAGCCGGAGAAAAAAGAGAAGAGAAATATCCCCGCCAATTCGGCCCTGGCCGAAGCCTTGCGAAAAAGCGGCCTGACCTGATTTTCCCCCGGCATTGTCATTTTTCGACCCTCTTTTTTTCTTCGCCATTTTGCGGCGTTCTTTTTCCCTCGTGCCCATCCATCTGTCTAGACGCTTCATAAAAGGATTGTTTTTTCAACCGATAAGATGCATTGTGGAAGAATAAGTGCATTCTTTTTCAGCAACAATGCATTCCACAAAAAAACATAAAGAGAGGGACCGACATGACAAATATCGATTATTTTAATCTGCCTTGGAAAGACCAGTGGGAGTGGGAAAGGGTTAATTTGCCGACATTAACCCGGAAATTTCTTGAAAACGCCAAAAAGCACGCCAATAAGGATTTTCAGCGGTTTAATGCCGCACTCTATAATGGTGACAGCAACGGTAAAATGACATGGGCAGAGACTGCCGCCAGAGTGGAAAACTATGCCTGCGGGTTAATGAGCCTGGGGCTCGGGAAGCAGGAAATGGTGGGACTGATGTCCGCAAGCGGCCCCTACTGGACCCATGCCGACCTTGCGCTTGCCTGCGCAAATGGTGTCAGTGTCGCCATATACCCGACCCTGTCATTTAAGGAAGCATCGTATGTCGTCAACGATTCAGGGAGCAAATTCCTTTTTCTAAGGGGCGACACCATTCTTGAAATGATGCTCAACGGCTTTGACCATATGCCCGGGCTCGAAAAGATAATCGTTATGGACAGGGAATACAAGAGCAGCGATGCGAGAGTTATCAGCATGGGCGATCTTGAAAAAGCCGGCATCGAGTGGAAAAAAGACAGCAATCATTTTGACGCTTATGTGGCAAGAAGAGATGGGGTTTCTCTTGATGACATCTACACGATTCTCTACACTTCAGGCACAACCGGCCGGGGTAAAGGTGTTGTTCTTACGCACCACAACTGCTCAGCCAGAATGAACGGTGTAAATGAATTCTTTGATTACTGCGGCATGGGGTTCAAGACGGAATATACAACCCTCTGCTTTCTTCCCCTCGCGCATATTTTCGACAGGGGATCATGCCAGGGCGTTGCCATTTTCAACGGCTGCACAATTGCCTACGCGGACGCTCCGGGAACGCTTTTAGAAGACCTTCAGAAATACAACCCCCACTGGATCAACTGTGTGCCACGGCTTTATGAAAAAATATATATTCAGCTGCAGGAGAAAATGGGGCAAAGCGGCCCGAAACGAAAACTTTTTAACTGGGCGCTTAAGGTCGGCGAAGCGGTTTTCATGCAGCGGTATGATGCTGAAACAGGCACTTATAATATGGGGCATGATTTTGATATTACCGGCAATCTTTCGTTTGGAATGAGAATAAAGTATAAAATTGCCGACAAGCTGTTCTCAAAGGTCAGGGCACTGTTTGGTAAAAACTTTAAGCATTCTTTTTCAGCCAGTGCATCAATTTCCCCCGAGCTGCTAAAATTTTTCTATATCATTGGAATCAGAGTAAGCGAAGGTTACGGATCAACCGAAAGTTTTAACGCCTGTTCAAACATGCCCCTTGTGGCCTGCAAACCCGGATCTATCGGTCTTGAGTCAAATGGAAGCAGGCTCAGGGTGTCAGGCATAGGTGAGCTTGAGATCTCCGGCGCCGGTATTTTTAAAAGATACTGGAATAAGCCCCAGGAGACGGCCGAATCCTTCACTGCTGACGGATGGTTTAAAACAGGGGACAAGGTTGAGGTTGACAGGTTCGGTTATTATAAAATTGTTGACCGCATTAAAAATATTATCTGTCTTTCCAACGGAAAGAATATCGCCCCGGCAAAAATTGAAGCGCTTTTTACCACAAGCCCATATATTGAGCAGCTTTTTGTTGTTGGTGATGAACGGGCCGTAATAAGCACACTGTTGGTCCCAAGCCTTACATACTTTAAAGACAGGTTTGACAAAGAAGGTGTTGAATACGATAACAGTCAGGTTGTTATAGATACGTCAGCGGGGACCCCGATTGTAGTGAAGGTCGGTCCGGATTTTATCGAAAAAGGAAACATCAAAGGCCTTATTGCTGAAGAGGTTGCAAGAGCAAACAAGGAACTGGAAGGGTTTGAGAAGATAAAACAGTACACCATTCTCCGTGAAAGATTCACAGAGCAAAACGGCATGCTGACACCTACGCAGAAAACAAAGAAGAGGGTGATTCTTGACACGTATGCAGCTGAAATCGAAAAAATGTATGCTCGGAAATAAATGGCATAAGACATCTGATATAATAACCCCAAAAAGCCGCGGACCTTTTCGCGGCTTTTTTACTTGTGTGTACAACATGCGGCATGACGGCGGCGTCCGGAATCATTCGTAACCGCTTCGGGTCAGGGGGTTGACAGTGCCGGTCTCAAATGAGTTTCTCATCTTTGTGCTGGACCAGCTGGCCGAGTGGGGCGGCGTTACCGCCCGCAAGATGTTCGGCGGAGCCGGGCTGTACCGGGACGGCCGGATGTTCGGACTGATTGCCGGTGACGTGGTCTACCTCAAGGTTGATGACTCCAATCGCGAGGCGTTTGTCCGGGCCGGGTCATCGGCCTTCAAACCGTTTGCCGATAAACCCGTCAGCCTGTCCTATTATGAGGTACCACCCGATGTTCTGGAGGTTCCGGAAGAACTGATTGACTGGGCCGCCCGGTCGCTGGCTGTTCAGAGCAGAAAAAAGAAGAAGTGAATTACAGTTTTATCTATTATCTTGTTCTGGGACCGAAGAAAATCCAGACGCATTAAGGAGTGTTTATGAATGAATTCAAAGTAAATACCGTTTGTGAGGATGCCCTGGGAGATTCGGATGCCACCGCGCTTGCCGGGCGCCTTGAAAAAGGTGAGATAACACCAACAGATCTGGTGGAAGCAGCGATCAACCGGGCAAAGCGGGCAAACCCCGAGCTGAACGCCATTGTGACAGAGACCTTTGATGCGGCGCGGAAGCAGTCCAAAATGCCCCGGAAAGGAAAACTTGGCGGCATCCCCACATTCATTAAGGACAATGTCGAGGTGGAGGGGGTTCCCACACTGTTCGGCACCCGCGCTTTGCCCAGACATCCGGCGCACAAAGACCATGCCTTTATCCGGCAGTTTAAATCGTTGGGCATGATCAGCCTGGGCAAGACCGCCCTGCCCGAGTTCGGCATTCCGCCAACCACGGAATCACTGCTCCACGGTGCGACTGCCAACCCTTGGAACATCCAGTATTCCGCGGGCGGCTCTTCCGGCGGATCGGCGGCTATGGTGGCTTCCGGCGTTGTGCCCATGGCCCATGGCAATGATGGCGGGGGGTCGATTCGTATTCCGGCCGCGTGCTGCGGCCTGGTTGGATTAAAACCCACCGGGGGTCGCCTGATAACAGCGCCGGAACTCAAGATGCTGCCCATCAATGTCGTGTTTGAAGGGGTTATCACCCGAACGGTAAGAGATACGGCTTTATTTATGGCTGAAGCGGAAACGTACTATGCCAACCACCGCCTGCCGTCGCTGGGGCTGATTGCCAAACCGGGAAAAAAGCGACTGCGGATTGCTGTCATTACCGAAGCAATCAACAATGTTGTTGTTGACGAAGAGGTGCTTGAAGCCGTTCACGCCACGGCTGCGTTATGCGAGAAGCTCGGTCATCGTACGGAGGCGCTTGACCTTCCCTTTACAGACCAGATCGGTGATGATTTTACATTGTATTATGCGTTTCTGTTTTTCATGCTTCACCGGTTCGGCAAAAAGCTGCTTTCGCCTGATTTTGATCCGGCCCGGCTTGAACACCTGACCCTTGGCATGAGCCGGCATTTTACGAAACATCTTTTTTCATTTCCTTTTGCAACCCGGCGGTTAAGAAAAGCGATAAAGGTGACACAATCTTTTTATAAAAAATATGATGTGGCGCTTTGTCCGGTGCTTGCCGCAAAAACCGTCAGGAATGGAACTTTGCTCGACCCTACGTTACCCTTTGACACGGTTTTTGAAGGCATCCGCAACTATGCGCCCTTTACCGCACTGCAGAACATCACCGGAGAACCGGCCATTTCCCTGCCTTTGGGCATGAGCAAAGAGGGCTTGCCCATTGGTGTTCAATTTGCCGCTCCCATGGGACAGGATCAGACACTGCTGGAGCTGGCGTTTGAACTGGAACAGGCCCAACCATGGCCGCAATTTCCTGTTATAGATACTGAACAGGCCGGGCCGGGATAGTATCCGGCCAGGACTACATTAAATTATTCAAACAAGCTTTTATGCCTTTAATAATGTCCTCCACATCCTGATCCGTGATTGTGAGCGGTGGGCGTATGACGACGCTGTGTTTCACGACCTCTCCGCTTTTTAGCAGCACCCCCTGTTGAATCGAGCTTCGACAGAATTTTTCCGCCTCTTGTGCGCTTTCAAATTCCAGGGACAACATCAGTTCCGACACCCGGCACGGATTTGAGTTAAATTAGCTTTTCAATGAATTTCAACTGACGGTGATAAAAAGATAGCTGCAAATCATGTCTTCAAGCTCTTTGAGCAGCCGGTCTTCATCGATTGCGTCTTTATGAATCATGATCCGGTGGATAATCTCATCGCTTGTCCTAAACAGCAAGACGGCAGCGGCTTCAATATCATCCACACGAATTAACTGCTTATGCTGTTGTAAGAGAGTGATTAAAAATGCGATTATCTTTTTGTCTTCTTCGCTGCTGATATTTCTAACATCTTCATCCAGAAGAATCAAAGCTGTGGTTTCCTTGTGAAGCAGCGGATTGATGGCATGGGATTCCTTTAAAGATTTAATTATAAATCGAACGAGCTTTCTTCCCGTATCAAGGTTTTCCGCAACGTTGTCGCCGATCTGTATGTAAAAATTGGAGAGTGCCTTTTTAGATACTTCTTTATAGAAGCGCATCATTAACTCTATGCCAACTTCCTTCTTGTTATTGAAATATCCATAAAAGGATCCCGTGGCTATCCCGGCTCGTTCGGCCAACTCATTCGTATTAGTTTTAAAATATCCCTTTTCAGCAAAAAGCTCCCAAGCTGCGTTTAGGATTTTTTCCTTGGTTTCGATGCTGCGCTTTTGTACCGGTATTCGAGCTTTATTTTTTGATATAGTCACAATTGCTCTCCGAAGTTGAATTATTTTAACCTTTTATAAAAAAACACCTTATTATGCAACCCTAATTTAAGGATCAATAAAAATATGATATTCGTATCATGTTTTTATTGATAATATGATACAGATATCGTATTCATATTGCCATTATAATAATTAACAATTTTGCGATGTCAAAAGCGAGGGGGGACGCGTCAGCATGGTATATAAATATCTGAAAACACGGAAAGAAAATTATACGCTCTGGGTTGAAATAAATAATCCGCCGGTAAATTTCCTGACCGGGGCTATGCTCGAGGAACTGTTTGCTCTGGTCAAGCAGGTGTCCAAAGACGATTCTGTCAGAGTTTTCATTCTCACCGGCGGCATTGAAGATGTCTACATCATGCACTTCTCCATTCCTGAACTTCTTCAATTATCAAAAGACAATAAAAAATTGCTTCTTAATCTTTTCGTAAAATCCAAAATAACAGGCGCCTTCTTAAAATACTTTACAACCTGCACCAACTGGCTGATGGATTGGTTCGGCTGGTACGAAACGCTGGTGCTGAAACTCGCCAAAATAATGAGTGGTTATTCGTCGAGTTTGTATCTGTGGTTTATCATGCAAAGAACTTATTTTGCCATTGAACGTCTTAATAAAATAACCATCGCCGCGATCAACGGCAACTGCAACGGAGGCGGCACTGAACTTTCCGCCTGTTTTGATTTGCGCTTCATGGTGGGCGATCAGGGTTTCACCCTTGGGCAACCGGAAGTGCTGATTAATATCGTACCCGGCGGCGGTTCAACGCAGAGGCTGCCGCGGCTGATCGGCCGAGCCAAAGCACTGGAATTTATGTTACGCGGCAATCAGTGGGGTGCTCAGGAAGCCTGGCGCATCGGACTAATTACGGACTTTTTCAATAAGGTAGAATTCAAAAACAAAGTACAGGAATTTGCCGATCTGATGAGCAAACGCCCCCTGACAGCCGTGGACGCGATTAAGAAGTGTGTTCATGACGGCATGGAAACCACCTTAAGACACGGCTTGAGCATCGAGATGGAGCAAAACATCCGCTGTCTGGATACGGAGGACATGATCAACGCCATGCAGGCCTATATCCGTTATCTGGATGAACATATTAACCCTATCGACCGTCAAAAAATAACCACTGAAGATCTTAATCATATCGTGCAGGAAACAGTAGAGCATATGGAGAAAGGCAAACTCTATAAATTTAAACACTGATGTTTCATAAAAGGAGGTTAACTATGAATAAATCAATACTGGTAACCGGCGCGTCAACCGGCATCGGCTGGGCAACGTCGCTTGAACTGGCTGAAAAGGGCTGGCGAGTGTTTGCCGCTGTCAGAAAAGAAGCCGACGCCAAAAAACTGCGGGACGCCTCCTCCGGCAAAATCACGACGGTGATCATGGACATCGTCGACTATGAAAGCGTGAAGCACGGCGCTCAGGAGATCGAAAAGGCCCTTGGCGGGGCCGGCCTGGACGCGCTCTTCAACAACGCGGGGATCTCGGTTCAGGGACCACTGGAAATAATACCCATCGAACTGTTTGAACAGCAGATACGAGTCAACGTTTTTGGTCACGTCTTCGTGACGCAGACCTTTCTGCCGCTCCTGCGCAAGGCAAAAGGGAGAATCGTATTCACAAGCTCCGAGAGCGGAAGGATGACGCTGCCGCTGATGGCGCCCTATTCCGCGTCAAAATTCGCGCTGGAGGCTGTGGCCAGCGCTCTGAGGATAGAACTTCGCCCGTGGAAAATCAGGGTCTCTTGTGTGGAATTGCAGACCATAAAAACACCCATGTGGGAGAAGATAGACATCAGCACCGAGAAAATGATTGCGTCTCTCCCGCAGAAGGCCAGGGACCTTTACCGCAATGAGCTGAAGACCCTGAGCGTTTTTCCTAAATGGCAGGCGGAAATGGGGATATCCATGAAAAAGGCTGTCAGGGTGATCATTCGCGCCCTCAGCGCAAGAAGCCCGAAAGCCCGCTACCTGGTGGGTTATGAGGCCCGATTATTAGTCTACAGCCACGCAATCACGCCCACCTGGATGATGGACTGGTTTGCCAGCAAAAGCATGGTATTGTTGGGTAAATTTATAAAGCCGAAATGAACGGTTAGCCGCAAACGTATGGCAGCAGCAATATATCTGCTATGGTGTTGCTCAGCAAGCTGTGGCGCGTATTGAAAAAGAAGAACTCTCAGGTTCAGTCACCATCAAGACCATGCGCCGAATCGCAGACGGTCTTGATTGCGTATTTGTTTACGGGTTAGTGCCACGAACAAGCCAGGGAGAGGCTGTCGCCCGTCAGGCGAAACAAGTCGCGATCAAGCGCCTTTCTCAAGCTTCTCAAACCATGAGCTTGGAGAATCAATCACTCAGCAGGAGAGAGAACGAGCAAGCCTTATCAGCCCTGGTTGATGAACTCATACAAACGCTTCCTTCAACTCTTTGGGACATTGGGAACTATATTCCCCTTTTGGAGTTCGCAAAATCGTAGGAAATCGAGAGACAGAATGACGAGGTAATTCGCTATGGCGTTAGATCTTCCAGTTCTTCCCAGCGGCGGTAACAGGCGCTGATTTTGTCTTCGACTTCCTGAAGGCGTTTTTGCCGGGCCTTGATCTCTTCTTTTGCCTGCCTGTAGAAAGCAGGGTCAGCCATGGCGGCCTGGAGAAGGCGCTGTTCGGTTTCCAGGGCTTCGATCATGGCCGGCAGCTCTTTAAGCTCCCGGTTCTGGGCAAAGGTCAGCTTTTTGGGTTTGGCCGGGGGGGCCTGCCTGGGGGGTTGCGCCTGTTTTGGCACGGCCGCTTCCGGGGCGACCGGTTGGGGGCGCTGGGCCAGCCAGTCATCGTATCCGCCGGCATATTCAACCACTTGCCCGTTGCCTTCAAAAACCAGCGTGCTGGTCACGATATGGTTTAAAAAGCTTCGGTCATGGCTGACCAGCAGCAGGGTGCCGTCATAGGAAAACAACAGTTCTTCTAATAATTCCAGGGTCTCGGCATCCAGGTCATTGGTCGGCTCGTCTAACACCAGCAGATTGGCCGGGCGGATAAAGAGTTTGGCCAGCAGCAGCCGGTTGCGCTCTCCGCCGGAAAGTACGTGAACCGGGGTGCGGCACCGCTCGGGCGAAAACAGAAAATCCTGGAGATAACCGATCACGTGCCGCTTCTGGCCGTTAAACACGATAAAATCATTGTCCATGGAAATGTTCTGCACAACCGTTTTCTGCTCATCCAGTTGGGTCCGGAGCTGGTCGAAATAGGCCGGCTCCAGGTGTGTGCCGTGGCGGACCGTGCCGCTGTCCGGTGCAAGGGCGCCCAGCAGCAGCCGGATCAGTGTGGTTTTGCCCACGCCGTTGGGGCCGATAATGCCGACCTTGTCACCGCGCAGGATGGTGGTGGAAAAATTTTGCACAATGGGCGTCTGGTCGTAGGCATACGTCAGTCCCTCCGCCTGGACCACCAGCTTGCCGGTGCGTTCGGCCTCCTGCAGCGCCAGGCGCACCTGGCCTGTTTTGGCGCGGCGCTGGCGAACTTTGGCCCGCATCTCCTGTAACGCGCGCACCCGGCCTTCGTTGCGGGTGCGCCGGGCCTTGATGCCCTGCCGGATCCAGGCCTCCTCCTTTGAGAGTTTTTTGTCGAAATTGCGCTGGTGCTCGGCTTCTGCCGCCAGCTCCGCCTCGCGGCGCTGCAGGTAGGTCTTGTAGTCGCAGGCATAGGAAAACAGCCGGCCACGGTCCAGGACCATAATCCGGGTGGCGATCCGTTCTAAAAAAACACGGTCATGGGTAATAAACAGAAGGGTTTTGACATGGCGCAGGAGAAACGATTCCATCCAGACAATGCTGTCGATATCCATGTGGTTGGTCGGTTCATCCAGCAGCAGAAGGTCGGGCGACAGGGCCAGGGACCGGGCAAACAGGGCCCGCCGTTTCATGCCCGCCGACAGATCGGCAAAAGGCCTTTTGGGATCAAGATCGGTCCGCGAAAGAATGTTTTCGATCTGTTGTTGCAGCACCCATCCGCCCCCGGTGTCCAGCGCATGCTGTAAACGCTCCCGTTCGTCGGAAAGGCGCGGTTCATGTGAGGACGCCATGGCGGAACACACCCGGTAAAAGTCGGCCAGGTTTTGTCCGGCAGGGCCCAGGCCGCGGGCCACCACTTCAAAAACGGTTTCTTTGACTTCCGGGGACATTTTGGAAGGACACGGTCTCCCCGCTGCAACCTCCTGCTCCAGGGCGGCCACCTGAATCCCCTGGCCGATGACGATTTCCCCGCTGTCCGGCAGGATTTCCCGGGTCAGCAACCGGAACAGGCTCGACTTTCCAACGCCGTTGCGCCCCAAAAGCCCGACCCGTTCCCCTTTTTCAATATTAAAGCTGATGCCGTCCAGAAGGTACGGTTCGCCGAAACCCCAGCGGACATCCTGCATACTGATGAGAGCCATTAAAGTGTTTTTCCTTAAATTCAGCCCCGGCAGATCAGCCCGGCCATGGTCATATCCACCCAGCTTCGCATGCCGGGGCCGGTTAAAAAGCCGCAATGCCCGCCCTGGTCGGTCAGTGTCAGTGTCAGGCTTTGCGGGCGCGCCAGGTTTTTGTAATCCAGCGACGGAATGATCGGGTCGTCCAGGCTGGCGATGATATGGGCGGGAACGGTCAGCCCGGTCAGCACGTCGCCGGTGATGGCATAACCCTTCAGGTAGGTGAGCATGTCCGGAAAATCCGTGTACCTTTCGACCATGTGCGCGGTGATAGAGGATAGGCTTTTGAATATGGCCGCATCGCCAAAATCGTAAATATCAGGAAACAGGGCCTGCTTTTTTCGCAGTGATTGTTTCCATTTGCGGATAAAGTAGTGGTGGTAGACAAACCAGCCCTTTTCCAGGGAGGCCATGGAGGTGGGCGGATGCAGCACCGGGCAGACCGCCACCACCTTGTCCAGGCCAAATCCCCGGCCGGGCGCCCGCAGGGCCACGCGCAGGGCAAAGTTTCCCCCCAGCGAAAAACCGGCCAGAAAGGTTTTTCCCCCGCCGGACAGGTCGGCGCAAATCCGTTTGACCGCCCCGGTCACCTCATCAATCCGGCAGGAGTGAAAAAGGCCGGGGTTCAGGTGGTGGCTCTCGCCATGGTCCCGCAGGTTCAGGCGGAACACGTTCAGGCCCTGGTTGTAGAGATGGCCCGCCGAAGAGACAAGATACATGGAGTCGCTGCTGCCTTCCCATCCATGGATCAGAATCACCAGCCCTTTGTTTGGCCCGTCGGGCTGGGGGGAATAAAAACCCTGGAGCCGGACCCCGTCGCCGGCATCCACGATCATCTCCCGGCCGGCCCTCAGCATGGCTGCGGCCCGGCCCCGGACCAGGGGCCGCCGAAGCTTGATGGACGCGGCAATGGATTGAAGGTGCGGGTTTCTGAAAAGCACGGGCGGTGCAAAAGAGTTCATGGCAAAATCACAGCCCCCGCATGGCATCCGGCCGCAGCGCGTTCATGTTCCGGGATGTGAGCACGGCATTGACGGTCTGAAGCATGGCGGCCTTGTCTTTCTGGAGTTTTCCGCTGACAGGCAGGTAATTGGAGGCATGGGCGCCGACAAAGGTCAGGTTGTCGATGGTGATGTTTTCAAACATCACCTTCATCTCTTCTAATGTTTCAAAAGGATCGGGCAGCACAAATTTTCCGGATTCGACTTTTTTAAACAGGGCGGTGTGGGGCACCGGGGTATAGGTCAGGGCCGCCAGGTACCGGGGCTTCATCCGGTTGGTGATATCAGCGGTAAGGGCCGCGTGCCTTCTGGCCGGCTCCCCTGTTCCTGCAATACCCAGCAGCACCATGGACGACAGGTTGAAGCCGGCCTCCACCAGCCGTCTGCCCGCCTCCAGCATCTGGGCTGCGGTTACTCCCTTGTTGATATCCGTCAGCACCGCGTCATCACCGGACTCCACTCCCAGGTACGCCTTGGTCAGGCCCGCGCCCCTCAGGCGCGCAAGGTCGGCCATGCTTTTTTCCAAAGTGCTCTGGGGGCCCACATAGGTGCCCACGTGGCGAAGGGAGGCAAAGGTGTCGTACAGCGCCTTTAAAATGGCCAGCAGGGTTTCGGTCTCCATGCACACCGCGTCCCCGTCGCACAAAAAGACTTTTTCCACATCTCCGTAATGATTCCCGGCCATGCGAATATCTTCTAAAATCTCATCCGTAGACCGGACCCGGAACCGGCGGTCCTTGTACATGCCGCAAAAGGTGCACCCATTGTGCGAGCATCCGACGGTGCATTGTAAAAGATAACTGTTCGCCTCGGAAAAGGGCCTGTAAATCTGTCCTTCGTACCGCATGCGGTTCTCCTGAAATATGATGGCTTCGTAAAAAGCCCAATTGCCGCAAGGCGGCCGGCTGCGTTGCGCTGCACCCCTCGTCACTGCGGCGTACGACAAGTACGCCTCATTCCTCGGGATTTGCGACGCCTTGATCTTGAACTTTTTACTTTGCCATCCCAAATAGACTTTTTACGAGAACATTAAGTATGCGGACTAAAATAGACGGTTTTCGCGGTCAAGACAACCATTGGTCTATATATTTGGCATTCGGATTCGGCCCGGCCGGTCCTGGTTGCCCCTGTCTCCTTGACACCGGCGGTTTTGCTGTTAATATTACAGACCTTATCAATTTTAATCCAAAGGAGATTTTAATGACTACAGTTAAAAACGGCCTGTTCGTCAGTGTGAAGTATAAAGGGACCCTGGGAAACGGGGAGGTGTTTGATTCCAGCGAGGGCCGCCCGCCCCTGGAGGTACAGGTGGGTGCCGGGCAGGTGTTTGAGGGTTTCGAGGCGGCACTGATGGGCATGTCGTTGAATGAAAAGAAGACCTTTACCCTTGAGCCGGAGGAGGCCTGTGGACAGCGGAACGAAGACTATACCCAGACATTTTCACGGGACGAGGTGCCACCGGACGAGACCCCAGAGGAAGGCCAGGTCATCATTCTCAGTTCGCCGGAAGGCCAGGAAATTCCCGCCCGCATCGTTGAAGTAACGGATGAAAAAGTCGTTGTGGACCTGAACCATCCCCTTGCCGGAGAAACCCTGACATTTGAAGTTGAAGTTGTGGGCATCAGCGAAACAGCCACCCAGTCCTTTGCCGGCGGGTGCGGCTGTGACGATGACGGGTGTGGATGTGATGATGGCGGCGGGTGCGGATGCGATGGAGGCGGGTGTTCGTCTGATTTGGGATAGCCCGCAGATTTCACACGTTGATTTGGCTGCGGCTGGCTTTAGCGCTTTCTAAAAACAAAAAAGGCCTCGGGAGATATGGTCCGGGGCCTT
Organism: Desulfosudis oleivorans Hxd3; assembly: GCF_000018405.1. Taxonomy (NCBI): domain Bacteria; kingdom Pseudomonadati; phylum Thermodesulfobacteriota; class Desulfobacteria; order Desulfobacterales; family Desulfosudaceae; genus Desulfosudis; species Desulfosudis oleivorans. Next base: position 194,365 of record NC_009943.1, read on the forward strand.
TTTTATTTGCCGGTATCCAGGGCGGATTCAGAGGATTGGCGCACCGCGGTTTCCAGCACCGGCAGAAAGATAAAAAACAGGGTCTCTTTAACCCACTGCAGGTAGTCCCGGCTCTGGCTGGGAAACCCCATGATTTGGGCTTCTATGGAACCGGCGCCCAGAAAATGAAGAATCAGGGCGTTGAGGCTGCTTAAAAACCGGCTGACATCTCCGGTTGCAAACAGGTTTGGAAATATGGCTTCAAAATCCCGGCGGGTGTCGGCCAGAAAACCGGTCAGGTGGTGATAGCCGGGCAAGGTGGCCGGATTCTCGTGGGAGAGGTTGTTGATAATGATGCGAAGCACGGCGGGCTGTTTTTGAAAATATTCGATGAATCTGTCCAAATAGGTGGAAAGCGCTTTTTCCGGCGGGAAGGTTGATATTTCCACCAGCCACTCTTTGTTGGCCTGGACAAGGGACCGGCAGGCATCTTCCATCACCGCTTCAAAGATGCCGGCCTTGCTGGGAAAATGGTACCGGATAAGGCCGTGGTAAAAATCGCCCTGGGTGGCGATCATGCGGATGCTGGCGGCATTGTAAGGGTGGGCGGCAAATATCTGTCTGGCAGCGGCCAGTATCATTTTCCGGGTATCATCTCCCTTTTTCCCGGGCACGGTGTTTTTGGCCGGTTTTTTCTGGCCGGGGCCTATCGTTTTTTTCATATTATAAACAATCAATTAAACATTCTGGTTAGACGATTGTGTAGATTTTTGCTTGACTTTAGTGTCAGCTTGCCTGATCTTATTTACACGATCGTGCAAAGTCAACACGTTTATTCAGTCAGCCGATGACATGCATCGAAATATCTTTCGCCGGCCGGAATACATGAAGGAAGACAACAACCATTCAGGAGCCCGCCATGATAACCGCGGAAACCATTAAAAAGACAATCACGGAAAGCGGCGTCGACCTGGTGGCCGTGGCCGATGCGCAAAACCTGGTGCCGGCGTATCCGCCGCGACCGGCCACGGCCCTGATGCCCACGGCCAGGAGTGTCATCGTCATGGCGGTGGCCCACAGCCTGGGCGCGGTTTACGCACCGGATATCATGCTCTGGACGCGCAACAAGATGCAGACGTCACGGATTCTGGATGAGGTTGCCGAGAAAATCGGACGCATGCTGGAAGCCGAAGGCTTTCTAACCCTGCCGGTATCGGCTGACAAGCCGGTGGAAATTCACAAGATCGACCCGCAAACCGGGAAAAAGTTTCCCCAGACCAGGGTGGTCGGCCATCTTTCCTTAAAGCACGCCGCGGTCAGTTGCGGACTGGGGGAAATCGGCGCCAACAACCTGCTGCTGACACCTGAGTTCGGACCGCACCAGCGGCTGGGCGGCATTATCACCGAAGCACCCCTTGCGTTCGATCCGCCGAAAACCATGAATCTCTGTAAAAAATGCGGGGCCTGCCGGAAAGCCTGCCCTTCCGGAGCGCTTACGGATAAAGGCTATGATGTGGACCCCTGCTTCAACTACTGGGCCTACGGGTTTAAACGCCGCTTCCCTCAAAAGCTCCGGGAGATTCCGGGGTTCTTAAAAATGCTGGCCAGACACAACAAACGGCGGGACATGCTGATAGAGACGGGCCAGACGTATATAACGGATGTGGACAATTGCATTGAATGCATGCGGGTCTGCCCAATCGGCAGCCACTGGAAGCATATCCGGCCGGATCATATGAGCGCTCAGCAATCCTTTGGAACAGAATGATACCGAATGGAGGCATCAATTATGAAATTTGAAGAACCGATACGCGAGTTTCTGGCCGAACGCGGAGCCCTGCGGGTGGGGTTTTGCACCCGGGAAACCCTGGCCGGGGGCCCGCCCAGCGCGGACCTGACCTATGTCTTGCCCTCGGCCCGGTCGGCCGTGACATTCGCGCTGCCCCTGGACCGCGATATCATGCGCCAGTGCCTGGCCAAAAAAAGCCAGTTCGCCTTTGAGCAGCACAACATCGACGTCAACCTGAAGGCCGGCAGAATCGCCAAAGAGCTGGCCCTGTGGCTGGAGGAAAAAGGATACAAATCCGTACGGATCCACGCCAATAATGTCTATCGCAAGGATGAGCCCAACTGGCAGCTGGCCATGCGGCCGGATGTCTCCCACCGCTACCTGGCGGTGCGTTCCGGTGTGGGCTCCTTTGGCTGGTCGGGCAACGTGGGCATTAAGGGATACGGCAGCGCCATCATCCTGGGAAGCGTGGTCACGGAACTGGCACTTGAGCCCACGCCGCCCCTGCCGCCGGAAGAGGGTTTCTGCGACCGGTGCAAACTCTGCGTGGCATCGTGTCCATCGGGCATGTTCCACGACTCCCGGGAAACCTCGGTGACCCTGGGCGGACAAACCTTTTCGTACAGCGAACGCATCAGCTACCTGCCCTGCCAGCTGGTGTGCGGCGGGTTTACCGGTTTGTCTAAAAACAAAAAATGGTCCACCTGGTCACCGGGACGGTACGTCATTCCTGACCCGGCCGATGAAAACAGCCAGATGGAAACTCTGGTGCGGGCCGTGGGCAACTACACAAAATGGCCCCGTCGAAGCGATGGCGACGGCGGCTTTGAAAACAATGCCTTTGGCGGGCTCAACATCCGTCTGACCTGCGGCAACTGCCAGATGGTCTGCCGGGGCGACCGGGAAGAAACAAAAGAAAACTATCGCCTGTTGACCACCTCCGGGTGCGTGATTCAGCGGGAGGACGGAACCATCGAGGTGCTTGGCGCCGAAGACGCGGCCCGGGAGTTTGAGCGCATGCCCCCGGAACACACCACTCTTTACCGATAAAGGAGAAGCAAATGACCCTGACCGACTTTCAACAACTGGGAAAAGAATTATACGAAAAACTCCATCTGCCCACCTATCCCGTGGCCATCACCTACATCAAAAGCGAGGATGAAATTCCCGCCAAGGCCATGCGGCCCTCGGCCATGGGCCAGAAGATGTGCATCTGCCAGACCTTTACCTATGCCCGCTCCTGGGGCGCCCATGTGGCCATCACGGCTGAGGAAAATTTCTGTGTTCCCGGTTCAGCCGGGCATAAATGGGTGGATGTGACCGACGAGGAGTTTATCGAAAGCCAGGTCACCCAGGGCTGGCATAAAAGCCGGGAAGCGGAAATCAACCGCATCAACGGCTACAACATGCTGTTTGCCGGACCGGAGGGCCAGGCCCGGCTGGCCAGGGCAAAAGCACGGATCGGTCTGGTGGCCTCCCCCCTGCACCAGGCCCTGATGGTGCCGGACACGGTGCTGGTATTCGGCAACGGGGTGCATATCACGCACATCATTCAGGCCCTCTGTTACGACTACAAGGCCCCGATCATGTCCGTGTTTGAAGGGTTCGGCGAATCCTGCATGATGGGGGGCATGATTCCGTTTTTGACCGGACAGCCCCAGATCGTCATTCCCGGTATGGGGGACCGGGCCTTTGCCGGCATCACACCGGATGAGATCGGCATCGGCATTCCTGCGGCAAAGTTTCCGGTCGTCCTGGAAGACCTGTTTAAAACCGGCGGTCCCATGAACATCGGCATGCCGTTTAAAACCATGATTCCCACCAACCTGACCGAGGACATCACACCGGGTTTTGCGTATCTGAAAAAAATCGTGGACGAAAAAAGCCGATAGCATAAAATAACAGAACAAAAGGGGGCAGCATGGCAGCATCAAGAGAGCAGGTCCTGGAAACCGCCTTTAACGCGGCCAAGCAGTATGAGATGAAAAGCGGCGGGTGTCCCCAATGTACACTGGCCGGTATTTTTGACGCCCTTGAGGTTCAAAACGATGATGTTTTCAGGGCCGCCACAGGCCTGGCCGACGGAGTCGGCCTGACCGGAGAAGGCCACTGCGGAGCGATCTCCGGCGGCGTCCTGGCCATCGGCTATCTTTTTGGCAGGAAGAAAAAAGATTTCGGCGACATGTTCAAGCTGGTGGAAGCCAACCTGCTTTCCAAAAAACTGCTGGACCGGTTTATGGAAAAATACGGCACCTGCAGATGCGCTGATTTGCAGACCGCGTTTTTCGGCCGGTTCTTCAATCTGCTTGACCCGAATGATCTGAATGCCGCCATGGAAGCGGGCATGCTGGAGAGGTGCTCCACGCTGGCCGGAGAAGTGGCCCGCATGACCACGGAGATCATCCTTGAAGCGCGGGAAAAAAAGGAATTATCCACCAAATAGAGCCCCATCAGAAAAAAGGGTGGGAAATGAACACCTGTAAAATGAAGGAGATAAAATGAGTGGAACAAAGCATCTGATCAACCCGCCAGGCACCGAAGGGATTTATAAGTCAATGCAGTTTTCCCAGGCCGTTAAATCCGGCAACACGATTTATGTATCCGGCCAGGTGGGGGTTGACGAAAATTTTAAGCCCGGATCAGGCATTGAAGAACAGGCCAACCTTGCGTTTTTAAACCTTCAACATGTTCTGGCAGAAGCCGGCGCGACCCTTGAAGATATTGTGGAGCTGGTCACATACCACACGTCCATGAAGGACATTCTGGGGTTTTCAAAAGTAAAAGCCAAATTTATTCCCAAAGATTATCCTGCCTGGACCGCCGTTGGCGTGACAGAACTTGTTCTGCCGGACCTTCTTGTAGAGATAAGAGCCACAGCGGTTATATCCGGTTGAGGATATTGGGTATAGCCGGGTCATCAAATCCCGGCAAAAGCAGAAATTTTGTTGAAGGGAATTAATAAGTGTCCATCCATCCATCTATTATGAGGACACGAAAAAGGAGAAAAAATGACAAGAGACATCTACAGAGAACTTCAGGAGAGACTGGACCTTTTTTCCATTGGTTTTCCACCCGCACCGTCCGGTGTGGAGATTACGATTCTAAAGAGACTGTTTTCAGAAGAAGACGCCGACCTCTTCCTTAAATTAACGCCCCTTCTGACGCCGGCTGAAAAGATAGCAGAGACCCTGGGATTACTGGCAGACGAGGCCAGGACCCGGCTGGCGGATATGGCCGGCCGGGGCCTGCTGTTTTCCAAGACCAAGGGGGATACAACCCTTTACGCGGCAACGCCGTTTGTTCACGGTATCTTTGAATACCAGGTAAACCGGATGGACAAGGAACTGGCCGAACTGATGAATCAATACGGCATGGAAGCCCTGGGCCTTAATATGCTTCAGCACGGGGGCTCTTTTTTGCGGACCATTCCGGTGAACCAGGCACTGACCCCGGACAACCAGGTAGCCTCTTATGACGACGCCCTGGAAATTTTGAAGAGCAAGCGCACCATCGTGGTGACCGAGTGTATCTGCCGCAAAAAGCAGACCATCCTTGAAAATGCCTGCGGCAAAGTCGTAGAGGCCTGCTTTATGTTTGATACCATGGCCGAATATTACCTGGCCCATAACCTGGGCCGGCAGGTCACGGTTGATGAGGCCGTCGATATCCTGGGAAAAGCCCGGGAACAGGGGCTGGTCACCCAGCCGGCCACGGCCCAGAATCCGGACGGAATGTGCAACTGCTGCGGAGACTGCTGCGGGGTCCTGCAGGCCATCAATTTTCATCCCAAACCGGCGGAGGCTGTCAGTACCAACCATTATGCCGTTCTGGACCGGGACGCCTGCACCGGGTGCGAAACCTGTGTGGACCGGTGCCAGACCAACGCGCTGGCCATGGATGATGACGGGCTGGCCGTGCTGAACCCGGACCGGTGCATCGGCTGCGGCCTGTGTGTCATTACCTGCCCGTCGGAAGCCCTTAGCCTGCAGGCAAAATCTCCGGAACAACAGTACCAGCTTCCCAAAGACGGCATGGACCAGATGGTTGCATTGGCTCAGAAACGGGGTATTCTTTAACCGACAAACAGAGTTTCAAAAAATCCGGGAAAGTAATTCCTCATGACCATTCGCAGGAAAATGCAAGACAGGTACCGCAAGTTCCCCTGGCTTTCGGATTTCGCGGGCATGAAAAGCGCCATCGGCGAGATGCGCGGGCTCGGCTTTCCCAAACAGCCGCCATTGAACAGGGCAGTGACGTCGCCTGACCATGAGACGGTGTTTGACGAACAATGGTTTGTCAATGAGATAAAGCAGAAAATTGCCACCCATGCTGAAAATCGCCTGGAGTATCCCTATCCCACAGAACCCATATTTGATGAGCCTCTGGTGGGTTTTGTAAAAGGCGATGACCCGATCTTTCAGGAGCTGAAAACCGTTATTGGTCCCCATCATTACACACCCCGGGAGATCATGGCCTGGCAGGCGAAAAAGAACCATGTGCCGCCCCCGCCGGCAGAAGAGCTGTCCGTGGTCTCCTATGTCATGCCGATAACACGAGCGACAAAACAGCAGAACGCCAAACGCACCGATTGGCCGGCGGAGCGCTGGGCCCAGACACGGCTGTCCGGTGAGATATTCAGCCAGGAATTCACCCGGGAAATCGTCTCTTTCCTGATGAGCAGGGGCGTTCTTGCCATTGCGCCGGATGTAACCCCGTTGTTTAATAAAAAGCGCTATCCCAATGTGGGCTGGGCCTCGCCCTGGTCTCACCGGCATATTGCCTACGCGGCCGGCCTGGGAACCTTCGGCATGCACGATTTTCTGATTACGGAAAAGGGGTGCGCCCACCGGCTGGGCAGTTTCGTTGTGCACAGGCGGCTTGCGCCCAACCGCCGCCGGCCCGACGATATTCATGCCTACTGTCTTCAGTACCAGGGCAAACAGTGCCTTAAATGCGCCCGGCGGTGCCCGGTTGGCGCCATCAGCAAAGAAAACGCCCACAACAAGGAAACCTGCTATAAACATGTGGCGGCTTCCCTTAAATACTGCCTGAAGAACTACCATATTTTCATCTATGGCTGCGGCATCTGCGCCACCGGCGTTCCCTGCGAATCCGGCATACCGGTGAAACAGAAATAGTTCGGCTCTCCCCGAAGTAACTCACCCGTCATCAGCAATAATTATGGCTTTGCTGCCGGGGCTGTTTTGCGCGTGGCCGTTTGAGGCTGTTTGCGATCATGTTTGATGCAAGACGTCCCATTCCCCCTCCCGTTGTTTGATCGACGGCAAAGAAAAAATTCTTGACAAGCCCCAATTTGAACTGCATTATAGGCAGAATTTTTAGGACTGACTGGTCAGTCCTAATCGGGCAACAACTAAAAACCAATCAAGGAGAAAACAATGCCGAAAGCAGCAGATCCATATAAGAAACTAAATAATATATTGAATATGTTCGATTTAAAGGTCCCCAAATCCAGAAAATTTACAAAGCTGCTGAAACTGTTGTACACGCCGGAAGAGGCTGAACTTCTCGGGCATTTCGGAACCCCCTATATGCACATGGAGCCGATAGGAACAACAGTCAGAATTACCGGCAGAAACAAAGAAGATGTTGAAGCGCTTTTTGAGAATATGGTGAAAAAGGGAACGCTTTTTTTTCAAAAGGGGGACAATGGTGAACGCCTTTACAGTCTTCCTCCTTTTATTCCTGGTATCTACGAATTTTATACCATGAGTGAAAACGATCCGTTTGAGACAAAAAAGGATATTCTCAAACTGCTGGATGACTATTTTTTTGAAACCTTTGTGCCTGAAGCGTTTAATTCGTCAAATTATCCATGGTTCCGGGTGCTTCCCGCAGAGCACCCGGTAAAACGAACAATAAGTATTGAAAAGAGCGTGGACGCCAGAACCCGAATCCTTCCATTTGAGATCGCGTCTGAATATATAAGCTCAGCTCAGTATATTGCGGTTGGTGACTGTGCGTGCCGTGATCACGCTGCCATGCAGGACGGCAAACCCCGCTGCGACAAGCCAAAGGATGTCTGCCTTGTGTTTGAGAGCGTCGCTGAATACTGGGTTGAAAAAGGTATCGGCCGGCGCATCACCCATGAAGAAGCCGTGAATGTGCTTCAGCGCTCTGCAGAGGCGGGTCTTGTTCATTGCACCACAAACAACCGGGTGTTTGGAGAACGAATGTCCGGCATGATATGCAATTGCTGCCCGTGCTGCTGCTTTATCCTGCAGGGCGTTTTGCGAACACGCGGTCAACAGGGAATAGCAAAATCCAACTTTCAGCCTGTCATAAAAACCGAGGAATGCAATCTCTGCATGGCGTGTGTGGATAAGTGTCCGGTCAACGCCCTGTATCATCACAAACCCCACAAAGACGATGGTTCCGATAATTTTATCGCCTTAAACGAGTCTGAATGCCTGGGGTGCGGCGTGTGTGTCATGGCCTGTGACAATGAAGCCATTCAACTGGTGAAAGTCCGTGACACCGTTCCTGAGATAGATGTGCTTCATATGGGGGATCGTCACAACAAAGAGCGAAGGCATTGATACGCGTATTTTATGCAATTTTTATCCTCAAGGCGGTCATGACAGTTTGTGTTTTATATAAAAATTTACACCTGTCGAAAACTTTCATGACCTGTTCGGGCTGGAAACCCTTGACCTTTTATGGCGAAACGATAATGTAGTATCCCATGAGCAAAAAAAACGTCATTCTTGAAAAGTCCGGCGGCCGTAAGTTTGACCTGTACGCTGAAGTTGGAAAATACTTTTCATCTGCCGGACAGCTTGATGAAATCGCATTCAAGCAGGCGCTTCATGAAAAATTAAAAGCGCTGAAGGACGGCAACCCACCGGATGGCTTTATTCAACCGGCCACAGAGTGGCTGTCGGGTTACCTTAACGAGATCCTTAACTATCTTAGAGAGAAGGGCATTTCCGAACCCGCACTGAAGCTCTTTAAAATCGCCATAAACGAATCCTCCCTGTATGGCCTTGAAAACATTTCCGTATCTGTTGACTGCCTGCAGCATATTGTCAGTGAACTCCCGGAACCGCAGAAAACACCGGTAGAAAAGAAGGGGGCGGCCGATGAAATGCGGCAGCGGATTTTCGCGGCGGCCATTGATGTGTTTGCTGAAGACGGGTTTCACCGGGCCACAATAGATAAAGTCTCGGAAACCGCGGGAATAGGCAAAGGGTCTGTTTACCGCCATTTTAAAAGCAAAGAAGAGATCCTTGACGAACTGCTCCGAAAAGCATTTCAGGAAGTTGTAGAGCGTATCAGCACAATCACATCAAAGGATATTGATATCCTTCAGATGGTGCAGGAAATGATCGAGTCGTGGATACTTTTTATTTCCAATAACCACAAGCTCTACAGAATCATTCAGACGCAAGCCATGTACGGCCAGACCGGCAGAACCGTCATGTTTTATGATTATGTGATATCCCGCCTGCCGCTTTTTAAAGAGCGGCTGGTCTCCCTCAATCGGGACAAAGAGCTGAAAACAACAAACCTGTACACGGTTTTCTATGGGATCATGGGGTTCATTGACGGTGTTGTTCAGAAATGGTTTCGATGCGGCATGGACTACTCCCTGATCGATGAGGTACCCGTAATCCTGGAAGTCCTTTTCAACGGGTTTGTCGGTGAAAAAACCACCCGTACAGTCTTTTTCATCCCGCCGGAAAAGGATTAGCTCCTCTTGCCGACACTATGCACACGGCTTATTATGTGCCGTACCAGCGGGTGTTTAAACCCGGAGAGAACCCATGAAGATCAACGCAACGCTGTTTGAGCTGTTTGAAAAGAAGGCAAAGAAGACCACCGTCACCCATCTGTGCATGGGCCTGGGCTATACGGTGGTAACCACGTCAGACGGCGGCATCGGTATTGCCTATACCTTTTTTGAAAACAAGACCGCCTGCACGGTTCAAAAAAGTTATGAAAACCCGGAGGGGGCGCCTGCCATCGGCCTGGTGGAACATATTCTGTCCGACAGCCCGATTCTGCGCACCCAGGCCCTGGCCGCCATCAATGCGTTAAATTACAGCGCTGCCGCTTCCCTGGCGCAGGGGCCGGACAACGCGGACCTGCTGGCCCAGATGGGCGTGGAAAAGGGAACACATGTGGCCATGGTGGGGGCCTTTAAACCCCTGATCAAGGTGATTCGGGAAAAAGAGGCCGAACTGTCGCTGATGGACGCGGGCAAGGGAATCGGTGATGAACAGGACTTTTATGAAAAGCTGGGTACCTGGGCCGATGTGCTGATTCTTACCGCCACCACGCTGCTGAACAACACAACGGAAGCCGTTCTCGGCCATGCGGGCCCAGGCGTGCGTACCGTGCTGCTGGGACCCAGCACCCCCCTGGTCAAAGAGGCGTTTGCCGGCCTGCCTGTTGATTTTTTGGCAGGCACCGTTCCGATGGATGCGCAGGGTACGATTCAGGCCATTCGCCACGGCACAGGCACGCCGGTGATTCAGAGGTTTGGCAGAAAAGTGGTGATGGCGATGGGGGAGGGATAGCATTTAAGTTTTTGGGTGTGCAGGCCGGCTTTTGTATTTGCCGCACTGGTGTGCGGCGCTCCCGGGGCTCCATATCCCGAGGACATGATACGCGATTTCGGGTGTGGTGCTTCCGGGTGTGCAGGGGTGGCGAGCACGAGTACGGGCACGAGCACGAGCAGGGGCACGAGTAAGAGTGGGGGGGTTACAGGTTCAGGGAGTCTTTTATTTTTTTGCTGATCAGCCGTTTGTGAAGAATGGGGGAGATTTTGTGAAACAGGTCAAAGGAGCGGTTGGCATACTGGTTGACCTCCTCAATGGAGAGGTTGCCGCTTTGTATGTTGTTCATGAAGAGGGAGAGCTCCTTGTTGACCAGGGTTTCCAGGGTTTTGAAGTGCATGATGAAAAATTCGGTTGAAAACCCTTTTTCCCTGGTGAGATGGCTCCGTATCTGGGCCAGCAGCATGGCTACCTGAATGTTTTCCCGGTCAAACCGGTCGTTTCCGTCTTTTAAAAGAAAGCCGGCCTCCACGGCCGCGTCAAAGTCTTCAGTACTCAGGCCGGATGCGGCGACCAGTTCCGCCCGGGTCATGCCGGCCTCGTGATTGGGGGGGGCCACCTCGGACCAGGTACCCTCTTTTTCCTGGACCAGTTTTTCCACGATCTCCTGAATCATGTAGGGCGCGCGTTCGTGGCCCACCTCTTCAATGGCCTGCTTGATCACGTCCAGGGGCAGAAAATACTCTTTCTGAAGTTTTTTAACCAGGTTGACCAGGGCGATATAGCGCTCGTCATAGTAGGCCATGTTCTTGTGGGTTTTGTGCGGCTGGGGCAGCAGGCCCTGGTTGATGTAGTAGCGGATCGTGGCGCTGTTTACGCCCGTGGCTTCGGACAGCTCCTTCATCTTCATGACCCTGGGCGGGGGAGAAGCCTTTACTGTCTTGGGTTTTCTCGGCATAACAACAATCGTTCCTTGTCTTTTTCTGCTGGCGCCGGCCTGCCTGAAGTCAATATCGTCCGTCGCCTTTTTTCTGGCCCTCACACCCCGAAAACTGCGAACAATGCCTTTTTACTTTACAGTTTTACACGCAGGGTGTCAATCATTTTGTTAGGTTAAAAAAACAAATGTTTTTAGCTCGTTATTTGTGTTTCCATCGCTTTTGAACGGTCTGTGTGCCACGCCGGGAGACCGCCGTTCATGCCCATAAAAAAGCTTGACAAGAACATTTTGTCAAGTTAAAAGTGAAAAGTCTAGCTTTTTGCTATTTGTTTTTCTGTTCAGCGGGAGTGATGATGAAACCCAATCTTCTGACAGACCGGTTCGGCAGGCACCTGAGCTATCTTCGGGTATCGGTCACCGACCGGTGCAACCTCAACTGCCTGTACTGCCGGCGGTGGGATTTTTCCGAGTACTTTCCCTCTTCCGAAATTCTCTCCTACGAAGAGATGCTTCGGCTGATCCATATCGGCGCCGGCCTGGGCATTACCAAAATCCGGATCACCGGGGGCGAACCGTTTGTTCGAAAGGATGCCTGTTCCTTCATCGACCGGGTGGCGGCCTTTGATGGCATTTCCGATATCTCGGTTACCACCAACGGCCTGCTGCTGGGCCGGTACCTGGACCGGTTGCGGCAGGCCGGAATCCGGCGGCTGAACATCAGCCTGGATTCCCTGAAACGGGAAAAGTACCGGCTGATCACCGGCCGGGATGTTTTTCACACGGTCTGGGACAATATCATGGCGGCCCTGGATGCCGGCTTTGATCCGGTAAAGGTCAATGTGGTGGTGATGCGGGAGGTGAACGATGACGAGATCTCCCGGTTTGCCGACCTTACCTTCCGGTTTCCCCTGCACATTCGGTTTATTGAATACATGCCCTCGTGCAAGTATCACCTGGACAGCTACCGGCAGATGTTCACCCCCGAGATTCGGGAGCGGGTGGAGGCCAATGGCGCCCTGATACCCATCGAGACAGCGGACTCCAGCAATATCGCCCATCGGTTCAAATATCACGGGGCAAAAGGGGAGATCGGTTTTATCAGCCCCATGAGCAGCCATTTCTGCGCCGCCTGCAACCGGCTGCGGCTGACCGCCGACGGCATGCTGCGGCCCTGTCTGCTGTCGGACCGTTTTGTAAATATCAAGACACCGATGCGAAACGGGTTGACAGACCGGGAGATTGAGGGGCTTTTCCATCTGGCGGTGCTTTACAAGCCCCGAAGCTCAGGCATAAACCAGGCCTGCGGGGCCCGGCTGCCGGAGCTGATGTCGGCCATTGGGGGATAAAAGGCCTACTGCCTGGTCCATCCCCCGACCGGAAACGGTAAACGCCTCAGTACTGGCGGTGGTTTTAAGAAGGGGCCAAGGGTTCGAGGATTCAAGGGGTCAAGTCAAACAGCTAACCGTTGGCCCTTTGATAAGAAAAAATGCTGAACCACAACAGAGACGGACACGTCAAAGAGAGGAACACGCCATGTTTGGACTGGGTATGCCGGAGCTGGTTATCATTCTTGTGATTGCGCTGATCGTGTTCGGCGGACGCAAGCTGCCGGAGCTGGGGTCCGGCCTGGGCAGCGCGATACAGAACTTTAAAAAATCGGTTTCCGAGGTAAAACACGAAGGAAAGACCGCCCTGGAGGAGGGCAAAAAAGAGAAAGAGGCCACCCCGTCCGCATAAGTTTAATGGGACGCCGCAGCCTCTTTGTATGAGCGGGAATCAGGTTTTGCGCAGTTCTTCTATTTTCCGGTTCAACAGCTGGCGGTAGCAGAGGGGCAGCAGCGTGGTCAGCACGTCAATGGCCTTTTCCGCCAGTTCATTGGCGTCTTCCACGGTGATGTTCTTGTTGATAATGTTTTTGAAAAACGCGTTAAACTCTTTTTCCACCAGGGACTCGGTCATCTGAAGCTGCATGTTCAGAAAGTCGAGCAGAATCTTTTCCTTTCCCGCGCCCGTTCCCTTCAGTTGAGACAGCAGCAGGGCCAGGTCCATGTCGTTTTTGCAGAACAGGCCGTTTTTATCCGGCATAATCAGTTTTTGCGCGATGGCCTTGTCCAGGTCTTTTGGAGAGAGACCGGTGGCCAGGATCAGGGCCTTTTTGGTGAGAAACGGCTTGCTGTTCGCGTCCACGATGTGTTCAAACCATGGCATTTTTTTGGCCCGGTTGAGTTTTTTCGTGAGTTCACCGCTCTCCTCAAGCGCTTTTTCATGGCCGATTTCATCTATCACCTGCCGAATGATGGGAAGTGGAAGGGAATATTTGCTGTGAAACCGGTCAATCATGTTGATCATGTTGACACACCGGGCGTCGTAGTAGGCGGTGGTGCCCCGCTTTTTTTCAGGTGGCGGCAGCAGGCCGGCATCAATATAAGTCCGCACGGTTTTGGGCGACACTCCGGACGCTTTGGCAAGGCCGGTCATTGAGAGGGGAGCCGGCGGTGTTTTGGCAGCAGGCTGTTTTGTCTTTTTTTCCATGGTTCGCGCTCCTATGAACCTGTGTGGTAATAGTCCTTGCCCTGGCAGGCCAGGCAGGGCGTGCCCTGGGCCGCGGCATAGGCCTCGTTGCAGGCGGGGCAGACCGCGATTTTGCTTTTTTTCTCCCGTTTTGCAAATTCGGCCCGCACGGTGACGGGTTTAACGGAGAGAATATCCCGTCCGGCGTCAAAGATGGCCGGAATCAGGATCTCTTTGGGCAGGTCCTTTTTGGACACAAGTCCCATAAACCAGTTATAGACATTGGGGTGGGCTTTGGCCTTGTTCAGGTCCAGCCATACCCTGAAACCGGCAAAAGTGTGGCGATCATATAAAGTGAGGGCAAACTTGTCAAGGTCGGCGATTTTGAGCCAGCCGTTGCCCACGGTGCAGGGGGTGAGAATCTGCACGGCGTCGGGCAGGCAGTGACGGGTTTCCACCACGGCGTCGGCCTCGGTGTTTTGGCCGATGTGCTCCCGGGCCAGGTCCACCATAAAGGCCCCGATCACCAGGCCCGGCGCCACAAAACCATGAAAGCCCTCAATGTCCCGAATCAGTTCGTCCGGGGTTCTCCCGCAAATCATGATGCCTCCTCTGGTGAAGCGTTATAAATGCAAAGCAGTATAGATATAAAAAGTAAAAAGGTCAACTTGTTATTTAACAAAACTTAAACAACCGTATATTTTTATAACATACTTTATTTTATGGTATTTTTTTGAAATAAAAAAAAGCTTGACATCCCTTGTCGATCTTTGTAAAAAGTATAAAGTGTGACTTTGGACTTTTCATGAAGTTCATCCGGCTGTTTGCCACCACAACCAAACATCAGGGGGTTTTATGATCGTCAGCATTCTCGGGGCCGTGGGCTATTCGGTTCTGATCACCGCCATCTATGCCGTGGCCGCCAACATCTGCTACTTTCTTTTTCACGGGGAAAACATGTTCGCCAACCTGCACGGCTATGTATGGGTGGAGTACGTCATTTCCGCCGGCATTATTTTCGGCGCTGTTTTCTTTTTTGAGCTAACCCGCCGCCTGCTGGCGGACGGGGTCCGGGCCGTCGGATATGGCGTGGTGGCGGCCTTTTTGTACCTGGCCATCGCCGCCAACGTTGTTCATTATTTCTTTTTTACGGAAATGATGTTTCGCTCGGTGGCTCACTGGGCCATTGTCATCGGTCTTCTGGTTGTGACCGTTGTTGTGGTGGAGGGCGTTCGCGCGGTCAGTGGAAAGAGCAACGGTTAAGGCCGCCAGGGCGGTGGATGCGCCGGGCGTGAGGGCCGGCGGTACCGGTCGCTAAGCAAGAGGTAAGGAAAAATGAGTTCTCGTGTAACCACCAGTGAAAGCATCTCCCTGCCGGGCCAAAAAGACGCTTCGGCCGGCGGGTTTTCGCGAAGGGAGTTTTTGGGCAAGGGCCTGGCCGTTGCCGGCTGGGGCGTTATGTTTGCCAGCCTGGGGGCCGGGCTTTACCAGGGCATCCGGTTTTTATACCCGGCCGTGGTGTTTCACCCGCCCAGCACCTATGTGATCGGCCAGCTCAAGGACTTTGTCACTGATGAGCGGGCGGACCAGTACGGCGTGATTTTCGTGGACCCCAAATTTAAAAAGGACCACCGCTTTTTCGTGGTGCGCGAGGCCGGCCGCATTTATTCTCTGTTTGCCCGCTGCACTCACCTGGGCTGCACGGTGAACTGGTTTGAAGAGCTCAATATTTTCAAATGCCCCTGCCACGGCAGCGAGTTTCACTCCAACGGCGTGGAGTTTGCCGGCCCGGCCCCCCGGCCCCTGGACCGGCACCACATTGCCGTGGACAACGGCGGCAACATCATTGTGGACACGGCCCGTGTTTACTCAAAAGACGAATTTGAAGAGCAGAAGATTTTTATCGAGGTGGGATAATGACCGGCAGCGTTGCCGCCATACAGGAAGCACCGGCAGCTTTGCCGAAAAAGGCGCGCGCGCCCAAGCGGCAGGCCATGATCCTGGACTGGTGCACCGGGTGCGGCGGCGTGCCGGTATGCCGTATCTACTGTAAGTTCGATGCCCTGCAACTGGTCGATGATCCGGACAACTATCCCTTCAAACGCATGACCGTGAACAGAGTCCGGTGCGTGGGGTGCGGGGCATGTATCTCCAGCGGTCCGGACGGGCTGGTGCTGACCGGGTGTCCCTGGAACGCCATTCGGCTGGTTCCGGTGGAAAACAACCCGCATTCTGATTCTGAAAAAGAGGAGACCCGCGGTGCTGATCAGCCTGCCGTCTAAGTTACAAAAGCAGATTGCCGGGTTTCGGCATGTTCATACACGGGACGGCCCTTGCGGCCCCCGGTTTTTCAACAGGCATATGGAAAAAGACGAATAAACCAATTGAGACAATTAATGCACAAGTAAAGGGGGCACTATGAAGGAAGTAAAAATCTCCCGAAGGACCTTTCTGAAGGGCACCAGCGCCACGGTTGCGCTGCTCTCCCTGAATTCACTGGGTTTTCTGGGCGGCAACACCATCGCGAATGCCACTGAGAAAATTTTTGAAGACTGGAAGTATGCCGGATGGGAGAACCTGCACAGGGAAGAGTGGACATGGGACAAGGTCACCTACGGCACGCACCTGGTGGACTGCTATCCCGGTAACTGTCTGTGGCGGGTCTATTCCAAGGACGGGGTGGTGTTCCGTGAGGAGCAGGCCGCCAAGTACCCGGTCATCGATCCCTCCGGACCCGATTTCAATCCCAGGGGGTGCCAGAAGGGCGCTTCCTACAGCCTTCAGATGTATAACCCTGACCGGTTGAAATACCCCATGAAGCAGGTGGGGGGCCGGGGCAGCGGCAAATGGAAACGGGTCAGCTGGGACCAGTGCCTTGCTGAAATCGCCGAAGGCATCGTGGACGGCCTGGAGGCCCAGGGCCCTGAATCGATCATCTTCGAGTCCGGACCCGGCAACGGCGGTTATGTGCATGTCATGGCGGTTCACCGGCTCATGGTCTCCCTGGGCGCTACCGTGCTGGACCTGGATTCCACCATCGGTGACTTCAACCGGGGCATTTACGAGACCTTCGGCAAGTTCATGTTCATGGATTCGGTGGACGGCTGGTACTTCGGCAAGCTGCTCCTGATCTGGCACATGAACCCGGTCTACACCCGGATTCCCTCTTACCATTTTATATCAGAGGCCCGTTACAACGGCGCTGAAATCATCTCCATCGCACCGGACTACAACCCCAGCTGCATGCACGCCGACGAGTATATCCCCGTGGAAATGGGCTCCGACGCGGCCCTGGGCCTGGCCGTCTGCCAGGTGCTGATGAACAAGAAGTGGGTGGACTACCCCTTTGTAAAAGAGCAGAGCGACCTGCCCCTGCTGGTTCGAAAAGACACCGACCGGTTCCTCTCCGCCGCTGATATTGAAAAGGGCGCGCGGGACGATCAGTTCTGTTTCTGGGATTCAAAAAACAACAAGGTGGTAAAGGCTCCGCTGGAAACATTGAAGCTGCCCTGTGACCCGGCCCTGGAGGGCGTTTATAAAGCGACCCTGCTTGACGGCAAGACCGTTGAGGTAGAGCCGGTCTTCAACAAGCTCAAGGCCCTGCTGGACAGCGAGTATACCCCGGAACAGGCATCCGAGATGTGCCGCACCAATCCGGACACCATTCGGCGCATGGCGGAAAAGTGCTACAAGGCCAGCGGCGGCATTCAGGTCATGGTGGGGTGGAACTCGCCCAAGTACTATCACGGCGACCTGATTGAGCGGGCCATGTGCCTGGTGCTGACCCTTACCGGCAGCCTGGGCAAGAAGGGCTGCGGCATCCGTGGCTGGAACGAGTCCCTGTTTGAAGGGGCCTTTACCCAGATCTTCAAGCAGAAGATCGGCCTGATGAACCTGACCCGGCAGCTGCCCCTCATGCGGCGGGTGTGGGAGAGCTTCAAGAAGGAGGATCCCACCATCTCCGATGAAATGGCCTCCATCAAGCAGGAGCGGGTCATTGACCGGAACATGGTCAATTACACCATTCCCGCCTTCCTCTACTACAACCATTCGAACTACAAGAAGGCCTGGGACAACAAGGCGTGGCACTGCCCCACCATGAAACGGGAGTTCAAGGAGTATTATGACGAGGCGGTGAACAGCGGCTGGTGGGACGGCTATGTCAAGCCGGAAAAGGACCAGACCCCCACGGTCTACTGCTGGATGGGCACCAACCCGGCCCGAAAGAACCGCGGCTGGGAGAAAAACATCCTTGGTTCCCTGTGGGATAAGTACAAGACCATTTTCGGGTTTGAAACCCGGTGGACCACCACCCTGCTTTACGGCGACTATGCCCTGCCCTGCGCCGGTTTCTATGAAAAGCTGGATACCCGGTTCCCCACGCCCCATGTGCCCTGGCTGACCCTTACCGACGAGGCGGTCAAGCCCATCGGCGAGTGCAAGACCGAGTGGGAGATCTGCCTGATGCTGGCCAAGAAGATCGAAGAGGCGGCCAAAAAGCGGGGCAAGACCAACTTTGTGCCCCGGACCCCGGTCCAGGAAGAGTACATGCCCTTCCTGAACCAGTTTTCCGTACGGGACGCGAAAGGCAACGTGGAGATCAGCAAGCTCCACGACTGGCAGCTCATGGGGTCCTCCGGCAAAGACTTTGACGAGATCATGGAAGACGCCCTTCAGTCCAGCGTGATGCTGGGCAACCTGCCGCCCGGCACCAACCTCAAGTACATGCGGGAGCACGGCATTGTCCGGTTCGTGGATGTGTCCATCTTTGACCCGGTTACCATGAACCTGGCCACGGACATCAAGCCCGACGAGCCCATTATTCCGCTGACCTGGCATACCGGCGAGAAAAAGGTGCCCTATCCCACCTATAACCGGCGAATTCAGTTTTATATTGATCATCCGTGGTTCCTGGAGGCCAAGGAAGAACTGCCCGTTCACAAGGACAATCCCAAAATCGGCGGCAACTACCCGTTGCGGCTCACCAGTGGTCACCAGCGGTGGAGCATCCATTCCATCTGGGTTTCCAACGAGCAGCTTCTGCGAACCCACCAGGGCCGTCCCTTCATGTTCATGAGTCCTGAGGATGCCGAGAAGCGGGGCGTCGAGGACGGGGACCTGGTGAGAGTGTTCAACGACTTTGCGTCGTTCAAGATCCATGTCAAGGTGACGCCGGCGGCACGGCCGGAAAAGGGCGCGGCCAAGCCGGGCCAGGTGATCATCTACCACGCGTGGGAACCTTTCATGTTTCCCGAGTGGAAGAGCTACGACATCGCCATTCCCGGCATGATCAAGTGGCTGGACCTGGTCAACAATTACGGCCATCTGCACTACTGGCGGTGGAACTGGTGCGCCCAGCCCATTGACCGGGGCATCTCCGTAAACGTGGAAAAGGCGTGATCCAACGATACCAATTCGCATAAACGAAAATATAGGGGTGAGCTATGGAAAAAGTAATATGCAAAAAGATTGCAACCGCCACCAAGGAGTTGCTCAACTGTGACAGCAGTGTATGGCAAAGCGGAAAGGCGGTCCTTGAAACAGCGGCCACACCGCTGGCCAACCAGCCGTCGCCGTATATCAAGGGCGTTTATGATGAGACCAAAATCGGCGCCGTAAAGAAAATCACAATCAAGGCCGTTCACAACGGCAAGGATATCGTCTTTTATTGCGAGTGGGAAAGCGGCAAGCCCAACAAGGAGATCGGCGACATTAACGTGTTTCCCGACGGGGTGGCCCTGCTGTTTCCCTTTAAGGACATCGACAAAACCCCCATCAATGAAATGGGCACCCAGGACTATCCCACCAACGCATGGTACTGGCGGCCCGATTTCGAGGAAAAGCCCAAAAACCAGGTTTCCCATGGGCTCTCCACGTCCCTGTACACGGAAAAAAGCTCGATTTCTTCCTATTCCCGGTGGGCCAACGGCAAGTGGTGTGTAGTTATGGCCCGTCCCATGAAAGCCACGCAGCCCGGCGAGGAGACCGTGGACCTGATGCCGGGCAAGGCCATTGGTTTCGGCATTGCCGTATGGGAAGGCTCCAACGGCGAACGCGGCGGCATCAAGGCCTTCAGCAAGGAGTGGCGGGAGCTGGTGATCGAGGCGTAGACCGGCGCATGTGACGCAGACAGAATATTCGACATTTAACATAAAGGAGATATACCCATGGCTGTTGATGAAAAAGTCCTTACAGACAGGGAAAAGGAGCTGGCCGCGGCCTTTGAGGAGACCAAGGAGATGCTGCGCAAGTCCAATCGCCAGATCGGCATGGTGATGGATTTGAACAAGTGCATCGGCTGCCAGCTGTGCTCCATGGCCTGCAAGACCTTGTGGACCAGCAAGGAGGGTCGGGAGTACATGTGGTGGAACAAGGTCAACACCATGCCGGGCAAGGGCTCGCCCAAAGACTGGGAGAAGATGGGCGGCGGCTACAAGGTCAAGTTCGGCGGCAAGGTGATGGAACCGGTCCAGGGCAAGCACCCCACCCGAAAAGAGTTCGGCGACATGTGGGACTACAACTGGAACGACGTGGTGAACAACAAGGCCGGCGCGGTCCACCTGCAGGCCAAAAACCAGACCGACGGCAGCGTGCCGGACTGGTCCATGAACTGGGACGAGGACCAGGGCGCCGGCCAGTATCCCAACGGCTTTTATTTTTATCTGCCCCGCATCTGTAACCACTGCGCCTATCCGGCCTGCGTGGATGCCTGTCCCCGGAACGCCATCTATAAGCGGGACGAGGACGGCGTGGTGCTCATCGACCAGGACCGGTGCAAGGGGTACCGCTTCTGCCTGGAGGCCTGTCCCTACAAGGTCATCTATTTCAACTTTCTCACCGACACCAGCATGAAGTGCATCTTCTGCTACCCCCGGCTGGACGAGAAGGTGGCCAATGCCTGTGCCCGTCAGTGTACGGCCCGGGTCCGATGGATCGGCTACACCGAGGAGCCGGAGAGCATTATCTACAAGCTGACCAAGGTGTGGAAGGTGGCCCTGCCCCTTCACGCCGAGTACGGCACCAACCCCAACGTGTTTTACGTACCCCCCCTGGCGCCCCATCGGCTGGCGCCGGATGGCAAGATCGATCCTTCCAAACCCCGTATTCCCAGGGAGTACCTGCGGTACCTGTTCGGGCCTGAGGTGGATGCCTCCCTGGACATTATGCAGAAAGAGCTGGACAAGGTGCGGGCCGGCGGCCGCTCGGAACTGATGGAGATCCTCAAGGCCAAGGAGTGGAAGAGCATGTTCGGCGAGTTCACCAAGGATCCGGCTGTTATGGATCGCAAGCCGCCCAAGGGCGTGACCTTTGTCCGGGACGGCATCATCACGAAATAGGTTGTATGGCAATCATTACCAGACAGGAACGGGAGAACACCATGAATCAAGCGGCGGTAGATATGGCAAACGGGTATGACGATGCACAGATGGCGGCGTTTCGCTCCGCCGAGCTGACATCGGATGCGGACAAACAGGCGGCGGCCAGAAGTGACATGTACGCGCTGATGGCCGACCTGTTCCGGTATCCGGACAAGGAGTTCCAGGCATTTGTCAGAAACGGAGAGCTTCGGGACGCGCTGGTCGGCATCACGGAAAACCTTCCCTTTGCCTGTGCGTTGAGTGATGGGGAGACGGAAAAACTCCAGTTCTCCCCGCTCCTGGATGAAGATGGCGTGGAGGCCGGTTTTATTCGGCTGTTTGAGGCAGGGCCGGGGGACCCGCCCTGCCCGCTGATCGAAGGAAAGTACGTGAAAGACAGCAACCGGCGGGCCATTTTTGAGGACCTGATCCGTTTCTACAACCACTTCGGGTTGAGTTACGCGGAAGGGGCTCATGAGGACCGGCCGGACCATGTCATTTATGAAATGGAGTTCATGCACTATATTTGTTTTTTGACGTTGCGGGCGGGTCAGCAGGAGAAGTCCATAGAGGATCTGCTGCTGGCCCAGCGCGATTTTCTGAAACACCACCTTTTAAAGTGGGCCGGCAAACTGGCCGAACGCGTCGCTGAGGTCGTCAATGACATACCGGAGGATTATGCCGGAACGTTTTACACCAATGTCGCGCGGCTGCTGGCCCGGTTTATTGAAGCCGACTACGCTTACTTGAACGAAGCACAAACCCGCTGATTTATAAGAGCCCATGAAATTTAAAAAACTTCGGGAAAGCGCCCTGTGGCGGTCGGTGTTTCGACACAGCCTTGCCGACACGCCCCGCAACAGGGCACTTGCTGTTACGTCCAATATTTTTCTGCATGTTCACCCGGTCCAGACAAAGGCCGATGCCGTCAAGTTTCGGTTTACCTTCTGCCTGGGCGGGCTGACCCTGCTGATGTTCATCATTGAAACCGTTACCGGCGTGCTGCTGATGTTTTACTACCGGCCGGTGACCGAGTACGCCTACCTGGACATGAAGCTGCTGGAGCATACGGTCCTGTTCGGCATGTTTCTGCGCAACATGCACCGGTGGGCCGCCCATGCCATGGTGATCCTGGTGATGCTGCACATGCTGCGGGTCTTTCTCACCGGCTCCTACAAGCCGCCCCGGGAGTTTAACTGGGTGGTGGGGGTGCTGCTGCTGGTGATCACCCTGCTGCTGAGCTTTACCGGCTACCTGCTGCCCTGGGACCAGCTGGCCTTCTGGGCCATCACCGTGGGCACCAAGATGGCCGGGGCCACGCCTTTTCTGGGCAACGAAGGTCCGTTTCACCAGCTGCTGGGCATTCACCCGTACAACGACCTTCAATACCTGTTGCTGGGCGACAGCGTGGTGGGGGGAAACGCCCTGCTGCGCTTTTACGTGCTTCACTGCGTGCTGCTGCCCCTGGCCTGCGTGGTGCTGATGGCGGTTCATTTCTGGCGGATACGAAAAGACGGCGGCATTTCACGGCCCCTGTAACCCGGGTTAAGAGAGGATATCGATGGCGGAGGAAGAAAAAGGGCGAAAGACTAAACCGGAACCGCCCGAGGCGGCCGGCCGGGGGTATGTGTTTACCGTACCCGACCTGGTGGCCAGGGAGTTTGTCGCCATTCTGCTGGCCCTGATCGTTCTGTGCGTGTGGTCTATCGAGATTGACGCGCCGTTGCGGGCCATGGCCGACCCCAACTGGACCGAGAATCCGGCCAAGGCCCCCTGGTACTTTGTGGGGCTGCAGGAGCTCCTGGTCTATTTTGATCCCTGGATTGCCGGCGTGGTGGTGCCCGGCATCATCATGGTGGGGTTGATGGTGATTCCGTACATAGACACCAACCCCCGTGGCGTGGGGGTTTATAACTTTAAGGACAGAAAATTCGCGGTATCCATGTTTATGATCGGCTACACGATGTGGTTTGTCCTCATTGTGATCGGCGAGTTTTTCCGTGGCCCCAACTGGCATTTTTACTGGCCCTGGGAGAGCTGGGAAACGGAGAAGCTGGCCGAGGAACAGCTGGTCAATATCCCCAATACCCTGGGGTATGCCCTTATGGGCGCCTATGTGGCCCTGGGTTTTATCCGGCTGCCGGCCTTTATCCGGCAGGGGCGGCACAGGGAGCCGGGGTTTCTGATTCGTTATGCCACCACGGTGATGCTGTTTCTGCTGATGTTCGGAGTGATTATTAAAATCGTTCTCCGGCTCTTCTTTCATGTAAAATACATTATTGCGACACCCTACTTCTCGATATGAACGCAAAAAAAACGATTCAGGCAAGTTTCGGCATACGGGTTCTGTTTGTTGTTGTGTCCGCGGCCCTTTTGATTGTCACCGCATGGGTCATTATGGGTGAAAAAGAGGACTTGCAGCAGTGGCAGCAGCATCAGGCGGCCTATAATGATCAGTACGCGGCCATGCTGGCGGAAAAGCTGGCCGGGGCAAAGGCGGCTGAAGACGAAGAGGCGGTAAAAAAATGGGCCAAGCTCAAGGACGGCCATGACCGGTCCATGGATATCAAGATGCGGGCCGTGTTTTTGCCCGATGCCCAGGTGCGGGACCTTTGCCAGTCCTGCCACATGGGCATGGAAAATTCGCTGTTTGCCACGGCTGAACATCCCTTGAAGGCCCATTCTCCGGAGATTTTGGCGGATCATAAGATCACCCGCTACGGATGCTCCCTCTGCCATCATGGCCAGGGGGCCGGGCTGAACCCGGAAAAGGCCCACGGGTTTGAGGAGAACTGGGAAAAGCCGAGAATTCCGCTCAAGTATATCGAGAGCGCCTGCTTTGAATGCCACGAGAACGTGTACGGGCTCAAAGGCGCTGAAAAGGCGGCCGAAGGGAAAACGGCCTTTACGGAAATGGGCTGTTACGGGTG
Organism: Desulfosudis oleivorans Hxd3; assembly: GCF_000018405.1. NCBI lineage: Bacteria > Pseudomonadati > Thermodesulfobacteriota > Desulfobacteria > Desulfobacterales > Desulfosudaceae > Desulfosudis > Desulfosudis oleivorans. Next base: position 218,394 of record NC_009943.1, read on the forward strand.
CCATGATGCCAACGTGATTGAAGGACTGCCCAAGTTTTCCGTACCGTTTTCCGGTATGGCCAGAAAGATTTCCAGTAAAAAATGGGTGTACAAGTGGATCGAAGACCCCCAGGCCACGCGGCCCGGAACCCTTATGCCCACGTTTCGGATGGAGCCTCAGGAACTGGCCGGTATTGTGGAGTATATCTGGTCGCTGGAGGATCCGGACCTTCGGCTTCCCGCATTTAATACCCGCAGCGGCAGCGCCAAAACAGGCAAAGCGGTTTTTACCGACAAGGGGTGTATCGCCTGCCACAGCCCGGACCGGAACAAGGCCGGACAGTCCCGCCGGGTGCCCATGCTCTCCGATGCGGGCCAGAAGCTGACCGCCCTGTGGATGGCCAAGTGGATTGAAGACCCCCGGTCGATCAACCCGGATACATGGATGCCCAAACTTGATATTACACCGGAGGACGTAAAAAACCTCGCGGTCTATCTGACCACGGTCAAAGACGGGGAGGTGGGTACCCGGCTCGACTTTGACATGGCGGATGGGAAAAAAGAGGACGGCAAGGCCCTGGTGCAGGCCCGCGGCTGCCTGGGATGCCATATCGTGAAAGGGGCCGAGGACCCTTCCAAGGTGGGGGTTTCCGTGGCCGACGTGGCGGACAAGCGCATGGAGGAGCTGCCCTTCGGCAATTCCGATGTCCCTTTCACCAAGTGGGACTGGCTGGACAACAAGATTCGCAAGCCGGACATTTACAAGACTGACGACATGCCCATGTACATGCCCGATTACGTGATGACCGACGAGGAGCGGGAGCACCTGGTCATCTTTTACCTGTACAACCGCCTGTTGGATCTGCCGGAAAACTATATTGTCCGGGCTTCCCGCCAGCAGGTTGTCAACGAGCGGGGCGACTGGATGATTCGCCACTTCAACTGCAAGGGATGCCACGAGATACTTGACGGTGAAAAACCGCGCATCGACACGTTTATCGCCAAAAAGTCCATGGTGCCGCCCCGTATCGTCAACGAGGCGGAAAAGACCCAGCCCACATGGCTTTTCAACTACCTGCGGCGGCCCAGTGCCATGCGGCCGTGGCTGGAGATGCGCATGCCCGAGTTCAATTTTACCTATGACGATGTTCCCATGGTTATCGAACACCTGCACGCGCTGATGCCGGAAAAAAGCCGGCGCGTGAGCCCCATTCCTTATGAGCCGGCCCTGGTGCAGACCGACTATGACGAGGAAACCATTGAAATGGGCAAGTACCGGTTCCGAAACGACAAGTGTATGCAGTGTCATCCGGTCTCTTTTACCGGCGAGCTGCCCGAGGGCAAGCAGCTGGAGGACCTTTCCATCAACCTGATGATTTCCAAGACCCGGCTGCGGTTTGAATGGATCAAGAACTTTATGCGCGACCCCAACACCTATGCCGGGGTGGGCACCAAGATGCCCTACGTGTTTTACACGCCGGACAAGGTCCCCCGCATTCCCGACCCCGAGGCGTGGCTGGACCGGACCGCGCTTTTCCTGATGTTTATGGAGGAGGTGCCCGAGGCCGTGCAGGAGGAGGAAAAACAGCGAGAGGTCGAGGAGTTTGATTTCAGCAATTATTAACCTGGATATGGGCCCAAAATATTCAGGTTTGTACGCGAAACGATTTTGTTTTTCCTTGCCGCCGGAAAGCCGCTGGCTTTCCGTGTTGCGTGTCTGTATATGAAGATTGTTGTTGCCGTAATGCCCCGGGCTGGGACAATCGGCGTGAAAAAGGAGGTTTCCATGTTTTTCCGCGCTCACATATCTGCTTCGGTGGTCCGGCTGACGGCCGTTGTTCTTTTTATGGTGATGTTCCTTCCCGCCTGTTCGCTCTACCGGGTGACCCACCTGGACAAGTATGAAAATTTTGCCGAGATATCCAATACGTTATGGGCAAAGCTCTATTTTGTTTTCAAAGACGTGGACCTGCCGGGGTATGACGCGATTATTTACGCCGATACCCGGTGGCGGGTCTCGGACAGCCCGGTGGTGATCGATAAAAACACCTTTATTCTGCCCGGTGTTTACCTGACCATCGATCCCGGAGTTGAAGTGCGGCTGGCCAAGGATATTCTGGTGACCAACCGGGGGGTGATTGTGGCCAGAGGCACGCCGGAGGCCCCCATCCGGTTCACATGGCAGACCGAAGGGGAAAACTGGAACGCCATTGAGAACCTTAACTGTGTCGGCAGAACCGGCAAATCCAGTGAGGTGGTATACGAGCACTGCATCATTGAGCATGGCCAGGGTCTTGCCATCAACTCCAGCCTGGGCAGGGTTGAGTCCTGCGTGTTCCGTCACAACATCGATTCGGCCTTAAAGTTCCAGTACGCCGAAGGGGCGATTCTGAACAGCACGTTTTATCAGAACTCCTCGGAGCGCCAGGCCGAATCGGGCAACGGGGCCGCCATCAACGTGTACAGCGACAAGTCAGTGCGGGTGGAAAACAACGACGTCTACGACAATTACTCCCACGGCGGCCGGGACGGCGGCGGCGGTATTTACGCCTTTGCCTACAACGATGGTGTGGTGGAGGTGGTCAATAACCGGGTCCGGAACAATCGCAGCGACCGAAAGGCCGGCGGTATTTTCGCCTATGCGGCCCGGGTGAGCAGCAACACGGTGATTGATAACGAGGCTGCCATGACCGGCGGCGGCATTCACGTCATTGAGGGGGGGCTCGAGAAAAACGTGATTGCCGGCAATCGCGCGCCCAACGGTGGGGGCATCTATTCCGAGGCCGGTCGGCTGAAGGGGAACCTGGTGCGGGCCAACCAGTCCGACAACGGCGCCGGCCTTTATCACCTGGGCGGCGGCGAGATTCTGGGCAATACCTTTGTGGAAAACACCTGCACCGGAAAAGAAACATGCGCCACCATCACCCTGTCCGGCAGCCCGGTGATTTCCCGCAACAACATTCTCGCCCGCACCGGGTATGCGCTTTCCTTCAAGTCCCACAGCCTTTCACCGGACTTAAAGGCCCATGAAAACTACTGGGGCACAACGGACAAACAGGCCGTTGAACAGCTGGTAAGTGACTGGCTGGAAGACAGCCGGGTGGGGCTGGTGAACTGGAACGCCTATCTGTCGGCACCAGCGCCGGACGCCTGTCCCATTCCCGAAAATGCCGACACAACGGTATTGGTTGATGTGCCTTCAATGCCGGCCAACGCGATACGGGGGCTGGTGGAAGCAGATACCCTGCTGGGTAAAGATGGTATCCGGTCCTACTCGGTCGTCGGCAACCTGCTGGTGCTGGACGGGAACACCCTGACTCTGGCGCCGGGCACCACGCTGAAACTGAATCCGGATGTTACCATTCGCGTGAGAGGTACCCTGAACGCCGAAGGTACGGCAAAACAGCCGGTCCGCTTTACCGGAGACCGGAAAACGCCCTGGGGCCAGCTCTTTTTTGAAAACAGAAGTACCGGACCGGCCCAGACAGAAGACGAAACCACCCGCCCGCCGGACAGCCGCCTGCGCCACTGCATTGTCGAGAACGGTGGCGGCATCATGATGGACGGTCACGGCGCGGACCTGTATGACTGCGTGGTAAGAAACCACAGGGGCACCGGCGCCCGGATCAAGGAGGTGTCGGTATCGGTCAAGAACTGCGATATTTACGGTAATGTCAGCGATTCCGACGGCGGAGGTCTTTACGTTTACGGCAGCCGGACCGTCTTTATCGAGGGCAACCGGATTGCCGACAACCGGGCCGCCGACGGCGGGGGCATCTTTGCCTACGGCTACCAGTCCAACGCCGCCGTGGATATTCGCAACAACCGGATCGAAGGCAACATCAGCGAGGGGGACGGCGGCGGGGTCTGGATGTCCCGGTCCGCGCTGGTGAACAACCTGATCATTCGTAACAAAACAGAGGCCAAGGGCGGTGGCCTGTATGCCGGATTTGCCCTGATCGAGGACAACCGGATATCGGAAAATCGTGCGGCCGAGGGGGGCGGGGTGTTTGCAGAGGCCAACTGCTCCTTCAAGCGGAATGTAATTTCCCACAACACCGCCACCAGCCCCAGGGGCGGGGGCGTTTATCTCAACTACTGGGGCCTGAGCCAGCACAACAAGGAGTTTCTGGGCAACCGGGTGGAAAACAACACGGCCGCCGGGGCCAGACCCACGGGCGGAGTGATGATGAACGGGCAGATGGATTTCCGTCAGAACAGCCTCACCGGCAACAACGGTATTCAGCTTTACAATCTTAACGCGGCTGACGTGAAGGACATTGTCGCCCCGTCGTGCTACTGGGGAACCGTGTCGGAAAAGGCCGTTGACGGTTTAATTTACGACGGCAAGGATAATGACCGGCTGTCCGTTGTCGATTTCCGGCCCCTTGCGAAAACCAGAGAGGCCGCCATCACAAACGCGGAAAGCAAACCGGAGTAGGTCACCAAAGTTTTGACGAAAATAGATTTGAATGATTGACGGATAAAAATCAATGGAAAACATAATGCCCCAGAAAGACCCCCTGCGAAACGACCCTGTCGAAGAGAGCGAGCCGGTGTGCCCGGAGAAGCGTACCGTGGTGCCGGCCTTTGACCGTCGCCTGCTCGATTACGAGACGGCCCTGGACACCTGCCTGTCGGCGGTAACGGAAAGCCTGCCCGCGGAAACCGTGGGCCTGGAAAAGAGCCTGGGCCGGGTGCTGCGCCGGTCCGTGGAAAGCGCTATCTCTGTGCCGCCTTTTGACAAGTCCACCATGGATGGGTATGCCGTGAAATCCGCGGATGTGGCCGGGGCATTGGACACGGCGCCGGTGGCGCTGGAGGTGATCGACGAGATTCCCGCGGGCCGGGTCTGCGGAAAAATTCTCCGGTCCGGCCAGGCGGCCCGGATCATGACCGGGGCGGCGGTTCCCCAGGGCGCCGACGCGGTGATCAAACTTGAAAACACGGCCCCGGCCGGCTCCGAACAGGTTCATATCCTCAGCGGCGTGGAGGAGAACAATTACATTATTTACAAAGGCCAGGATCTGCTGCCGGGAAGCCGCGTGGCCGAGGCCGGGGCAACGGTCACCCCGTCCCTGCTGGGCCTGCTGGCCAACTGCGGCACCCCGAATGTGTCGGTTTCGCGAAAACCGGCCATCGGCATCATCTCCACGGGCAGCGAGCTGACGGCGCCGGGGACCCCCCTGGCAGAGGGCCGGATTTACGATGTCAACAGCTACCTGCTCTACGGGCTGTGCATTGAGGCCGGCGGCGATGTCGCCATGCTGGGAACCGTGGAGGACAAAAGCGACGCGCTGCTGGCCCTGCTCAACCGGCACACCGATGCCGACATCCTGATCCTGTCCGGCGGTGTGTCCGTGGGCGACTACGACATTGTTCACGAAACCCTGCAGCGGGCCGGTGTGGAAGAGATCTTCTGGCGGGTGAAAGTCAAGCCCGGCAAGCCGCTGTTCTTCGGCCGGCGGGGTTCCACCCTGGTGTTCGGCCTGCCGGGCAATCCCATCTCATCGGCCAACAATTTTTACCTGTTTGTTCTGCCGGTCATTCACAAACTTCTGGGCCGGTCCGCCTGGGGGCTGAAAACCGGTCATGCAACGGTCTGCAACAGCATGATTTTCCGTCCGGGCCGGCGAAAATTTCTGCGCGCCCAGTTGCGGCAAGGCCCGGAGCAGGGGGTTTGGATTTTTCCTGAACAGCGCTCCGGCGTGTTTGGTCCCATGGTCGACGCCGAGGTGCTGGTGGAGGTGTCCGAGGCCGCCAAGATGGTCCGGGAAGGGGACCCGGTAAAGATTTACTACCTGTAATCGTTTTGACAATGATGCGGCGCACGGCCGTGTCAGGAGGAACATCATGATTTCCCGCTCACAGACAAAGGCGCTTCTGGAAAGAGAACCGAAGTTTGACGACATGATGGGCAGCCTTCGGGCCACCGGAAAGCAGCCCAAGGGGGTCATCGGTGAAGTTCGAAAACTGATGGCCGTTGCCCGCCGGTTCAACGATTCATATACCTCAGGCTACTGGCGGGAGCTGGACCTGAAGATGCATGAGGATCCGGATTACCTGCCGTGGGAGGTGGTGAAAAAGGCCAATGAGCTCAATTTCTATTCTCTTTTTATTCCCAAGATTTTCGGCGGAAAAGGCTACAGCATTTCGGGCATCGGGCCTTTCTTAGAAGAGATCGGGTCGGTGTGCGCCTCGGTGGCCAATCTGATCGGCGTGCACTACCTGGGCTTCGTGGGGCTGGCCGCCTCCTGGAACATGCGCCTGACCGACATGGTCTGCCGGGAGGTTGTCAACGGTGAAAAGACCGGCGAGCCCTGTCTCATGTCGTTTGCCATGACCGAGCCGGACGCCGGCACCGACTCCCAGAACGTAGAGTTCATGGATACCGGCTCCCTTGCCTGCCACGCGGAAAAGGTGGAGGGCGGTTACAAGGTCAACGGCACCAAGATCTTTATCAGCTGCGGACACCTTTCCACCTGGCACATTCTGTTTGCCTACACCGATCCGGCAAAGGGATCGGAAAGCATGGTGATGATGGCGGTGAAAAACGGCACCAAGGGATTTTCCTTCGGCAAGAAGGAAAAGAAGATGGGCCAGAAGGCATCCCTGGCCAGTGAACTGGTGTTCAAGGACTGTTTTGTCCCCGACGACATGGTGCTGCTGGACAAAACGCAGTCCGCCGGTCTTTCCCGGTCTCCCCGGGACATCACCGAGCTTATTCTGGCCAACATCTGGGCCGCCTCCCGGGTGGGTGTGGCCGCCTTTGGCTCGAGCGCGGCCAAGGGGGCCTTTGAGCAGGCCCTGCGGTTTGCATCAGAGACCGAGGTGGACGGCAGGCCCCTGGTCACCCACGAGTGGTGCCAGGCCATGCTGGCCGAGATGTACAAAAACGCGGCCGTGGCCCGAATGGCTTACAGTGAGGGGGCCTATATCAACGGTATGGACGGCATGGTAAAGATGTTGAACATAAAGCCGTTGTACTACATGATGAAATACACGCCCGTTTCCCTGCTTGATCCCATCATGAAGCCGATCAATAAAATGGGGTTTACCACCTGGATATCAAGAAAAATCGCTTTTGACTGGGTGGACGACGCCGCCGTTGACCGCACGGACGGCTGGGGGTCTCTTGTCAAGTTCACGGCCACGGACATGGGTATGCAGAATGGCCGCATGGCCCTGGAACTGATGGGGGGCGCCGGCGTGCGCCACAGCGAACATGCCGAGAAAATACTGCGGGACGCCAAGCTGTTCCAGATTTACGAGGGCACCAACCAGATCAACCGGATCAACGTGTTCAAGCGACTGGTGGCGCGCACCTGCCCCGGCACCGAATGCTTTTGCAGCGCAAATCTTTAATCACCGCTTTGCCGCGGGGCGTTCGGCCAACCAGCGCCCGTTTTGGATAAAAGGAGGCACACTGTGTACGCATCGGACAACAAGGAGTTGAGCCTGCTGGACAAGAGTTCCGCCGAGTTTGCCAAAAAGATACTGGCCCCGGGACGGGAGGAAAACGACCACTATCCCTTTGGGCCGTTTTTCGACCCGGTGGTTCAAAAGGCTTTTGATCTCGATTTTTTTCATATTCTGCTACCCGAAGATCTGGGCGGTGTGGGCCAGGGCATTGAAGCCCTGTGCATTGTGCTGGCCAACATCTGCCGGGAAGACAGCAGCCTGGGTGGTATCATGTTCACCAACGCCTTTGCCCAGAACCTGCTGCTGGCCGCCGGCTGTACCGGGGAGTTAAAGGACCTGGCCGCCGGGGCCAAGAAGCCTTCCGATTTTCTGATCGCCTGCCCGGTGCTGTGCAACCCGGTCCAGCAGCCCCTCCGTTTGTCGGCCCGAAAAGAGGGCGATGGGTACGTGCTCTCCGGGACCGCGGAATACGTGGTGCTGGGCGGCATGGCCAACCATGCCCTGCTGCCGGCGACCCTGGCCGACGGTCATGCCTGGTTCCTGGTCAACCTGCCCGACGGCGCGATTTCGGTCAGTGATCCGGTGGTCAGCCATGGTATGCATGCCTGCCCGGCGACCGATATGACCTTAAAGGATGCCGCGGCCCGGCTGGTGGGCGCGGAAGAAGAGGGCCCGGCCTATTTTAAAAAGGTGGCCGACACCATGCAGCTGGCAGCCGCTGCCATGGCCGCCGGTGTGATGCGGGGTTCCCTGGAGGAGGCCCTGGCCTATTGCCGGGAGCGGCGCCAGGGCGGCCGAAAGATCAAGGACTGGTCCGAGCTTCAGATGCTGCTCTCTTCCATGGCCGTCCAGGTCCACGTGGCCGAGATGCTGGTCTCCCGGGCCTGCCGGGCCTTGTCCGAAGACGCGAAGAACTGGCGGCTTTCCGTCCAGGCCGCTGCCCTGCACGTGATTTCGGCCCTGGCCCCGGTGGTTACCGACGGCATTCAGGCCATGGGCGGTGTGGGCTACATGAAGGACTTCGGCCAGGAAAAACGGTTCCGGGACGCGGGTCATATTCAGACCCTGCTGGGCTATCTGCCCATGAAAAAACTCAACTTCATACGTCAGCTTTTGTAGGTATGCCGGCAAAACCGGCCGTACGTATGCAATACGCGGGATATGATGGGGGCACGGCAACAGGCCGCGCCCCTGTCGTGCATATCAGGAGCCGATATATTCATAACCGTCCCTGTGGGGGGAGACACGCATGGCACTTGGTTTTATAACAAAAAGCTATCGAAACCGGGTGATGGCGCTGACGCTGCCCGTGGTGGTGGGCGCCGTGGTGCTGGTGACCATTCTTGCTTATATCTTTATTCTTTCCAACATGGTCAATTTTCAGCGGGAGAACATGGAGACCGCCCTGGTCGGCATGGCGGACGGTCTGGACACCCGCATCAGCGAAGCCCGGAACGCCATCTCCGTGTTAAGCAGCCGCCCGGTTCACAGGTCCGACGGTGCGGCCGTGCTGGAGCTGGCCCATGCCGCGGCCCCCACCTTTTTCGCCCTTTTTCTGTCCGACCCCGGCGGCGGCCTGGCGATGGCGGTCGGAGAAGCCATTCCCGAGCAGGTGGTGCTGCCGCCGTTTGAAACCTTTGACATGGCGCCTGGCCCGGACGGTCGCCGGTCCGTGTTTGTCGGGTCGGTGGAACGCATTCCGCCCAGCATGACCCCGGTTTTTCTGGTGGCGGCCCCGGTCCGCCTGGTGGACCCGTCAGGCGGGGAAGCCGACGGCGTGGTGGGCGGCTACGTGGATATCAACCGGTTGTTTGATTCCTGCGTGGCTTCCTTTGTACCGCTGCGCACCAGTCATGTGTTTCTGGCCGATGCCGCGGGCAAGACCCTGGCCCGTTCGGGCGAAGACGTGGCCACAGCGGTTTTTCTGGCCAAAAAAACCGGCGTAAAAGAGAGTGAGTCCCTGTTTCACAAGAATGCCGCCGGCACCCGTTACCTGTCGGTGGTGCGGCCCTGCCTTGACGGCTGGTGGGTGGTGGGCCTCTCCGTGCCGTTAAAGGCGCTGTTCACGGATCTGCCCCGGCTGATTTTCTATTCGGTGCTGCTGGGCCTGGCCACCATTTTTCTGGTCTCTCTCATGGCCTGGGTGATCACCGGCATGATGGTGAAAACGATCAACCGCCTTACCGACAACCTGAAAAATATTGTAGAGGGCAAGGGGGACCTGACCCAGCGGCTGACGGTAAAGGGGGAGGATGAAATCGCCGGCCTGGCCATGTGGTTCAACCGGTTCGTGGAAAAGCTGGGCCGAATGATCACCACCATTACCAAAAAGGCGACCCGGGTGGGCGAGGCGGCCCGTGCGCTGCAGGAGTTTTCCGGTGAAATGACCCATACCGCGGGGTCGCTGAAAGACCTGTCAAAAATTGTGGTGGCCTCCACCGACGACGTGAACATAAATATGGCCTCTGTGGCCACCACCATGGAGCAGTACTCCCACAATCTGGACACCATGGCCTCGGCCACGGAGCAGATGACCGCCACCATCGACCAGATCGCCCAGAGTTCCGGGGTCTCCATGAAACGCACCAACCAGGCGGTGTCGTACACCCAGACGGTGCATGAAAGCGTGAAAGACCTGGGTGATGCCATGGAGGCCATCGGCGGTATCACCGATGCCATTGCCCGTATATCCGGCCAGACCAACCTGCTGGCGCTCAATGCCACCATCGAGGCGGCCCGGGCCGGGGAACAGGGCAAGGGGTTTGCCGTGGTGGCCGGGGAGATCAAGACCCTGGCAGGAGAAACCGACACGGCCACGAAAAGCATTCACGACCGGGTGTGCGGCATTCAGACCTCCTCCCGGTCCACCATCGATTCCATTGACAAGATTGCGGACATCATTCGGGCCATTGACGAGGTTGTATCCAACACGGCCACGGCCCTGGAGCAGCAGTCCACCTCCACCCGGGAAATCGCCGCCAACATCATGCAGGCATCAGAGGGCATTCAGGACGTTCACCGGCGGATCTCCCAGAGCACGGCCGGGCTGAGCGGAATGGCCAGGGAGATCAAGACCCTGGACGACCGGTCAAAGATCATTTTTCAAAAAAGCGGAGACATCGATCGCCGGGCCGCTGAACTGGCCGCCATTGCCGAAGAACTTACCACCATGGTGAGCCAGTACAAGGTATGACCTCTCCCTTGTAATCGGTATCGCTATCGGTATCGGTATCGGGGTCGGGGTCGAAATCGGTATCGCAATCGACAATCACGCATCACCGCCCAGCCGGTTCGTCACCGCCGTCATTGCCCGATCAAGTCGGGCAATGACGACTGCGCATGCGGCCGGGTGAGTAGTGACGACTGCGTGGGTGGCAATGTCATACTGGATCGCCGGTGTTTTCGTCTTCAAAGAGTATGGAGCCCTTACACCGATTGACTTTGACCCCCATTGCGCTTAAGAATAGTTTTCATAAACCTCTATTCTGAGCGGAGCAGAAAAATGAAAATCTTTCATATCGTGGGCCGGTCCAAAAACGGAAAAACAACGCTTATTTTAGAGCTGATCGCGGAACTCAGAAAACGGGGCCTGGCCGTGGGCACCCTGAAACACAGCGGCCATGCCCATGAACTGGAAACACCGGGCAAGGACTCCTGGCGGCATCGGGAGGCCGGGGCCGTGCCGTCCGCCGTAACCACCACCGACCAGATGGCGGTTTACCTGCCCCGCAAGGTGGATGAAAATCCTTTTGACCGGCTGGGCCACCTGTTTGCCGAATGCGACATCGTGCTGGTGGAAGGGTATGCAAACGGCCCGGGCGCAAACATTGAGGTGTGGCGGGCCGCCAATGGAAAGGACCCGCTGTTTCCGGAAAGAGACGACATCCTGGCCGTGGTCACCGACGACCCGGTTGAAACCGGCCTGCCGGTATGGCCCAGACGCGACGTGGCCGCCATTGTGGATGCCATGATGCGCCTGTAGCGTCGAAAAAAAGCAGCCTGTTTTTTTATCGTTATTGAGTATGGTTCTTGACAATCGCTATGTTCTTTTGTATATAACGCCATGGCCAATGATAACAAGAAAAGAACGAAGGCTTATCGTTTGCGGGGTCGAATCTGGATAGAGGGGCCGGACGGCACTTTTCTTGGCTACGGGCGGGTGGTTCTGTTGGAGAGGATTCGGGACTACGGCTCTATCAGCGCTGCGGCCCGGTCCATGCAAATGTCCTATCGTCACGCCTGGAAACTGGTGGAATTCATGAACGGTCAAAGCCAAATGCCGGTGGTGGAAAAGAGTACCGGTGGCATAGGCGGCGGTGGCGCGGTACTTACCCCGGCGGGTGAACGTGCAATAGCGTGTTTCTGGTCTGCTTATAAAGAGTTCAAGGCGTTCCTCGCCCAGGGGTCGGCGGAGCTTGAACTGTAGTTTTTTTTGTGTTGCGTTATGTTTGGCGGAATACAACCGATGGTACATATTCATCACAATCAGCACGGCGGTCCAAGAGGAGGTAATAAACATGCGAAAGACGGTTTTTTTCTTACTGGTCGGACTCGGACTTACATTGTTTGGGGGGGGGCAGGCAACCGTCAAGGCGGAGAGCGATTCTATAACGGTTTTTTGTGGATCAGCGAACAAGCCCGCAATGGAAGAGATTGCCGCCAAGTTCAAGCAGGAGAAAAACATCAACGTAAATATGATATTCGGCGGATCGGGCACGCTGCTTTCCCAGATTGAGCTTTCCAAAAAAGGGGAAATCTACTTGCCGGGCTCGCCGGATTACATCATCATCGCCGAACGGAAAAAACTTATTGTAGAAAACAGCGCTCGGATCGTGGCGTATCTTGTCCCTGCCATTATAACCCCCGCGGGTAATCCCGCGAATATTCATTCCCTGAAAGACCTTGCCAGGCCCGGCGTTCGCGTAGGCATTGGGAACCCGGAAACGGTGTGTCTGGGGCTCTATGGCATTGAGCTTCTGGAGAAGAACTCGCTGCTGGCACCGGTTTTAAAAAATGTAGTAACGTTTGGCGGAAGCTGCTCAAAAACGGCAAACCTGGCCGCGATGAACCAGGTTGACGCCATTCTGGGATGGCGGGTGTTTCATTACTGGAATCCTGATCGTATGGCGTTTGTGCCTATTGATCCGGATCAGATACCAAGACTTTCCCATATTCCTATTTCCATTCCCATCTATACCAAGGACATAAAACTTTCAGAGGCTTTTATTGAATTCGTGCTTTCTCCGGTGGGAAGGGAGGCGTATGAAAAATACGGGTATCTCGCCTCTCTGGACAAGGCGCAGGTATTCGCTCCACAGGCGCCTGTGGGTGGCGAATACACCCTTCCAGCCGCCTATTTCGACATCATGAAAGATTTAAGGCAGCAAAAATGAATCGTGTTTTTGATGCCATCATCTGGGGAACCGCAGGGCTTCTTATTCTTGCTTTTATCGGCCTTTTCGCGGGCATGCTGGTCGAACTGGGACAGGAAAAAGTTCTCTCGTCTCCCGATTTGGGAAGAGTCCTTTTTGCGGTAAAGCTTTCTCTTTTCACGGCCACAATCGCCTCTGTTTTCGCCCTGGCAGTTTCCGTGCCCGTGGCGTATCTCTTTTCCAGACATACCTTTTTCGGTAAACGGTTTTTTGATACCCTGCTTGATTTGCCGATCGTTCTGTCTCCCATTGCCCTTGGGGCCATGCTCCTTATCTTTTTTAATACGCCGTTGGGAAAACAGCTTAACCATTATTTCGGCCCTTTTGTTTTTGAGGTGAAGGGAATTATTCTGGCCCAGTTTTTTGTGGTGGTCGGGCTGTCCTTGCGATTGCTGCGGGCGACGTTTGAAGGGATCGACGAGGAATATGAAAATCTGGCCCGAACACTGGGGTATAGCAAAATGCGGACGTTTTTCCGCGTGGTGCTGCCCATGGCCGGTAAAGGTATTATCTCTTCTTTTTTGCTGGTCTGGGGAAGGTCCATCGGGGAGTTTGGCGCCACGGTGACCCTGGCCGGCGCCATGACCATGAAGACGGAAACCATTCCCGTTGCCATCTATTTAAGCTTTGAGTCCGCCAACATTACGGGCGCCCTGATTTATATTACGCTTCTGGTTACCATGTCGCTGGCCATTCTTTTTTTTGTAAGAACATTAAAGGTGGGAACGATATGAATCACGCCCATCTTCAGGTTGATGGACTGACCCTTTCCCTGGGCGGATTCTGCCTTCGGGATATTCATCTTTTATGTGCAAAAGGAGAGTACCATGTCCTGCTGGGTCCCACGGGAAGCGGCAAGACATCATTGATGAGATGTATTCTGGGTTTCTACAGGATCAATCAGGGGGCCCTCTATTTGAACGGAAAAGAGATTACCCATACACTGCCGGAAGACCGTCATATGGGATATGTTCCTCAGCACTACTCTCTTTTTCCCCACCTGAAGGTGGAGGGAAATATAAGATTCGGGTTCCGATCCGGAAAGTACCCGTCTCAAAACGCCGACAGAACTGTAGACCGGCTGTGTGACATGCTCCAGATTCAGCATCTTCGAAAAAGGGATGTTCGACATCTTTCCGGCGGCGAGAAACAGAAAGTCGCGCTTGCCCGGGCCCTGGCCATTCAACCCGACATTATATTGCTTGACGAACCCTTTTCATCCATAGATGAAGGTGCCAAGCGCAGCCTGTGGATTAACCTGAAGGCAATCATTAATGAAATCAGCATCACCGCCTTTCACATCACCCACAACCTGGAAGAGGCCTACAGCATGGGCGAGCGACTCTCGGTGCTGCTAAACGGCGAGCTTCATCAGAGCGGCCCCAAAGAGGATATTTTTGAGCGGCCGGCAACCCAGGAGGTGGCCCGCTACCTGAACTACCGGAATCTTTTTTCAGGGGTAGCCCATGCGCATCCTGAAGGCGCGAGGATTGACACCGACTGCTTCAGTGTCGTGCTGTCAAAAAAGATTTCCCCCGGCACAAGGGTAAACCTTTGCGTCCGGCAGCAGGACATCAAAATTGTCAAGCAGGACAACGCCGTAAAACCGGCCATGCGGCATAACATACTTCATGGCCATATCGTTTCCCTGTTTCCCTTTCCGGAATATTGTCTGGTCTGGTTCAGAGTAGAGGGAAGCACCCGGGAGTATGACCTGGAAATAAAACTTCCGCCCTATCTTCGGGAACGGTATAAGCTTTTTGCCGGTAAACAAACGGACGTGGCCTTCTGGGAGCCCAGCATCATTGTGTTTCCCGACTAACAAGAGTCCATTCATCTGGTATGAAGACACGAAAAACGTTTCTGGATGGAAACTAACAAGGCCGCAGAATCGTTCGGTCGGGCTTTGGTAAAAAGGTCGCTAACGACACAACCGAAAAGTTTAGTTTCACCGCAAAGACGCAGAGGTCGCAAAAAAAAGCGTAAACACTGCGCGCAAAGGTGAAAAAACAATCCTTTGCGTACGTTTCGCCTTTGCGGCGCAAAAAAAGAAAACCGTCAACATCAAAAGGCCGTCTTCCAGAACGGAAAGAAAATTCAACTTTAGAGGCAGCCGAAAATTTTTTGCTTTTCATTGACGAGAGGAAAGGAGCTGTACTGTGTGTAGAAAATTCGGTATCGCCGTCTGTCTGGTTTCCCTGTTTTTAATAATACAGTTTCCCGGCCTGTCTGTCGCTGAAACCCTGCCTGGTAACGGACAGGAGAAAGTCCGTATGGCCGTGGAGTTCATGGACCATGCCGCCGCCGCCTTTGTCGCACGGGAAAAAGGATGGTTTACTGAGGCCGGCCTTGACGTGACGGCCTATGAAAGCTATGCCACGGGCATGGCCCTGGCCGCGGCCCTGGCCAGGGGTGATATTGACGCGGCTTTTATTTGCCTGGTTCCCGCTGTGAACTCCCGGTTCAACGCCGGGGTGCCCGTCAAGATCGTTGCCGGCACGCACAAGCACGGTTACGGGGTGGTGGTCAATAAAAAGAAAATCAAAACAGCCAGGGATCTGGAGCGGCCGGATATTTGCGTGGGCTGCATTCGGCAGGGCGGGGCCGTGGATGTGATGTTGAATAAAGCCGTTGACGTTTTCCACCTGGACAGGGAAGCTGTTTTGCCAAAAATACGGCGCATGCCCCCGGAAAAACAGCTGCTGGCCCTTCAGACCGGCCAACTGGACGCGGTCGTGCTGCCCGAGCAGTGGGCCACCATGGCCGAGGCCGGGGATTTTGAGATGCTTTTTACCAGCCGGGATGTGTGGCCGAACATGCAGGGCAGCGTGCTGGTGGTCAAGGAGGATCTGATTGACAAGCGACCCGCCGTGGTGCGACAACTGATCGCCGTGCTGGAACAATCCACCGCCTGGATGAACAGTCATCCCCGGGAGGCGGCCGAAATCGTGTCCCGGCAGCTTCAAACTATGGGTGGCGGCGACGGCCCGGACCTGGGGGCCGGTACCCGCACGGTCATTACGCCCGCCGTTGTTGAGCGTTCCATGACCCGCATGGATTTTACCACTGCCATTAATCCCGCCGAGGTGCAGCGCGCCATCGATTTTATGGCGCGCCTGGGATACCTGAAAAAGGCGGCGCCGGCGGCGGAAATTTTGGACTTGCGGTTTCTGGAGGCCGGAGGTGGAGAGTAAACTCAAGCCTGCCTGGGGGTTTTTGCCGGTGGCGATTTTTCTGGTTGCCTGGGAAGTGGTGGCCAGGGCCGGCATATTGCCGGGCCGGTTTTTTCTGCCCCCCTTTTCCGAGGTGATGGCCGAGTTTTACCGCCTGACCGTTACCGGCGTGCTGGGCAAAAGCTTTGCCGCCAGCCTGGGCCGGGTGTTGATCGGATTTTTCGCCGGGTCCGTGGCCGGCATTGTGGTGGGTACGGCCATGGGATGGCGGCGCCTGATCGACAAAACCCTGTCTCCCATCATCAGCCTTTTTTATCCCATTCCGGCCCTGGGCTGGATTCCCCTTCTGATGCTGTGGATCGGCATCAACGAGATGCTGCCCATCACCCTGATTTTCATCTGCTCCTTTTTTCCTGTCCTCTACAACACGGTCACCGGCATCAAGCAGGTGGACGCCGACTACATTCTCGTGGCCCGGACCCTTGGGGCCTCCGAAGGCCGCATCCTTTTTGCCGTGGTGCTGCCCCTGGCCCTGCCCAACATCTTTACCGGCCTGCGCCTGGAGGCGGGCATGGCCTGGCGCACGGTGATCGCCGCCGAGATGGTGGCCATTCCCACGGGTATCGGGGCGCTGCTGATGCGGGCCGAAAGCCTGATGCGCATCGACATCATTATTGTGTGCCTCATCGTGCTGGCCGTCATGTGTCTTGTCTTTGAGAACCTGTTTGCCTGGCTGGAGCGGCGGTTGACCGGGGGGTGGAAATCATGAGCCCCACCTTTCTTCAGATTGCCAGCCTGAATCTTGCCCTGGGAAAGTTTTGCCTTAAAGACATTAACCTGTCCTGCGGCCGGGGGGAATATCATGTGCTGCTGGGACCCACGGGCAGCGGCAAATCCACATTGATGAAGTGCATTCTCGGGTTTTATCCCTCCCACGGCGGTGCTGTTTTTTTAAACGGCCAGGACGTCAGCCGCCGCCGGCCTGAAGAGCGGCGCATCGGGTATGTGCCCCAGAACTACTCGCTGTTTCCCCACCTGGACGTGGAAAAAAACATTCGGTTCGGTCTTCACGGCGCCGGGGGCGCCGATGCCGACCGCATCGTGGACCGGCTTTGCGACATTCTGGGTATCAACGGCCTGCGAAGCCGGGCCATTGCAAACCTCTCCGGCGGGGAGCGACAGAAGGTGGCCCTGGCCCGCGCCCTGGCCATTGCCCCGGACATGGTATGTTTAGATGAGCCGTTCTCCTCCATCGACGAAGGGGCCAAGCGACTGCTCTGGGTGGAGATGAAAAAGATCATTCAGGAGATCGGCATCACCGCCTTTCACATCACCCACAACCTGGAAGAGGCCTACAGCATGGGCGAGCGGCTCTCCGTGCTGCTGGACGGAAAGCTTCACCAGAGTGGCCCCAAGCAGGCGATATTTGAACGCCCGGCCACCTGCGACGTGGCCCGGTTTTTAAATTACCGCAACATTTTTACCGGTACGGCCCACACCCATTCAGACGGTACCCGCATCGACACCGACCGCTTTTCCGTGGTGGTTTCAAAAAAAATTACCCCCGGCACGCGGGCCACCTTCTGCGTTCGCCAGCAGGACATCAAGATTTTAAAGCCGGACAAGACCTTAAAGCCGGCCCTTTCCCACAACAGGCTGTCCGGCCGCATCGTCTCGGTATTTCCCTTTCCCGAGTACTGCATGGTCTGCTTTCAGATCAGCGGCAGCCCCCAGATCCACGACCTGGAGATCAAGCTGCCCCCCTACTTGCGGGAGCGCCACGACCTGTATGAAGGAAAGGAAATATCGGTGGCCTTCTGGGAACCCAGCATTATCCTGTTTGACGGATCAAATTGACCTTTAAATGCAAAAGGCTTACAACATCTCAAGACGATAGCGGATTTCAAAAAATCAAATTCACCGCAAAGGGCGCAAAGAAAAATATTGATTCAAGACTCCACAATACAGGAAACACATCATGTCCACAAAACTTTACGACCAGATAAAAGAGCGGTTTGCAAGCATCTGCGATCAGTATGACCTGATGGACCAGGACGTGACGGTCAAGGCCCGCACCCTGTCCACAGAAGAGGCCATCGGCGATCCCGAGGCAGACGACTTTCCCTTGCAGCAGGGCCGGGAGCGGCTGATGCAGGCCGATTTTTCAGGCTCCCTGGGCCAGGCCTTTACCGACAGGTTTGGGGATTTTAAAGGCCCGTTGCGCGAGATTCTGGCCATGCCCCTGGAAAACAACTACCGCCGGGCCATTTTCGTGGCCACCATAAACGCGGTGATGCGCCACCTGGGCCTGGCCGACAAAACCATTCACTGCAGAGACAAAGGCCCGGCTGACTGCGCAGCGGCCCTGGCCGCATTTCTGGCAGAAGAGTACGGCGACATAAAAATTCTTCAGGTGGGGTTTCAGCCGGCCATGGTGGAAGCCCTGGCCAAACGGTTTGACTATCGCATCGTGGACATGGACCCGGACAATATCGGCACTGAAAAGCGCGGCGCCCGCATCGAAGGCCCGGACGCCACGGCCGATGCCATAAAGTGGGCCGACCTGCTGCTGGTCACCGGCACCACCGTGGTCAACGGCACCATCGAACAGTTTCTCACCGACACGCCGGTGCTCTTCTACGGTACCACCATTGCCGGCGCCGCCGAACTCATGGGCTGGCCCCGGTTCTGCGCCTGCGGCACGTAAAGGCCGATGTGCGCCCGGCCCGGTCGCATTAGCATGGCTTGACTTATAGCAGAAAAGCATAATATTGTTTTGACAGATGTTCTTTTTCAGAACGGCATGAAACCGGCGCGCCGGTCAAAAGATATGGCCCGGATGGCGCCGGGTTTGTGCCGGAAGAGAACGCAGACGGAAGTCCAACCCCCTTCACCAGACAAGGAGGCTGAAAATGTACGACAAGCAAACACTGTGTGACAAGATTCGAAAGATCTACCCCGATATCGGGGAGTGCGGTATTGATGTGAAGGTCGATTATGACGAAGGCCAGAAGGCCTGGACGGTGTTACTGAAAAAAGGCAACCATGAACTGAAAACCTATCTGGAGCCGGAGGATGCCGACACCTGCATGGACGGTAAGCAGTGTATCGGTCTTGGCATTCAGATCGCTCAGCTCAAGGACAATGTCGGCCTGTAGTCTTCGGCCATTTAAAAAAACCGTTAACGCCGGCAGATGTGAAAATTCGCATCTGCCGGCTTTTTTTTGCAAAAGAGCGCTCCGCCGTGTTCCGGCAGAGACCGCCCATGCTCATCCGGCATAGCCGTTCAGGTACGCTTCCAGAACGACGTTTGCCGGCCGGTTGTCTACGGCCGATCCTGTCTGAATGGCGTGAATCAGCCGGTCGTCTGAAAGGATTTTTTCCACGATGGCCGGGTCGCTGGTGCGGGACTTCAGGTAGGCGCCGATAAGGATTTTAACCGCCTCTTTTCGGGCAGCGTCAGATCCCCACGCATAGAGCAGTTTCTGTGAAACGATGCCGTTTTGCGTGGTGACCAGGTCGTAGAGCGGCATGTGGCCGGCCATGAGGTCGATGACCGCTTTTGACTGAATGATCTCGGCCAGGCGGGCTGAGGCGATCTGCTGCGTGCGGGTCTTGTCGGCCAGAATCCGGTCGCACAACGCCTTGTCCAGCGATTGTTCTCCCAGGGCGATGTATTTTTCCGTTACCGCCTTTTTCTGCATGTTGGAAAGCTTGTCAAAGAGAAACCGGTTGGCGATCATTTTGGAAAGGGTGTCCGGCAGGCTGCCGGCCAGGTCCACGTTGTACTGGTAGATCACCCCGGTTTTGTCCGGAGTGATAAACTCGAACGTGTAGTGCCCTGAGAACATGGGCACCCGGATGAGCCTGGCCTCGGTTTCCGGCCATTGGTCCACGTTTTGCAGGGAAAAGAAGGCCCGGCCGCGGTCCATGTCGTACGTTATCGTGGCGTGAATGATGATTTCCCGGTCGGAAAGGGGCCAGGGCAGATCAAGAACGATGCGGACCTTTTTGTCGTCCCGGTTGATAAAATCCATGGAGGACCCATGGGAACAGTAGGGCATCCAGTCGGTATAGGTCTCCACGTCCCGGACCAGCTCACTGACCACGTAGATGGGGGCGTCCACCACGGTGACCGCCTTGAATTCAAAGATCCCCGTACCCTGGTATTGACGGCTGTAGGACTTTATGCCGTTTTTGTCCATCACCCGTTTCCAGCCGCCGGCCTCCAGGGGATCAGAAGCAACGGCAGAGACAACAAGAGAAAACCACAGAACCAGAACAGCCGCACCGCATTTTTGAAGCATGATACCACCCGAACAAAGCGTTACCTGTTGCAATGTTGGCGGGCCGCCGGAACAGGCGCGCCCGCGGACACGGACCAAGAGGATATTTATATGCCGCCAGCCGGCCGCATGCAAGCAAAACCGGCAAAAAAAGCCGGTGCAAGACAACTGCGCCGGCTTTGCAAAACCGGCGGAATATGTTTTAACCCGAAATGTGCGGGCGTAAAATGGAGAGGTCATGAAAAAAGCGTTGTCATACAGGCTGTTCAGGCTGGGTGCCATTCCAAAAAAGCTGCGGCCGGAACTTGAATCCGAAGGGATAGTGGTTGCCGATGAAGGCATGGCCGGCCGGTTTGTCGCAAAAAACGTCAAGGGCCCGGGCCGGCGGTATCGCGGGCGGGTAGAGCTGTTTTCCGGGTGCCTGGCGGTGACGCAAAAGCGCGTGGCCTGCTTTACCTATGGAAAACGGCAGATTCATATCGCCGCGGATGATCCGAAGCTATCGGACCTGTTTGTGGATGTTCCCGCGCCGGACACCCTGCTCATTTCTTTTGAGGCGGCGGATTTCCGGGACGACTGGCGCGGGGTGCTGGCATTCCGGTTTAAAACCCAAAAGGCCCGCCGGTTTTTTGATGTGCTGACCGCCCTTGGCGCCGGGCGGGGCAGACCCGCATCCGGGGCTTGAAGCGTACCGGCCGGGTGTGCTATAGATAGAAATCTTATAACCCTTTGCCACAGCAGGAACCGCCGGAATGTCCGCTCCCTATTTCGTGGTATACAATCCGCTGACCTACAAGCTGATGGACCTGATGCCGGCAAAAGACATCACGCCCGTTGAGGTTATTTCCTACCTTTCCGGCAGAAACGCCCGGGAACTGGACGAGGAAAACTTTCTGGCCTTTATCGATTTTCAGTTGGAAAAGCAGCGGGTTACCATGGTGGACACCCTGGCCATTGAGATGTATTCGGGCGTCTACATTCAGAACCAGCTGGCAAAGCTTGCCAAAGACCACCTGGTGATCATGCTGGACGGCAAGCGCAGGCGGTTTTCCCAAGTGATCGGCGAAAAAAAGCGCCTGCCCCGGGCCGTGTTTATCACCTCCATGAGCTCCAACTTTCCGGCGGCCGCGGCCGCGGCCCTGGTGTTGAACCACGCGAAAATTCCCGTGGTGCTGGGCGGCATTCACATCTCCACCATGCCCGAGGACGTGGACACCTTTATCCGGGCCTATGCCCCCCATCCGGAAATCATCTCCATTGTCAAGGGCTCCGGGGACTCGGCCACCCTGGCCGAACTGCTGGAAGACCTGGACAGCCACCGGCTCAAGCCGGAATACACCGGCTACCGGTTGATCGAAGACGGCATCTGGGGGGAGTTTCCCAACGTAGAGCCCCTGGAACCCTTAAAAATCGGCATGCTCAACAAGCTGCCAGGCATCCGGTGGACCGCGCTGAAGGACTTTCGCATCAACCCGGTGGCGCCCTATACCGGGTGCCCTTTTTCCTGCAAGTTCTGCTCCATCTCCACCCTGCCCAAAAAGCAGCGGGCCGTTCGCCTCCGGGACCCGGACGATTTTATCGAGGAACTGAGGCTGGCCCAGAAGGGGCCGGTGAATTTCAAGAACCGCTATTTTTTCTTTACCCCGGACAACCTGCTGCTGGGCAAGAAAAACCTTCACAACCTGCTGGATAAGATCATTGCCAGCGACCTGTGCATCAACTACGCGGTGCAGATCTCCATTGACGTGGCCAATGACGAGGCCCTGCTGAAAAAGATCCGCCGGTCCGGGGGCACCCATTTTTTCATCGGGCTGGAATCCCTGGACCTTCGCAACCTGAAATATATCGACAAGCATATCGTGGGCGACATCGAAAAGCGGGGCATTACGGCGTCGGACTATTATGCCGAAAGGATTCGAAAGATTCACGCCCAGGGCATTTCGGTGCACGGCTCCTTTATCGTGGGCCTGCCCTATGACTACTTTCATTCGATTTCCGACAACACCGGCATCGACATCGCCCGGTTCTGCAGCAAAAACCGCATCGGCGCCCAGCCCAGCACCATCGTGGACCTGCCCGGCTCGGTGTTTTTCAACGAGAGCCAGGAAAACAACCGGTTCCTGTACGGCCGGCGGGGCACCATGGACTATTTTGTCTCCCTGTCCATCACCGATCTTGCCGAAACCAACAAGATGCCGCCGGACTCGCTGTACAATAGCCCACTGGTGATCGCCGCCATGGTGTATGAAATTGCCAGCCGGGTCGGTTCTCCCATGACAGCGGCGAAAAATTCGGCTATTATTTTTACGCGTTCCTTTTTTCGCCCCACAAAAAACGGCCGCGGGTTCCGGGTGCGGCAGCGGTTTCTCGACGCGCTGTGCTCGGCGGTTTCCCAGACGGCGGTCAGCCTGTACAAGGAGCAGGGCGAGTACCTGGTACGCTCAGCCCACGGTGTGCGGGGGATCATGGAACGCCTTTACGACGAGGAGAAAAACCCGGAGGTACGACGGATGTTTGCCCGGTATGTAACGCGGTTTACCGAACAACCCGGATAAGGACAACGGATATGGTAGATGTAAAGCTTTCAAAGGAGCGCAACAAGAAGGGGGAGATTATTTCCGCCACGGTTTCTATTGACCGGAACGGCGCCATTGAAAGACGCCGGTTTGCCACCGAGGAGGAAGCAAAGGCGTTTATCAGAAGAATGAGGGAAGAGGCGGCCAGGGATCAGTAGCCTGAATACCGGTTTTTTCTTCTAATCGTCTGGCAGCCGTGACAAACAAAGCCTGCCGGTAATCCCGCTGTCTTTGTTTTACAGCCGTCCGGGTGACGGCGTTGTAAAACGACCTGTTGCCTTCCCACCACAACGTCCCAGCAGCCGGGATCATTCTTGAAAACAGCGGCATGGTTTGATAGGGTATGGACCAGCGGCACCTGCCGGTCCCTTAAGGGGATTGCAGGGCATGCCGCTTTTTGCGTTACACTGGTTGCTCCGGCGGTTTGCGCTGCCGGGTGCCGACGGAAACGAAGATGACGCTCAAATCAAAAGCCCTGGAAGTCAACCTGGCCAGCTATCATGTGGATGTCTCCATTGAGGACCGCTACATGGTGCTGCGTGATGTCATGGCCGACTTCCAGGGTCTTGCCGAGCGGCTGGACACCTTCTTAAAAGAGCTCTCCCACCCGTACCGGAACTGGCGGTTTATCGTCAGCGAGGCCCGCACCTTTTCCCTGGACTATTTTTACCAGCTTCGCAACCACGCAAAAGGCCCCCAGGCCGCTGACCTGTATGTCAAGATTTTTGCCGGCGCCATCAGCGCGGCCCAGCAGATGCAGGTAAAGGTGGACGCCGCCGACAACCTGCTTTTGTTTCTGCAAAAGGCGGCAAAAGAGGGGGGGGCGGACATGGCGCCGGTGCTTCAGGCGGGCATTGACACGATTGCGCGCCTGGAGGGCGAGAGCTTTTCCTTCTTTATCAACAGTTACTACCAGTTGACCGATGTGGCGGCCGCCATGCTCAAAGGCGGGGCCGCCGACCTGCTGGATGCCGCGCGTCTCGGCCGCCTGCTGGAAAAATACCTGGTGGCGGTGTGCCGCTGCTGGCAGCAGGAAAAAGACAGTCTTGCCTGGCTGAAAAAAGAGATCGGCTGGACCGCTCCGGCCACCCCTGCCCAGGAGGAGGTGGTGGCCCTGGTTTCCGGGGTGTCCCACAACGCCATCAGCCAGATGCTTGTGCGCATACGGCAGCTGGAGACCAAAACCCCGGATTCCCGGGAACGGTGCCGGCAACTGGCCCAACTGCCCGGCTACGAGTTTTTTGTGTCCGCCTACCGGAACCTGCCCGACGCCCTGTATGCCGCCGGCGTCGACACCGGTAACGGCCACCAGTGGAAACTCCTGGCCCTGTTTCTGGTGTTGAACATGTCAAGCCTTTCCGGCCTTCACGAAGAGGCATTGCGGGAAATCAACACCACCCTGACCTACCTGATTTCCAGCAGCGATATCAAGAAGAGCCGGGAGTGGATCAAGCGGACCTTTCAGGTGCTGCAGGATCAGACGGCCCGTTTTCCGGCCACGGCCTTAAACTGCGTGCGCAACGTGGGGGAGAGCGTTTACAAGACCGGGGACGCCGAGCTGGTGAGCTATTTTATCGACGGCGTGATTGGCCTGGGGTTTCATGCCCCCATGGTGGAGGGGGTGGACAACGACTGGAAGATAAAAGCCAACAAGGCCCACATTCAGAACATTCGGGCCTGGCTGGCCCTGATCCGGGAAAACCCCCAGCGCTCCTCGCGGCTGTTGTCGGCGCTTATCGTTCATCTCACCCTGGAGGGGGTATTCATCCGGGACACCGACCTGTTCCCAAGGGATATCACCGAGCTGCTCAACAGTGACATCGGCCCGGTTTATAACATGGTCAAGCAGTTTGCCCGCCTGCTGCCGGTTTTTTTCAACGACATCGGGGCCGAAGGCGCCCTGCGGGATATCTCCACCGAGCTGGACGAAATCTGCCACCGCAAGGACGTGCTGGTTCATTTTTTAAGAAAGCAGGGTCACGTGGAGGGCAGCAACCGGCTGATTCCCTTTATGGAGGCGGCTATTGCTTTCTGGCTGACAAAAGACAAGACCGGTCTAAGGGCTTTTCTGCCGCCGGACATGTATGAACAGGTGCGGGAGAGCGGTCCCTACGTGGACCAGATGCACGCCCTGTTTTCACACCTGGCCGACAGCGGCGTGGACCTTCCCCGGGGCCTGCTGGCCCTTGACGCTGAAGCGGTGGCCGCGCTGTGCGAAAAGGTGCCCGCCGCGCCGGACCGGGAACGGCGACGGGTGGTGCTGGTGACCGAGTTCTACAAGCTGCTGGACCAGAAATACACCATCAATCCCTCAGACGTCGAGGGATACGTGGCCCGGCTCAACACCGTCGATTTTCCGGACTTAAAGGAGCTCAAGCGGGCCTTTGCCGAATCCAAGGCCAAAAACAAGGCAACCCGGCTCATCACCTACCTGGAGCAGCTCAAGGCACTGATCCTGTCCGACGAACGGTTTGAGATCGAGCAGAACATCTACGAGAAACGCCATATCGCCGTGGACATCCCCTCCATGTACGGCAGCTACCGGGAGACCAAGTTCGACGCCCTGGGCCTCACCTTCCGGTTGGAGGCCCTGCTCAACGTGCTGTTCGAAGAGATCGTCAACGACATCGACCTGGGCCTGATCACCAAGACCACCTTTTTCCAGATTTACAACTGCCTGCGGCTTTTTGTGCGGGCCCTGGCCGTGGACGGCTTTTCCACCAAGGAGATCGAGCTCCAGCTGGACCTCCTGTCCCAGGGCATCAACACCCGGGGGTTTTCCTTTACCCAGTTTTTGGACATCTTCAAGCGGTTTGCCACCGCGGTCAAGCACATCATCGCCGACCATTTTCACAACCGGCACGCAAAGAACCTGCGGACCATCCTGTCCGGCCAGCCCTCCGGCGTGGTGCTGCCCAAGTACCTTCCCGGTGACGGCAGCCGGAGCGCCGACATGGACCACGACAAGCTGACCCACCGGGTGTCCGAGATCTTTTTTCGGGAAAAGATCGCCCTCTCCCTGGGGCTTCCTCAGCTGGACCTGCTGCTGACCCGCGTTCTCAACGTGCTGTTTCACCAGGCCAACACCCTTCCGGCCGAACGGCTGGAGCGGCTGCTCAACTACGACCCGGCCCGCACCATCGCGGCCATCGATGTCCGGGAAACAAAAAAATACGGCATCATTCACCTGGGCAACAAGGGGTTTAACATCATCAAGCTGTCCGGTTACGGATACCCGGTGCCGCCGGGATTCATTATTACCACCGAGGTGTTCCGGTGCCGGGACATCATGGATGCCTATGCCCCGGCCGAGGAGATTTTCCGGCAGCAGATGGCCCATCACCTGAAACACCTGGAAAAGTCCGCGGGCCGAAAATTCGGCGACCCGGCAAACCCCCTGCTGCTGGCGGTACGGAGCGGGGCCGCCATCTCCCAGCCGGGCATGATGGACACGGCCTTAAACGTGGGCATGAACGAGGAGATCACACAGGGGCTGGCGCAACAGACCCGGAACGCATGGTTTGCCTGGGACAGCTACCGCCGGTTTCTGCAATACTACGGCATGGCCTTTGGCCTGAAGCGGGACGATTTTGACGCCATCATCCGTGAACACAAGGCCCGGCGGAGCATTCCCCTGAAACGCTATTTTTCCGGGGACCAGATGCGGCAGGTGGCCCTGGACTATAAAAAAATGCTGGAAGACTGCAAAATAAAGGTTGCGGAGAACCCGTTTGATCAGCTTTACGTAACCGTCAAAAACGTGTTTGCCTCCTGGTATTCCCAGAAGGCGGAAAACTACCGGAAGATCGTGGGCATCTCCGATGACTGGGGCACGGCGGTAACGGTGCAGTCCATGGTGTTCGGCAACCTCTCCCGGCAGTCGGGCAGCGGCGTTTTTTTCACTCACAGCCCCCGCATGCCGGGGGACACGCCCCGGCTGTGGGGCGACTTTACCATCGGCAACCAGGGCGAGGACGTGGTGTCCGGCCTGGTCAACACCCTGCCCATTTCCGTGATGCAGAAAGAGGCGGAGCAACGCCGGACCGACATCACCCTGGAGACCCATTTCCCCGAGATATACGCCGCCCTGAAACAGTGGGTGGATGAGCTGATCTACGAGCACGGCTGGAACCCCCAGGAGATGGAGTTTACGTTTGAGGGCCCCACGAAAAGCCAGCTTTACTTTCTGCAGACCCGGGACATGACCATTCGGGAGAGCAAAAACATCACGATTTTCGACCCGGACGACGTGCTGGAGAGCGACCGGTTCCTGGGCCAGGGTATCGGCGTGAGCGGCGGCGCCATGAGCGGGCGTATTGTTTTTTCTTTAGAGGAGATCGACAAGTGGGCCATGGTGGAGCCCGATACCCATCTGATCCTGATACGGGGCGATACCGTGCCCGACGATATTCGGGAAATATCGGGCACCGACGGCCTGCTGACGGCACGGGGCGGTCTTTCCTCCCATGCGGCGGTGCTGGCCCACAGCCTGGGCAAGACTTGCGTGGTGGGTTGCGGGGCACTGGTCTGTGACGAGGTGAAAAAGACCTGCCGGTTCCATGACGTGGTGTTGAACGCCGGAGACTATATCAGCCTTGACGGCGCCGAAGGATCGGTTTATTCAGGATTTTTAAAGACCCGGAAGGTGGAGGCGTACCTGTAGCCCGAATATTTCATGAAATATCCGGGTTAGAGGTTTAAACCAGGGCCGTGCGGGGGCCATTGAACAAAGGAGTACGAACCATGAAAAAGCAAGACGCCGTGAAGATCGGCATTAACGGTCTGGGCAGAATCGGCAAACTGACGCTGTGGCATCATGTGGGCCGCAAGTATTTTCAGGAGATTGTCGTCAATATCGGTCGATCGGCGGGATCTTCCATGAATGACATCGCCCATTATATCGAACGGGATTCCACTTACGGTCACCTGCACAGTTACCTTCACGGCTGCAGCTCGACACCGGTCATTGAAGAGGTGGACGAAGTGGCCGGCACCATGGTCATCGACGGTGTCAACGTGCGTTTTCTCCGCAAGGAGCGGAACCCCGCCGACATCGGGTGGCGAAACTTCGGCGTCAAGCTGGTGGTGGACACCACGGGGTCATTCCTGGATCCCACCGTGCCCGCCGACGCCCCCAAAGGCGCGCTGCGCGGTCATCTCGTCTCCGGCGCGGAGAAGGTGGTGCTGTCGGCCCCCTTCAAGATCAAGGACAAGCAGGCCGCCATGCCCGACGATGCGGTGACCACGGTGATGGGCATCAATGAAAACGATTATGATCCCCGGCGGCACGTTCTGGTTTCCAACGCCTCCTGCACCACCACCTGCCTGGCCCACATGATCAAACCGTTGCTCAACCACTTCGGGCCGCGAAAGATCCTGTCCGCCTCCATGGCAACGATTCACGCGGCCACGGCCAGCCAGGAGGTGCTGGACCGGCTGCCCAAGGCGGGAAAGACCGACCTGCGAAAGAACCGGAGCGTGCTCAACAATATTATTCTGACCACCACGGGCGCGGCCAACGCGTTGCGCCTGGTGATTCCGGAGATGCGGCAGATCGGCTTTATTGCCGAGTCGGTGCGGGTGCCCGTGACCTCCGGATCCCTGATTATCCTGGTGGTCAATCTTCAGGAGGAGCTTTCCGGCGATCCCATCCGGCGGGAGCGCATCAACAACATCTACCGTCAGGCCGCGGCGGGCAGCCCGAATGGATACCTGCTTTATACGGACAAGCAGAACGTGTCCGCCGACATCATCGGCGCGCCCAGGGCCGCGGCCGTGATCGAGGGTAGTGAAACCCATACGCGCACCGCCGAGGTGGCCATAGACCTGCACAATGTGCCCGGCCTGGACGACCGCATTCTGTCCGCCGTGGAAAACGCCACCATTCGGGTGCCGGTGACCCAGACCGTGATTTTCGGGTGGTACGACAATGAGATGGCCAGCTATGTGAATATTCTGGGAGACCGGTGCGTGTCGGTGGCTGAAATACTTAATTGACAAGCAGTCCGGTTATCGAATGGGTGAGAGTGCCCGGAAATTCAAGGCATATTTTGACAGAAGCACAGTTTTGTGCAGCGAAGCAGTGTTGTATGATTGACAAGAAGATTCTGGTGATTGATGACGAGGGCGCGCAGCGGGACGTGATGGAGCGGTTTATTCCCAAGCTCGGCTACGCGGTTCGCGTGGCCGACTCGGCCGAGACCGCCCTTGCAGTGCTGAAGGAAGAAGCCTTCCCCCTGGTGATTACCGACCTGAACATGCCCGGCATGGACGGCCTGGAGCTGTGCCGCCGCATCAAGCAGCTGGATGCCGGCATCATCATTTATGCTCTGTCTGGTTATATCGCCTCCTTTGACGAGGCAAAACTGGATGCCTGCGGGTTTGACGGCTATTTGAGCAAGCCGGCCAACGCCAGGGTGCTGCACCAGGCGATTGAGGGGGCGTTTGAAAAGATTTTTCGCCGGGCACGGGAGGAGCAGGAATAGCAGGGGGGTGTAGTTAAAAAGCCGGATGCGAGCGCTAGCGCCCGCATCCGGCTTTTCGTGTTTTTAAGCCGGTTCAAAAGAACCGTTTTTTTTATCTGTTAGACCTTTTCCACCAGCAGTGCCCCGCCGTTGCCGAAGGCGCCGCACAGGGAGGCAAGGCCGTATTTTGCATCCGGCGCATCTGTCTTTAAGACATTGAGGAGGGTGACAATGATGCGGGCGCCCGACTCTCCCAGGGGATGGCCAAGGGCGATGGCGCCGCCCCACATGTTGACCTTGTCAAAGGGCGCATTGTCTTTGTCCAGCTTGAGTTCCCGAATGCAGGCCAGTGCCTGGCTGGCAAAGGCCTCGTTAAGCTCGACGGCGCCGATGTCCTGGGGGCCAAGGCCGGTGCGGGCGAACAGCTTCTGTACCGCCGGTACCGGGGCCATGCCCATGATGGTGGGGTCGCAGCCGCCCAGCACGCCGTAGCTGTACTTGTATGTGTAGGAAAGGCCCAGCGCGTCGGCCTTTTTGCGGCTCATCATCAGCATGCAGCAGGCGCCCTGGGTCAGGGGGGAGGAGGTGGCGGCGGTCACGTTGCCGTCCGGCTTGAACGGGGACTTCATGCTTGCCATTTTTGCCGGGTCCACCTTGTCGCGGATCCACTGGTCGTGCTCTACCAGGAACTCGTTACCCGCGTCGTCCAGGCCCTTGATCGGAACGATTTCGTTTTTGAACTTGCCGGCATCCCGGGCAGCAGCGGCTTTCTTGTTGGACCAGATGGCCATGTTGTCCATGTCTTCCCTGGAGATCTTGTACATCTCGGCCACCTTTTCAGCGGTGGAGCCCATGGGGAAGTCGGCCAGATTGTAACGGCTGAAGAGCCGGGGCGGAAAGTCCATGTTGGCGGCCATGGGAACCTTTTCCATGTCTTCTGCACCGGCGGCGATCATGATGTCGGCCTCGCCGGTAATGATGGCCCGGGCCGCGTGCATGGTGGCGGCCATGCCGGACGGGCACTGGTTGGTGATGGTGTTGCTGGGAACACTCTCCGGATAACCGCCGGCCAGCCAGCCCAGCCGGCCGATATCGTTCTGCATGCCGGTAATATTGGCGCAGCCCACCATGATGGCGTCGATATCTTCGGGTTTGACGGCCTTGTTTCTTTCAAACAGGGCGTCGTAAGTGGCGGTGAGCAGCTCATCGGGACGCAGCTTCCGAAACCAGCCTTTTTCCGCATGGGCCCTGCCGTTGGGGGTTCTTACGCCGTCGATAAATACACATTCTTCCATAACAAAACTCTCCTTCATGTTTGAATTAATTGTTTAAACTGCCTGAAAACTCCTGTTCCGCCAACTTGCGGATCTCTTTTTTATTCAGCTTCTGCACCTCGGTGAGGGGCATGGCATCCACTATTTTTACGGCCTTGGGAACCGCATACTTGGGCACCCGTTCCCGAAGAAAGGAGATGATCTCCTCGGGGGTCAGCTTTTCCTTATACGCATCGGTGGGCTGCACATAGGCCACCACCCGTTCGCTGCCCTCCCGTTCAGGGTCCGGAATACCCACGGTGGCGCCCATCTCCACGCCGGGGTGACCGGCGAGAATGTCGTCGATTTCCCGTGTATACACCTTGTAGCCGGAGACGTTGACCATGTCCTTGGTGCGGTCGACAATATAAAAGTAACCGTCCTTGTCCACTGTTACAACGTCGCCGGTGTGAATATAACCGTCTGCATCCATTCCGCTGCCCGGATCCGGCCAGTAGCCCAGCATGCGCTGGGGGCCTTTCAGGCACATCTCACCGCGCTTGCCGGCAATAATGTCCTCGGGGGTAAGGATTGCGCCGGTATCCACGTCAACCAGCAGGATTTCCGTGTCCGGAAACGGAATACCGGACGTACCACGTTTTTCAATGGATGGTTTTTTCTTTTCTTTTGTTTTTCCGGTGCGGTTGACGGTAAAGGAGACAAACCCACCAAAGGCCTTGCCTACGGCCTTGGGGCCGATCAGCCGCATGCCCCGGTTCAACAGAAACGCGGACCCCGGCAGGCCGAGGGCCGTGCTGTTGAGGCGCTGGGGAATACGTCCGCCGGCCAGCCGCAACAGAAAAGAGGTGTTCAGGTGCGTGCACGGCGACATCTCGGACAATCCGTATCCCTCCATGATGGCGCCGCTTGACTGCTTTTCAAACTTTTCCTGGGTACTCGGCGGAAGCGGCGCGGATCCGGAAACCCCGAGCATGCCCATCCCCTGGAGCTCTTCCTGGGCGATCTTGAGGAACTGGGTCGGAACCCCCATCTGCATGAGGGGCCGGTATTCCTTGATCATTTCCACCATGACCTTGGAGTCACGGGCGTCGGTGATCAGTATCTGGTTGACGCCCAGCATGGTCATGACATGCATGATCATGTGGCCGTAAGAATGAAAAAGGGGCAAGCCGAGTAGAACGGAAATTGCCCCTTTTAATATTTTGTGCGCCGCTCCCTGGGCCCAGCAGGACTGCATGCTGTTGGCGTAGATGTTGCGATGGGTCAGCATGCATCCCTTGGGCAGCCCGGTGGTGCCGCCGGTAAACAGCAGCAGCTCCAGGTCCTTTTCAACATCAAAGTCTACCCGGGGCGGATTGGGCGGTGTGTTGGCGATCAGGTCGGCCATCCATACGGCGTTGGGAATATCCAGGGCCTTATGGGTGGCCGGCGGGTTTAAAGAGTAGTCATCCAGGCTCGACACAATCAGGTGTTCTATTCCGGTACTTTTCATCACCTCCACGGCAATGTCCAGATACTCGTCCAGGCAGATGAGCGCCCTGGGCGAGCCCTTGGAGAATTTGTGTTCGAGCGTACTGGGCGGCTCAAGCGAGCTGCTGGGAATCTGGACGAGTCCTGCCTTGGCAATGGCGTAATCCGCGATCACAAACTGAATGCTTGTGGGAAGGATGGTCGCCACCCGTTCTCCCTTTTTCAGCCCCATGGCCGCCAGGGCCGTGGCCAGCCGGTCCGCGTGGTCCTTTGCTTCAGGATAGGTCATCTTGAAGTTGTTCTGGATGAGCCCCGTTTTCTTGAACCGGGCGGCGGTGTCGTCCAGAATGTCACCCACGGACTTGTTCGGATACGGCTCCAGGGATTGCGGAATACCAAAAACCTTGTACTCTTTAAACCACGGCATCTGTGCGCTCAACGATATACCTCCCTCTGGCGTTTGTGGGTTTGAAACATCTTTTCGTGCCTTTCGGCCGCTGATACCAGAATTTTTGTCGTACCACTATATGGGATATAAATTGTACCGTCTACTCTTTTTTGCTTAGGTAAACAGGGGCTGTGTCTGCATGGCAAAGGCCATGTCCCCTTCGATCTGCATGCCGCCGGACATGAACAGGTTTACCGGGTTGGTCTCCTTTTTTACCAGGGCGATGGAGTCCGCTGTTTTCATCTTGAAGGTTGCGGCCGGGGTGTCAGCACCGTTGAAAACGGTTTTGATCGATACGGCGCTGCCGTCGTCATTGGCCAGCTGGGCCATGAAGCTGCCTTTAAGGGTCTGAAGCGTGTTGTACTTACGCTTGTTCAGGTCGCTCTGAATGCCCAGCAGCATGTCCAGGCTGTTGGTTTCGATCATTTTCTGAAGGTCTTCAGCGGTAATGCTGATTCGGACCAGGGGGTTGTCCAGGTCGCCTTCCTTGACGTCAAACTCGGTGCCGTCTTTCACCACGTAGGCAAATTTGTCCCCGGAAACCTCGACCACCATGGTGAACTCAGTGCCGGCCAGTTCAGTGGCGGCGCCGCTTTCAGCGATCGTTTTTTTTGCCAGGTTGGGGGAAAAGTCCAGAAGAAGTTCTTTTACGCTGATTCCTGCAGGTATATCCATAATATTATCTCCTTGCTGCCAGGCACTCTGTCCTGACGGCTAAACAACCATTAATATTCATCCCATGTGTTTTCTGTCAACAAAAATCTGGTTCAAACCCGCCACACCAGAAGTGAAGGTGGGCTTTTTCAGAATGTGGTTTTTTCGATAGGACCTCCTTTCGTTTCGGGTTACCGGCAGCCGGTCAAAAAAGGCCGGTTGACAATGTTTTCAGTTTGGAGTAAAGAAACTGACATGTCAGTTTTATTATTAACCACCATGCATGTCAAGAACAAAAAGCGTGTGTTGCTTTTTTATAAGAAGGGCGTAGCATAGAAAGCCGGTCAGCGGCGGCGCTGTTGACCGCATTTGAGAGGACAACCATGAAAGCGGAAAAACGAAAAGACCTGATCCTGGCATGTTCGAAAAAACTGTTTGCAAAACAGGGGTTTTACAGGACACAAATTTCAGACATCATAGATGAAGCCAGGATTGCCAGGGGGACGATATACCAGTATTTTAAAAACAAAGAAGATATTTTTGTTTCCCTGCTGGAAGGCGCCTATGCCCAGTGGGAGCAGGCCGTTTCCCAGGCCGTGGCCGCCATTGACCTGAAAACCATCAAACCGGTGGATTACTTTCGGCTGCGCATACAAACAACACTGGAGTTTTTATTAGCTGATCCGGATATTTGCAGCATTGTCCTCTCCATGGGATTCGGTCTTCCCGAAGACCTGGAAAAAGCAACCCGCAAGCTTGAAAGCAAAATACGGGATATTGCGGTAAACGACTTCATGCTGGGCATTCACAACAATCATGTTCGAAAAAACATCAACATCGATCATGCCGCCGAGATGATTGCCGGGGCCGCGTTCCGGTCGGCCTATTATATGCAGAAAAAGGCCAAAACCGGTGACCGGGCCGACATCGACACCATGACCGACGAAATCGTCAACCTGCTGGCGCCCGGCATCTTTCTTCCTGAATCCCTGAAACTGTGAGGCCGGTTGTTTGACAGCATAACATCTTTTGTTGCGCACACCCCCACTGCCTCACTCATCCAGCGAGCCCCGCTTGACCATGGTCTTGCCGAACTTTTCCGATATGGCCGACACCGACCGGTCCACCTGCTCCCACCGGGAGTCGCGGCGCGCCTCCCCGTCAAATAACTCCATCTGCACGCCCCCGGAGGTCACCACCAGTTCGGTAACGCCCACGCCGATCAACCGGACCTTCTGGGCAAGGGTCTGTTTTTCCAGGAGGGCGGACGCCTGCCGGTAAATGGTGTCCGAGGACTGGACCGGAGCGTCCAGGGTGGTTTGCCGGGTGGTTTGGGAAAAGTCGGCATATTTTATCTTGATAAACACCACCCGGGCCCGGGCGTTCAGCTTCTGAAGATGGCGGCATACGTCTCCGGCCTGGCGCAGCAGATGGTGCCGCAGTTCCTGTTTTTCCGCCGTGTCCCGGGAAAGGGTGGTCTCCTCGCTCACCGATTTTGCCGGATGCCACGGCACCACCCGGGAATCGTCGATTCCCCGGGAGAGTTCTTTTAATCGCCGGCCGAATTTTCCCAGCTTTTTGGAAAGCACTCCGTCTGGCAGCCGGACCACGTCGCCCAGGGTTTCAATGCCCATCAGGGCCAGCTGTTTTTTTGTGACCGACCCCACCCCCGGCACCTTGTGAACGGGCAGGGTTTCGATAAACCGGTCCGCCGCTTCGGGCAAAATCACCATCAGGCCGTCGGGCTTGTTCATGTCCGAGGCGATCTTGGCCAGGAACTTGATCGGCGCCACGCCCACCGAGCAGGTGATGCCGAGCGTGTCAAAGACCTGCTTCTTGATATTTTTTCCAATGGTTTCCGGGGTGCCGTGCAGCCGTTCGCATCCCGAGATGTCGAGGTAGGCCTCGTCAATGGAGACCTGCTCCACCAGGGGAGAGACCGCGTCCAGGATCTCCATGACCCGGGCAGACACCTCCTTGTAGCGTTCCATGCGCGGGGGCGCCACAATCGCGTCAGGACAGAGCTTTAAGGCCCGGGACATGGGCATGGCCGAGTGCACGCCAAAGACCCGGGCCTCGTAGCTGGCCGCTGCCACCACCCCCCGGCCCGAGCTTCTGCCAACCACCACGGCACGGCCTCGCCACTCGGGGTGGTCCAGCTGCTCTACCGACGCGAAAAACGCGTCCATGTCAACATGAAGAATCATGATGGTTCCACACCACTATCCAAATCGGTATCGGTATCGCTATCGGTATCGAAATCGAGTCGGACATACCGTTTCCAGATCATTGCATCTTGGACCGGACCCACTTTCAACATATCCGGTTCAGACCCAACACATACCGCACAAAGGCGGAGAGGTCCGGCAGGATCACGTAGGGTTTTTCCTTTTGTTCGCTCAAGGGCAGCATCCTGAAAACCGGGCCCCCGGCCAGAATGGTGGTAGCCCCCGGCATGCGCGGCGCAATCCCTTTATCCAGCAGGTCCATGGCATCTTCCCGCAGCACGGTCAGCCCGAGCAGGTCGGGACAACCGGTTTTGCACTTTTCAACCAGAGCATCCGGCTCCATCAGCAGGCCCCACCGCTCTATTCGCATGCCGGCCACACCGGCGTAAAGCTCGATCAGGTCAAGGCCCATGCCGATGCCATCGTCCAGGGTGGCGGTGGCAAGAACCGGGGGCCGGGGCCACAGGCCGGGAATGTTTTTGTCCTGCCGCCATTGGGCCATCTGTTTACCCACGGTGATCAGCCGGTGCCGGGAAAAAAGGCCCCGGGCCTCCCACGCGTTGCACAGCCGGGCAAGGGCCGTTTGCAGGCGGTTATCATGCATGGCCCACCTGGAAAGATATGCGTTTATCCTGGGTTTTCAGGCGGTCCCCGGCCCCGGGTTCAAACGTCCGCTCCACAAACAGGCCCCGGCCTTCGCCATCTATCAGGATCACCGACGAGCTGCGGGTGCCGTAATCCGGAGAGCGAATGAACATGGGCGAAAGCACCCGCTCCCAGGCGATGCCCACGCCCGTGTCCGGCAGCCGGTTGTCCGGCGGCATCGTTGTGTCGTGCAGAATCTCCAGCAGGTCGTCCGGAGAAAACGCTTTTCCCTTACTCAGCAGGCCCTTGAGCCTGTTCCTGCCGGTTTCCACTTTGGGCCAGGGCGTGTCCAGCAGGTGGTTGGAAAGGCCGTGCAGGCCGGGGGAGATGCGGCGCACCTGCTGTTCCCTGTTGGAGTAATAAAACAGGCCATCGTCCAGTGTTCCTGCGACCAGGTTGAAGCCGCTGTACGGCCGGTTTTCCTGCTGAAGATCAAGAAGGTATTGATCCGGAGCCGTAGTCCCCGAAAGAAAGTCGCTTACCAGCGCACCCCGTGAAGGGGCGGCCGGATTTGCCAGCCGGGGATCCCGGAAGTTGGTCACTGCGGCAAACCGGCCGGTGGTGGTAACACCCAGCCAGGTGCCGCCGGCCTTTTTGTCCCTTCCGGCCAGCACCCGGGGCGCGTCCTCCCAGAAGTCCAGCACCGCCGTGGGCCGGTCATAAAACTCGTCCCGGTTGGCAGCAAGGATAAACGGATAGTCGGCACGATACCGGTTGGCGATCAGGATAAGACACATGAAAACAGTATATCCTTTTTTTGCGTTCCGGCAACCGGGCAAAGGTAAAATCCGGAAAAAAAGCATGCTCTTTTTGATTGACATTTACCGCAAACTTTCATACACATACCCCACTGATCCCCAGTAGCTCAGTCGGCAGAGTCCCGCCACGGCGGGATTAACCACCGAGCCGGTGGCCGGGAGGTCCGGCACCGAAACTGGGATAAATAGACTGATCCCCAGTAGCTCAGTCGGCAGAGCAGGTGGCTGTTAACCACCGTGTCCGTGGTTCGAGTCCGCGCTGGGGAGCCAAATCATCCGAGGCAGCAGGAATCTCTGCTGCCTTTTTTATTTGATACCATATGTATTGGGTCTATATTCTGCAAAGCACTACAACTCAACGCTATTACTGCGGCTACACAGACGATCTAGACAGACGGTTAAAGCAACACAATGATCCCGACTATCACGGTACCAGAACAACTAAAGTCTTTTCCGGCCCGTGGGAGCTGATCTGGCAACTAAACAAAATTCATTGGCAAGGACGTTGAATCCGCCCCTTGGTATCACCTGTTTAAAGGTGACCGCATTAATGATCATCATTTGACGTTGGCAGAAAAAAAGCTACAAAAAAGCAAATAAAATTTAAGCAATAACAGGATGAAAACTTTTTATTGCACGGTAACAATTATAATGTTATCGTACAAAAAAAGGTTATTGCGCCATGAAAAATCTGCCCCATGATTTTGAGGATTATGTCAAAAAAGTGGCCGGGCTTTCCGTCACCTGGGGCGCCCCTGTGCCCAGAGCTTTGCCCCAATATCTGGCCCGGCAATATGCCCTGCATGAGGTTATCGTTGGTAAACGAATTTTTCTGGGTATCCTGCTCAAGGACAACAGCGAATTTAAGCCGGCCGCGTTTGTAAAGCACCTGCGGCAGCTTCTGGCGGATTCCGGCGGTCAGGAAGGGTATTGCCTGTTTGCCCGGGATTTGCCGGGG
Organism: Desulfosudis oleivorans Hxd3; assembly: GCF_000018405.1. Lineage (NCBI taxonomy): Bacteria > Pseudomonadati > Thermodesulfobacteriota > Desulfobacteria > Desulfobacterales > Desulfosudaceae > Desulfosudis > Desulfosudis oleivorans. The sequence goes on from NC_009943.1 coordinate 256,161, forward strand.
TATATCCGGCGACGCCTGGTGGAACGACAAATTCCCTTTGTCACGCCCGGCCAGCAGATGTATTGGCCGGCCCTGGGCCTGGCCGCCCAGGCCAGAAAAACCGGGAAAATGCCAGTTCCGGTGGAGGCCCTGTCTCCGGCCGCGCAAGCGGTTGTTATTTACGCGTTAAACGGGAAAATAACCGGGCCGGTCACGCCCAAGGTGCTGGCCGGGGTTTTGGGATATGCCGGCATGACCATGTCCCGGGCGCTGGATGAGATCGAGGCCAATAACGTGGGCCGGGTGGCCCGCCAAGGCCGGGAACGGCTGCTTGATTTCCCGGGTGAACGCCGTGATCTGTGGCAGGCCGCCTTGCCGTATCTGCGATCTCCAGTGCGCAAAACAACGCGGATAAGAGAAAAAGCATGGCCTGTGAAAAGCCGCATTAAAGCCGGACAGACAGCGCTGGCGGAATTGAGTATGCTGGTCGCCCCTGCAGAGCCGGTCTATGCCATCGGTCGGCAGGCCTGGAAAAAACAGGCCAAAAGCATTGAACGCATTCCCGTGGAAGACGAAGGCACCTGCCGCGTTGAAATCTGGCGCTATGACCCAGCCCTGTTTGCCGAAGGCGGGAGGGTGGACCCGTTTTCCCTCTATCTCAGCCTGCGGGAAGAACAGGACGAGCGGGTTGAATCCGCCGCAGAAAAAATGGTGGAACAGGTCTTATGATCATCGGCCTTGATAAATTTGCCGCGCACTTTTCCGGATATCGGGACCGGTATCTGCTCATTGGTGGCGCGGCCGTGTGGCTGATTCTGGAGGAGGCGGGTATTGAGCCGCGGGCCACCAGGGATCTGGATATTGTCCTTTGCCTGGAAGCCCTGGACCCGGATTTCGGGGCGGTTTTCTGGGATTTTATAAAAGCCGGGGGATACAAAATTCAGGAAAAAAGCACGGGAAAGAAAAACTTCTACCGGTTTGTGAAACCTTCGCAACCGGATTATCCGGTGATGCTGGAGCTGTTTGCCCGCCGGCCGGATGCCTTGACACTGCATGATGACAGTCATTTGACACCCATCCCCACAAGTGAAGAGGCTTCCAGCCTTTCGGCTATTCTGCTGGATGATAATTATTATGACTTTCTTCATCGACACAAGCGGGCGATTGGGGGGATTTCCTTTGTCAGCGAATACGGCCTTATACCTCTCAAGGCCCGGGCCTGGCTGGACTTGACGCAAAGAAAAGCGGCCGGTGAAAACATCGACAGCCGCGATATTAAAAAACATAGAAACGATGTCTTGCGTCTATACCAGATTCTGTCGCCGGAGATCAAAATAGATGCGCCGGAAGCCATGCGCCGGGATCTGGATACTTTTCTGCGGCAAACCCAACCGGCATTGAGCCAGGAAATATTAAAGAGTCTTGGGGTGAGGGACGTGAATGTTGTCGATGTTATCCAGACGATCAGAATTGTATATGGAATTTAAGGAAAGGCGAACCCATGCCGGCAAAAGATAAACAAACGATCTGTGACGCCCTGGTAAAAGCGATTCGCGGGGCCCCGGTTATAATCCGGAGTTCCAGACAGCGGCGGTCTGTCTCTTCCTGATTGAAAATTTCGCGCCCTTCAGGTTCAGTCCGGTATCCGAAGGGTTCTTTGAAAACGAAGGGTCAGCCTTGCCTCGGGATGTACTTCCGGAAAAGAAAAAATCAATCGGTCGTCTTTTAATTCCCGGATCAACTGCGCGAACAGTTGCGGCCGCTTGCGGATAATCTCCTGTATGTCTTTAGAAATTTTCCCAACATAAGGTGTCAAGAAAAACAATCGGTAGTATTTATCTGGCCCATTAATGTAAATAAAACTATTTACATTGACATTTACATTATGGCGGGGGTACTGTTGTCTCCAGATTGACAGGTTTACCAATGATGATGAACTCGTAAAAAGTCTATTTGGAATGGCAAAGTAAAAAGTTCAAGATCAAGGCGTCGCAAATCCCGAGGAATGAGGCGTACTTGTCGTACGCCGCAGTGACGAGGGGTGCAGCGCAACGCAGATATTGGGCTTTTTACGAAGCCATCAATGATCGCATGGAGGCAGCATGAGAGACTCCCTTACAGCCCGGCAGCAGCAGGTACTGGAATATTTTCAGCATGAGATCGCTGAGACCGGTGCATCGCCAAGCCTGCGGCAGGCGGCGGATGCGCTGTCCGTCAGCCACACCGCCATATCCCAGGCACTGAAATTGCTGGAGAAAAAAGGCTACATTACCCGTCATGGGAGATACAGTCGCGATATCCATGTGCTTAACCCCATGAACCAGTCAGCCGGCATGCACCGCTGGCGGGAAATTCCCGTTATCGGCGCCATTACTGCCGGGTTGCCCATGTATGCCCAGCAGGAATGGGAGGGCACCCTGGTTCTGGACCGGAGCTGCTTTCCCGGGGACAACCTTTTTGCCCTGAGGGTAAAAGGGGATTCCATGAAGGACGCTGCTATTTTAGACGGGGACCTGGTTATCTGCGAACCCCGCCAATTTGCGGAAAACGGTGAGATCGTGGTGGCCCTGGTGAACGGCGAGGAAGCCACGGTAAAACGGTTTTTCAAACGCCAGGACCATATTGAGCTGAAGCCCGAAAACCCTGCCTATGCCCCCCTTAAGCTGATGTTTGGTGATGTGCTGATTCAGGGAAAGGTCATTGGCCTGCACAGGGATCAGCAAGGGCTTGTCTGACATCCTTATTTTTAAACGGTAACACTCCATATGGTTGCATCTGGCGCACAGATTCTGGTCGGCACCTGCGGGTATTCCTATCCGGAGTGGAAAGACGCCGGCTTTTATGCCGAAGACACACCCTCCGGGAAAATGCTGGAAGCCTATGCCCGGCGGTTTTCCGTAACTGAGCTGAATTATACCTGGTATCAGATGCCCAAGGCCCCGGCGGTGGAGCGCATGTGCCGGAATGTACCGGAGACCTTCCGGTTTGCCGCCAAGCTGAACCGCAAGCTGACCCATGAAGTGGAGCCCAACCAGTGGCGGCAGGAAGCCGCACAATACCGGGCGGGCATATCGCCCCTGGTGCAGTCCAACCAGTTGGCCGCCGTGCTGGTCCAGTTTCCCCCCTCGTTTCAGCGCACGCCGGCCAACAGATCATACCTGGCCGCCCTGCTGGATGAAATGGGCGACCTTCCCCTGGCCGTGGAGTTCCGGCATGTCTCCTGGGCAACAGACAAGGTATATGCCGCGTTTACCGAAAAAAAAGTCACCCTGGTGGCGGTGGATGTGCCGGACCTGGCCTGGCTCTATCCCTCGGTGGATGTGGTGACCAACCCGGACCTGTTTTATGTCCGGTTTCACGGCAGAAACGCCAAAGGGTGGAACGCCGGCAGCATGCAGCAGCAGTTTGACTATGATTATACCGCCGCAGAACTGTCCCCCTGGGCCGACCAGCGCATTCCGCGGATGGCCGCGCAGGCAGGGGCCGGCCTGGTGTTTTTCAATAACCATGTCCGGGCCCAGGCGCCGAACAACGCGCTCCAGCTTATTCAGATGCTGATACGGCAGGGCCTGTTTCAATGATCCACCGTTTTTTGGAACGATCCATCATCCATATCAATGTGGCCCATTTTGCCGTGACCGTGGAGCAGACACTGGACGCCCGCCTTCGGGATCGGCCGGTGTTAATCGCGCCGGCCGGGGCCGCGCGAACACCCGTGTACGACATGAGCCAGGAGGCCTTTGCGTCCGGCATCCGCAAGGGCATGCCGGTGGCCGGCGCCCTGAAGGCCTGCCGGGACTGCAAGGTGGTGCCGCTTTACCCGGCCCGCTATGAACGGGCCATGCAGACCATCGCAAAATACGCCGGGGCGTATACCCCGGTGGTTGAACAGGGCAGCGGGGATGGCCACCTGTTTCTGGATGTGACCGGGACCAGCCGGCTGTTCGGGCCGCCGCCGGACATCGCCTGGCGCCTGGAACGGCAGATCAAAAAAGACTTCGGCCTGGCGCCGGCCTGGTCCGTGGCCGCCAATAAGCTGGTGGCCAAGGTGGCCACCCGCCTGGTAAAACCGGTGGGCGAATATATTGTCTGCCCCGGTGACGAGGCGCCCTTTCTGGAGCCCCTGCCCCTGGGTATTCTGCCCGGGGTGGAGCGGTCCGACCTGGACGCGTTTGCCATGTATCACATTGGCCGGGTGAACCAGCTGCGGCCGTGGAGCCTTGCGCAGTTGCAGGTGGCCTTTGATACGCGGGCGCAGTTCCTGTTTGACACCATTCGGGGCATTGATCTTTCTGCGGTCACGTCCGGCCGCGAAAAGGAACCAACCGTTGCCATGGAACATGAGTTTTCCGAAGACACCAACCAGCGGGACCAGATGGAACAGGTGCTCTACGGGCTTGTGGAAAAGGGAGGCCGCGCCCTTCGTGCCCGGCAGCGCTTTGCCCGGATCGCCGGTGTGGTGGTGGACTATTCGGACGGCAGGCGGTGCGCGCGGCAGGTGTCCATAGCGCCGCCTACGGCCAATGACCCGGCGCTGTTTGAGGCGGCCCGCAGGGCGTTGTCCCTGGCGGTGGTCCGCCGGGTCCGGGTGAGGTATATCCGGCTGGTGCTGCGCAGGCTGCTCTTTCCCCCGGTCCAGCTGGACCTTTTTGACCATGACCGGCAGGAACGCCAGACACGCCTTCTGACCGCCATGGATAACATCCGGTCAAAGTTTGGGGACAGCGCCATCTACCCCGGCCGCATGGAGGCGCCTGGCCTGCAACAACTGTTTTACGCGTGAAACAAATGATCCCCCTGACAGTCAGATCCGGTTATTCGCTGATGTGGGGCACAGCCCCCATCAAGGAGGTGTGCCGCGTGGCCCGGCAGCAGGGATATGATCGCCTGGCCCTGACCGACACGGACAACCTTTACGGGCTGTGGCATTTTCTGGACGCCTGCCGCCGGAACGATATCACGCCGGTTGTCGGGGCGGAACTTACCGACCCCGCCACAACAGACCGGGCCGTTCTTCTGGTAAAAAACCCGGAAGGCTACAAAAACCTGTGCCGGCTCATAACCGCCCGGCACCTTGAACCGGACTTTAAACTGGAAACAGCCATTGCCCGGCATGCTGATGGCCTGGCCGTGCTGACCCGCAATCCCTGCCATTTGAAGCAGTGGCATGAATCCGGTGTGGCGGTGTATGGCGCCATGCCCCGGCGGCCGATGTCGCTGTCCAGCCCGCTGTGTCAGACCGCCAGGTACTTAAATGTTCCCCTGGTGGCCACGCCCGGCAGCTTTTTTCTTTCTCCGCAAGACATGGATGCCCACCGGATGCTGCGCGCCATTGACCTGAACACCACGGTTGACAGGCTTGGCCCGTTAGAAGCGGCGCCCGGGGAAGCCTGGCTGGCATCCCCCCGGGAGTATGAGAAACGTTTTGAAGCCTGCCCGGAAGCTCTGGCCAACACCCGTCGCCTTTCGGAAACCCTGACGTTTACCGGCCCCGAATTCGGCCTGGTCATGCCCCCCTGGGAAAGCAAAACGGGCACGGACCCTGGCTCCGCCCTTCGGCAGGCCGCCTACCGGGGCGCTCAGGCGCGGTATGGCCGGGACCTTCCGGAGCCTGTCGCACGGCGCTTGGAGCACGAACTGAGTATCATTATTCAAATGCGCTTTGCCGCTTACTTTCTGGTGGTGCAAGACATTGTGCGGCTGAGCCCCAGGATTTGCGGCCGGGGATCGGGCGCGGCCTCCCTGGTGGCCTATTGCCTGCGTATCACCAATGTCTGCCCGATAAAGCACAACCTGTATTTCGAGCGCTTTTTAAACCCGGGCCGAAAGGACGCCCCGGATATTGACGTGGATTTTGCCTGGGATGAACGCGACACCGTCCTGGCAGCGGTGTTCGAGCGGTTTGGCGATCATTGTGCCATGGTCTGCAACCACGTGCGAATGCAGCCGAGAATGGCGGTCCGGGAGGTGGCCCGGGTATATGGCCTGACCGAAGCGGAAATCAGCCGGGTGACCAAAAAAATGCCGTGGTTCTGGCGGCAGGACACCGCCGGCCTGGACATCCTGCGGGAACTGTCAGAGCGCCCGGAATCCCGGGATCTGGACCTGCCCGCGCCCTGGCCCGGGATCATGGCCGTTGCCCGGAAAATCTGCGGCGCGCCCCGGTATCTTTCCGTCCATCCCGGCGGCGTGATCATCACCCCCCGGCCTGTCTGCGAATATGTTCCGGTGGAAAGGGCCGCCAAGGGTGTCCGGATTATCCAGTGGGAAAAAGACCAGGCCGAGGATGCCGGGCTGGTGAAAATCGACCTGCTGGGCAACCGGAGCCTGGCCGTGATCCGGGACGCCATTTACAACCTGCGGTCAAACAACCACTTGCTCGACGAATCCACGTGGGCGCCGGAGGACGACTTTGCCACCCAGGAGGCGGTGTCCCAGGGCAAAACCATGGGCTGTTTTTACATAGAGAGCCCGGCCACCCGGCTGTTGCAGAAAAAGTCCCGGGTGGGGGACTTTGAACACCTGGTGATCCACAGCAGCATTATCCGGCCGGCAGCCAATGATTATATCCAGGAATACCTCCGCCGCCTGCACGGCGCGTCCTGGGACCCCATTCACCCGCTTCTGGCGGATGTGCTGGACGAGACCTTTGGCATCATGGTGTACCAGGAAGACGTGTCCCGGGCCGCTGTGTCCGTGGCCGGGTTTTCTCACGCCGATGCCGACGGCCTGCGCAAGGTCATGTCCAAAAAAGACAAGGACCATGTTCTGGCCGATTTTTACCGGCGCTTTGCGGACGGGGCCGCCAAAAACGGGGTGACCCCGGAGAAGATTCGCGAGATATGGCGGATGATGATGAGCTTTTCCGGGTATTCCTTCTGCAAGCCCCACAGCGCCTCCTATGCACGGGTGTCGTTTCAGGCGGCCTGGCTCAAGACCCACTATCCTGCCGCGTTCATGGCCGCCGTAATCAGCAACCAGGGCGGGTTTTACAGCACCTTTGCCTATGTCTCCGAGGCCCGTCGCTCCGGCATTACCATCCTGGCCCCGGACGTCAATGCAAGCGACATCCGATGGCAGGGCAACGGCAACACCATCCGGGTGGGGCTTTCTGCTGTCGGTCATCTGTCCCTTAAAACCATGGAAAAAACGCTTGCCCACCGCAAGGCCGCACGTTTTACCGGCCTGGAAGACTACATGGACCGGGTCCGGCCGGATGAGCCTGAAGCTCAGGCCCTTATTCAGAGCGGCGCCTTTGACGCGTTGTGCCCGGGCCGGTCCAGAAGCATGATCCGGTGGCAATGGGCCTGCTGGAAAAACAACCGCCCGCCAGCATCGTCCTCGCCCCTTTTGTTTGACACGGCTCCCGGGCCGGTGGTCCCGCCCCCGCAGATAACCGAAGACCCGCTGGAAAGATACCGGCAGGAGTTTTCTGTTTTGGGCTTTTTGTGTGACACCCACCCCATGACGCTGTATAAGACGGAACTGGAGGGCCGGCAGACCATCAAGGCCAAACACCTGGGCCGATACGCGGGCAAACGCGTCTGCGTGGCCGGCTGGTTGATCACCGGCAAGGTCGTGCGCACGAAAAACGGCGATCCCATGGAGTTTTTGACCTTTGAAGATGAAACCGACATCTTTGAAGCCACCTTTTTCCCAAAGACGTATACCCGGTTCTGCCACATGATCGACAGGGGAAGCCCCTTCCTCCTCTGGGGCACGGTGGAGACCAATTGGGGGGCTGTGACACTCACGGTGGAAAAAATAGAAGGCCTGCCGGACTACAATAACCGACTATGATGAATAAACAATTTTGTATTGACAGAAGCATGCCCGGTCATGATAATGGGCCGAGGTTGGGGAAAATACAGCAGCCGTATAATCAATGTTAAGCGCCATAAAGGACGATCATGAGCATACAAATACTGAATAAAGATCATGGGCAGTCGGCTGGAAAGCTCATCAAGGAATTTGCGCAGACCCTTGATAGAAAAAAACAAAGAAGACATGAGCTTTGGATACTCTCATGTTATATCGATTTGGATTTAATAGAAAAATACGTTGATTATCTTCTGAAGAGTATCCGGCTGACAGAAGTCTTTTTAGCATTCAATTTCGCAGAAATCTATAAAGCAGCCCCCATTGAAACAGAAGACAAACTTAATTCCATTAAAAAAAATCTAAACGATATAAATATCAATTTTGAATGGAGGGTATTGGCCTCTTCCAAATTAGTTCACAGCAAAGGATATTCCCTAATTCAAAGATCAGGTGATAAAGTATCCGGAGGGGTCGTTCTCATAACCTCTGCGAACTTTACGAAGCCAGGATTCAAAGGCGATAATATTGAGATAGGATATGCTTCAAATAGAAAAACGGATGTTCAAAATTTTGAAAAAACATACGATTATCTCTGGGAAAATTTGGGTGTAGATATAGGAGCAGCGATTTTCAGACAAGAAAAATATCTACTGCAGTTTGCATTGTTATCTTCTGGTTTATTTCTTCATAAATGGTCTGGAAGCTTGAGTCAGGACGTTGGTATAAAATACAAACTGACAGAACTCGCAAAAGAAAAAGGAACAATAGCTCCTGAATTGGCCGCAGTTGGATTTGAAACGGGTGATACCTTTACGAGGCAAGTTTTGCAGCTTGGCGACCTACCACAAAAGGAAGTGCCACGATCATTTATAACACGATTCACCATTGAAACTTACTGGGGGAGATGGTGCCCATCTGATGCTTGGAATACTCTCAGCGCAACATTTGAAGGAGCAAAACAATTTGTTGCACAATTCAAAGAAGCCACTAAAAAGTCTATTCTTTCAAAAATAAAAAAAGAAGCGCTTGAAATACAAAATGATCTGATTCATAAAAAGTTGATTAAGCCTGTGAAACCAGAACATTTGGATAATTGGATCCTTCGAATTCAAGAATTGCGCAATAACTATCGTCGTCTTGAACGATTTTTTACTGGATATGAAGCACATGATCTTCCGTATTCTATTGAACAAAAGTCTGATGTTATCGACCTATTTGAAAGTATAGAAGAATCTATCGAGCTTACAAAAGCCACTAATATTGCAAAAGAAAAAATTGTGTTTGCACTAGATGATGCAAATCCTGATCTTATCAGGCTGACAGATGAAGAAAAGCAAATAATAAAAGATATGAGCAGCAGCGCTTAACAACCGCATCAACTCGGACTGGGAAAAGCAGCCCCGCTTCGCTATGCTGCTTTTCCCAGCCGGTTATGCGGAGCGTTAGGTTTTAAATGTAAAAGTTAATATCTGCCCGGACACTTCCGGCAGATGGTAAAGCGCCCCCCGGCCAGTATTTTTATGCCCTGCAATCCAATGTTATTCCTTGCAAGCACCAACAATTCCGGAGTCGGTAGATCCCACATTATTGATAACGCTTTCGAATATTCTCTGCTGCGACCTTTACCTCCTCCACCAACCAGTCCGGTGAAAGCACCTTTACCTCGGCTCCGAAGGACATCACCCACGACACCACCTCCGGTTCGGACGAGGCGGTAAAGGTCAGCACAATCCCATCCCTTTTCTGCTCTATCTTCTGGTCCGGGCTCAGGCGCCGCTCTTCTGCAAAGGCCGCCGCATACCCGGTCAGCGACACCTCCACCTGGAAGGTCTCCTGCTTGATCACGCCAAAGGCCTGGTTGAAATGCTTTTCGAAATTGTAGGTTTTCGGAAAAACAAACTTCCGGTCCGTGGGTTCCACCGCCTTCAGCCGGTGCACGGCCAGCAGCGGGTCGAACTCAAACTCGGTTTTCTTTGAGCCGGGATACCGGGCCATGCCCGCGTGCAGGTAAAGGGCGTTGTTGTGGGCAAACAGCTTGTAAGGCTTGATGTAAAAGGTCTTGCCTCTGCTTTCCATGGGGTTCTTATAGGTGATTTTGCACACCGTCTTTTCTTCCATGGCCTTCATCAGCACGCGAATGTCCTGCTGCCGGGGCGTGTAGTCGATGGTGCCGGGCAGAAAGGCGTCAAACAGGTCCGCGCCCGTGGCGCCGGCGGCCAGGGTGCTGCTTTTCTGAATGGCCCTTTCCGATTCCATCAGCAGGTCTTTTCCCAGCAGGTGCCGCGTAAAGGCCAGGCACATCTGAAGCATGACCATTTCCGACGGCGACATGCTCAACGCGCCGGGCAGCTTCTCCGGCCGCTGAATATGGTAATAGCTTTTCCGGCCATCCTTGGTCTCCTCTATCGGCACATAAGCCCGGCTGATATGGTCCACCATTCGAATCACGGTCTGCTTGGAGCAATCCATCTCTTTGGCCAGGTCCACCAGGGACCGGCGCCTTCCCGTAAAATAGAGCTCGGCAAACAGCCAGATCAGGTTTTCTCCATAGGTTTTGTCCGATTTTTTTCTGGGCATGTCCCCTCCTTATGAAAAACCATTATCATTCCGTTTTATGGAACGATAGCCTGTTACGGTGGGCCTGTCAAGCGAAACGACCCCACTTTGAAAGTAGATTTTTTGAAGAACACACTCAGGAGGAAAGACCATGGCAATACCAAAACAGTTTCGACGCAAGCGGAGTATGAATATGGGGATGAACCAAGCCTTTTTTTTCTCTCGCCCCCAGGTAGAGGACAAAAACGGACGTTTTGTTGTCAGAAAATGCTGTGACTATATGCTGCGGCTGATGGGAAAACGATTCTCTTTAGATGCAGAGACCGTGGAGTTCATTTGCTGGCTGGTCGGTGAACAGCGAAGGGAAATCAGGAAATTCATCCTGACCCGGCTTCCGGAGGATGAGCAGGAATATTTTGATGAATTCCTCTCCCCGGATACTCATGATGACGGGATGTTTGGTATAACCATTGTGCAAACGCTGCAAATCTCAAAAGACCGAAGCATCGCCGCCGACTGCTTTCAATTTTTCAGCCAGATTTTGCAGCGCCGGCGAAAAGCACTGGCCGGCAACGGTAATTCCGGCCTGCAAAAAAGCTTTGATCAACTCCAGTCCATCTTCCGCCTCACAGACCTGGAGACGGAGCTGTGCCTTTTTCTCTTTATAATCAGCGCTTACGATACGCCGGAGAAATTTTTCGACGACCATCTGCACACAGACAGGTTTCAGGGGCGTGGTTTTCTCTGCACCGCGCTGAACGCATCCAAACATGAAATTAACCAGGCGATTGGCAAGACGCTGACGGCTGCCGGGCTGGTGGAAATTTCCGGAGGCTTTAAAAGCACCATCCGCTTGACAGATGAAGTACAAAACATCCTTTTTGATCCTGCCTGCGACATACTTCAGAAAACCAATTTAAAAGACGCTAAAAAACAACCGGCGCTTCCCCTGTCTTACCATTTTGTGCCGGAAGCCGATATCAGCCATATTCTTTCTCTGCTCTGCGGAAAAACCGATACCGCCACTCACATCCTCCTGTATGGCCCGCCAGGTACCGGCAAAACAAGCTTTGCGTATGGCCTTTCCCGCAAGCTGAATGATCCGGTATATGAAATCACGCATGACAACTCCCAGGAGAATGACAGCAAAAGCCGACGCCTCTCCCTGACGGTCTCAATCAACAGCATGAACCGGGGCCAGGGCGCGATTTTTATCGTTGATGAGGCAGATAATCTGCTGAACACGGAACGCCACTGGATGATAAGCGGTGAAGTGCAGGACAAGGGCTGGCTCAATAAGCTGATGGACAAGCCGGGGCTGCGGATCATCTGGATTGTCAACGCCATCCATTCCATAGAACCGTCTGTAGCGCGCCGCTTTGCCTACAGCCGCCATTTTGAGCCGTTTACCTGCAAACAGCGGGAACAGCTCTGGGATAATGTGATCCGGAAAAATCGCTGCAAGCGTTTTTTTACCACCGAAGACCTGCGGCAACTGGCCCGGGAGTTTGATGCCAGCGCCGGTGTCATTGACATGGCCGTAAAAAAAGCAAAAGAAGCCGGCCATGCCGGCCGGGCTCCAATGCTTCAGGCGGTCCGGCAGGGGATTGAAGCCCACCAGGCCCTGGTCAATGGCGGCCATAAAAAACCCCCCAAAGAAGCAATCGATCACCGGTATTCTCTGGATGGGTTAAACATATCCGCCGACATTCGGCAGGTAATGTTCCAGGCGGAACAATTCAGCCGGCACCTTAAAAATACCACCAATATGACCCACTATAATTTCAACCTGCTCCTTCATGGACCACCGGGCTCGGGCAAAAGCGAATTTGCCCGCTACCTTGCGCAACACCTGGACCGGGAACTTCATGTTCGCCGCTCCAGCGACATCTTGAGCCCATATGTAGGTGTGGCCGAAAAAAATATCCGCCAGTCATTTGACCAGGCCGCTCACCAGGGCGCTATCCTTTTAATTGACGAAGCCGACGCCCTGCTGTTTCCCCGGGCAAATGCCAGCCGCTCCTGGGAAATCAGCCACACGGCCGAACTGCTCACCGCCATGGAGCGGTTTCGCGGCCTGCTTATCTGCACCACCAACCGGCTGAACGGAATAGATTCTGCCGCCATCCGGCGATTTAACCATAAAATCAGATTCGACTTTCTCACGCCGGACGGCAGCTGGATCTTTTACAACAAAATGCTGACACCCCTGGCAAAACTCGCGCCGGATGACCGGAACATCAAGACCGTCAAAAACCTGCGCCGCCTGACCCCCGGTGATTTTAAGATCGTCCGGGACCGCTTTGCCTTTTATCCGAAAGAAGAGATCACCCATACCATGCTGGTTGACGCCCTGGGGCAGGAAGCCACCGTCAAACAGCAGCAAACAGGAGAAAAGCCGATTGGCTTTTAATAACAACAAAAAAAACGTCATTGCCAGAAACAACTCCACGTGGCAATCTTCCCGCAGTGAACGTCAATACGAGGAGCGATAGCGACGAAGCAATCTCCACCGCATTCCCCGTCAATGCGAGGAGCAACGCGACGAAGCAATCTTGTTCTTTAAAAGGAAAAAAACATGCACAATCACACCCCCCGCATCTCCAAATCCCAGTACCTTCGTGGCCTGCAGTGCCCCAAGTCCCTTTGGTATTACCGCCACCGCCCGGACCTGGCCCCGGAAACCCCACCCGGCCGCCAGGCCCTGTTTGACGCCGGCCACGAGGTGGGCGTGCTGGCCCAACAGTATTTTAAAACCGGTATCGAGATCACCGAAGACTACCTGGCAACCGACAAGGCCATCTGCTCCACGCAAAAAGCGGTTGCCGATGGCCACATTCATATCTTTGAAGCCACGGCCGCAGCCCCGGATGGCGCGTTCTCCAAAATCGATATCCTGAAAAAGGTCGGCAAATCCGACGCCTGGGACCTGGTCGAGGTCAAGATGTCCACCGGCGTCAAGGATTACCACGTAGACGACATGGCCCTTCAGCGCCATGCCTTTACCGGCGCGGGCTACAACATTCGAAAATCGATCCTCATGCACATCAACAACCAATATGTCCGGTCCGGAGACCTGGACCTTTTGGCCCTGTTTACCCTGGCCGACTGTACAGAGCAAGTCACCTCCCGGCTGGCCGACGTTGACGGCCATGTGGCCCGGCTCCTGGACGTCATCCGGCAACAAAAAGAGCCGGACGTGGCCCCGGGCGACCACTGCTTTTCCCCCTTTGAATGCGACTATACCGGCCACTGCTGGCCCACCCATCCACCCCGGTCGGTTTACGACCTTTTCCCCACTGGCCCGAAGCTTAACGCCCTTCTGGCCCGGGACATCACCCTGATCAGCGAAATCCCCGACGATTTTCGCATGACAAACCGCCAGCAGGTGCTGGTCCAAGCCTGCAAAACCGGCCAGGTGCAGCTCGACCCGGCCAAAATCCAGAAGTTTCTTTTGTCTTTAAAATACCCGCTCTATTTTCTTGATTATGAAACCATAAACAATGCCGTGCCCCTGTTTGACCGCACCCGGCCCTATCAGCAGGTGCCGTTTCAGTTTTCCCTTCATGTTCAAAACGAAAAAAACGGCCCGGTCAACCACGTGGAGTTTCTTTCCACCGAAAAAACAGACCCCCGGCCGGCCTTTATTGAAAAACTGATCGCCCACTGCGGCACCAAAGGCTCGGTCATCGTTTACAACAAGGCTTTTGAAAAGCGGATCAACGACGAACTGGGCCGGGACTTTCCCCAGTTCAAACCGGCCTTAAACCGCATCTCCACCCGCATGGTCGACCTGCTGGTGCCCTTCCGCTCCCGCCACCTCTACCACCCGGACATGAACGGCTCAGCCTCATTAAAAAGCGTGCTCCCCGCCTTTGTGCCCCACATGCGCTACGACACCCTTGAGATCAGCGACGGCGGCGCCGCAGCCCAGCTCTACTTAAGCTGCCTCAAAGACGCTCTTCCCGCCGAAGAACAGCAGAAAGTTTTTGATAACTTGCGCGTCTACTGCGGGCAGGACACCCTTGCCGAGGTAAAGCTGCTGGAGGTAATGTACGGGCTGGTGTAATCTTCCGGCTTGCCGGTTTTCCTTGGCCCATGCAGCCAGAATGCAAACCGGACTATTTGGAAAATCGTATTTCAATGATCCACTTACGCGCCATAATCGGGTCAAAATATGACCCAAAACCGGGCAGATGCGCCTGGAACGGTTGCGTCTCCTTGCGCGACCTGGCCCAACTGGTCAATATGGGCATTCTTCAAAAAATCCCGGCGGCGGCCGCAGCACCAGCTAAGACCTGGTCTGGCCTGGGGGCCCGGGAAAAATTTAGCAACATTAATCATCCAAAAGCATTTCAACTTTTTTACAAGCAATTTTAAATTTCTGGTTTTTGTTCATTTTGTAATGTTTGAGATATCTTTCTGCCGCAACCTTTATGCTTTTATAGAACCAATCAAAAGCCTTGATCTCATCTCCAGCGTCCCATCCCTTGTTTTGTTTATATTTTAAGGGATGCGGGCTTTCCAAATATGAAGCTCCATCTGGATCTGGATTCAGCTGCACATAATTTTTAAATACAACATCTCTACGGCTTATTCCTTTTTCCACCGTGGCCACATAGCCGAACTCCAAACCGACATACTTAATATTGTCATTAAGCTGCAATGAACAAAAAAACCAATAATAGCCGTATATTTCATTACTATATTTTTTGACTCTAACTTCATGATCTTCGTCTTTTGTAGCCACTTTAAGTAATTTTTCCAGTGTTTCTTTGGTTACAAACGGCTCAAACACATTCAACACTGAAACGACCATCCTTTTCTTGTATCGCACCTCTATCTTTTCTCTAACACTATTACCTAGAAACTCCAGATTGCTATTTATTATCTCAAGCGCATATGGTATGCCTCTTGTTATTTTCTCTGTAGTAGCCCTGTTCTGTTGACTTGTTCGGAGAAAAAGACTCTGCAAAAAAAGACCGACCTCTTGCGGCAAAATTTGATTGTATATCATGCAACTCTCCTCCAGATATTTTATAAACTCCTGCTGAAACAGTCCTTTGCTTTTGAGGCGACGCAAATTTTTATATAAATCATTTATGGTCACTATATCGTATTGCCTGCTCATTTTTGTTTTCAGGGTTTTACAAATCCAATCTTCGGCTGGATATTTTGTGATCAATATAAAGCCAGCATTCATTGCTAAAGCATACTTAATATAATCATCGAGCTGATCCTCTGATAGCTCGTCTTCCATTTTCACCTCAAATATCAAAAGTGGGTGTTGACTTTCGTCGAAAACAGTAACATCAGATCTTCTTCTTTCTTTATTATCATTCCAGAGAACCGGAAAGGGAACCTCTAGAATGGTTTTAATCTCTTTTTTGCTATGCGACGTGTAACATTTAAAAAGGTTCAAAATGTCCTTGTTTTCATCTATTAGTGACTTCAGACAAATAGCCAGGAATCGACCTTCGGGATCTATCCTTTTTTTTTCAACTATATAGTTTCTAAAAGAGCCGAGTAAGCTACGTTCCCTCATTATAAAATCCTCTATTAGCCGGTAGTGGTTTTGTTTTTCTTATGCGTCTTGTTCTTTGGGCCTTAAACATAAGGCGCTCGGCACCATCGCTAAGGATTATAATTTTTTTCTGCCGCCGCTCTTATTGGCAATTTCAATCTGGTTTAGTTTTTTTTCCGCCTCAACGAAGTGTTTTTCCGCCTCGGTCGGTTCCGCTAACTGTCTGACCCTGAACTTTTCGTATTCCTCGTGGGCTTTGCGCAACGCCTCTTCATGGCTGATTTTTCCGGCGTGGGAAAGCAGATCACGACCGGTCATGGTTAAAAACTGGTGCAGGCGCTCTATCCAATCGGCCATGGTCATGGGGTTGCGGTTCAATGCCTGAATTTCAGCGACCTCAAGATATGCGGTCACGATGCGGTTGAGCAGATCCAGCTCTTCTTCGTTTAAATAATTCTTGGCCACTTCCACATCGCGCTTGATCAGTTTATTGCCCGGATAATTGGTCACTCCCATATTGGTTCTCGCGGCATCGGCGCGTTCATAAATCAGTTCAGCCGCCGTGTGGCCATGGGCGGCCCAGTGCATCATGTTTTGCACCTGCTTGAAAAACGACTGAGAGGTCTCAACCGTGGGATCATAGTCAATGCTGGTGGCATAAATATCCAGTACCTTGCGCCAGAAAACCTTTTCCGAAGACCGGATATCACGGATACGGGCCAGCAACTCTTCAAAGTAGCGCCCGCCTTCCGGCTCTTTCAGCCGTTCATCATTTAAGGCAAAACCCTTGACGATATATTCGCGCAGGCGCTGGGTGGCCCAGATGCGAAATTGCGTTCCCCGGATACTGTTGACCCGATATCCCACGGAAATGATGGCGTCCAGATTATAAAACTGGGCCTGATATTGCTTGCCGTCTTCGGCAGTATGTGCAAATTTTGCACATACTGCATCTTTTTCTAACTCTCCGGAATTAAAGATGTTACGAAGATGTTTGGTGATAACGCTACGGTCCGTGGCAAACAGTTCCGACATCTGTGCCTGTGTCAGCCAGATGGTGTCATCGTAAAGCCGCACCTCCAGCTTCATGTCGCCATCCTTGCCCTGATAAACCAGCAGTTCACCCCTTGACGGGTCCATTTCAATGCTTTTCGTGGTTTTGTTTTTACGATTACTCATATCCACCTCACCTTCGTGTGCGGACTCATAAATTAACGATAAATCCGTCGGATTACCGGATTAACTTTGCTGGTATAATCACTTTTCCACTCTTCCGCCGTCAGGGGTAGTTCATTGAGTTCCGCGCGGGCTTCACGCCAGAAAGGATAGTGCTTCTCAAGGAGGGCATAAAAGCGGTCGCTGTGCGACGGTTCAATCAGGTGGGCCATTTCATGAACAACGACATATTCGACCAGGTCTTTTGGTTTTTTCACAAGCTCGGTATTTAGTCGAATGTGCCTTTTGGTGCAGTTACAGCTGCCCCACTTGGTTTTCATTCGCTGGAGAAAGTAGGCGTTCACCTTTACACCCAGCCTGGATTCCCACTTGCCGATAAGCCGGGGAACGGTTTCGTGCAGAAGCGACTTGTGCCATTCATGGATAACCGAGGCCCGTTTGGCCTGATCGCTGCCGGGCCGAACAAAAAGCGTAATCCGTTTATGGTCAACTGAAACAGACGGTTTAGCGCTTCGTTCAACAACGGCCAGCAGATGGCGGCGGCCCCACAAATAATGGCTTTCACGTTCTATGAATTTTCGGGGCGTTTCCCGGGCCTGCCCGGCAAGCTTCTCCTGCTTGTCGCGAATCCAGGCGAGCTTGGAAATCGCATAGGCGCGGGCCACATCCAGACGTGTTCCCACGGGAATGGACATGGTCACCCGTCCGTTGGGCGGATGGACCGAGAGGTGAACGTTCTTGATCTTTTTCCGCGTCACCGCAATCGAAATGTTGCCTATCCGAATATTTTCATTCATGCGTAACCCGACATGTTTTTTATGAGTTCAAACGCCGCCATCGTTGCCTTGCGATTCCGTTTTAAAAGGGGAAACAACGCATTTAAAACCTGTTTTTCCCGGGTGTCATCCCCCTTCCATCCGGCCGGTGCGTGTTCCCGCATGGCGCGGTCGATTTCCAGGGCAAGCCCGAGCCGGGTAGCGCCGAAGCCGGTTACCGGATCCTGAACCATGTCTTCGGACGCAAGGTGCATCAGAATATCCGGCAGGTTATTGTAAATCACGGTTGCTTCGGGCCTTCCGTGAAGTTCCTGGGGAATATTTTTCCCAGGCTGCCCCTTGGACATTTTTTTAACCAGGGCCTCGGCCTGTTTGAGAAATTCTTCATAGGACTTTGTATCATCCTGCCGCTGTTTGATCAGATCATCCAACAGCTTGGACATCTCTTCGTAGAATCGGGGATCGGCCAACTGCTCCCGAATGATGGTCTTGCGGATGTTGTGGATAATGCCCTCGGCAACCGCGGTCTTTGACAGCTTTCCCTTTTCGTTGAGTTTTTTTGCAATGGCGTCATGAATGCCGGTTTTGATGATAAGTTCCACCAGCGAGTACCGGTCCATTTCGCCCAGTGGATCGGCCGGATCAGCCTGAATATAGGTGTTGAGCAGATGACGCATGTCCGCTTCATAGGGCTTGATGTCCAACTCTTCGCCGGAATGTTTTTTAATGGCCGCCCGCGTATCACTGAAGAATTTGACCTCGTTGTTCAGCGTGGCAATTTCAGCGGCCGAATACCCCGCCTCGGCCAGGTATTGGGAAACAGCGGCAAACGCCCGCACAAACGTGGCCACTGACTTGTAGAACGATACGCGCAGGGCCTCTGTGTCGGTAAGCGCGTTCGGATTATCGGCGTTGCCGCAGAAATAGAAAAGATACTGCTCCATTTCACGCGGCTCGGGAACCGGCGCGCAGAGATACTTCAGGGCCTCGCGGGTGTCATCAAGTTTCTTTTTGCCCTCTTTCAGCCAGTCCTTCAGGTGGATGTTGTTCTCCCCCCCGCCGCCCTCGTCTATATCCAGCTCATCGGAATTGTAAACGGCAATGGCCTGCTGCACATCGCCGAACAGCTCCTTGAAGTCGACAATGTGGCCATACTCCTTGTCGTCACCATCCAGGCGGTTGGTGCGGCAGATAGCCTGAAACAGGGTGTGGTCATGCATCTCATTATCAAGATAGATATAGGTGCAGGAGGGGGCGTCAAACCCGGTCAGCAGTTTGCTGACCACGATCAGCAGCTTGCAGTTGGCCGGCTCTTCAATAAAGCGCCGCCTGGTTTCCGCCTCGTATTTTTCCGTTGTGGTAAACGCATCCAAAACACACTGCTTATAGGTGTCAAACTTGTAGCGCTCATTGCTGTTGGCCGGTTCTTTGGAAATGGCGTTGGCGTTCGGCTCGTAAGAGGTGATGATGCCGCAGTACGCGCCAAAGCCGGTGTTTTGAAACAGCCGGAAATAGTGACAGGCGTCGTAAATCGAGGCCGTCACCAGAATGGCGGTGCCGCGATCATTGTTCAGGCGCGGTTTAAGGCTGAAATCCTGGATGATATCGGCAATAATGCGTTGCTTGCGCTCGCCCGCGCTCATCAGCTTTTCCATGGTGGCCCAGGTTTTTCTTACAATGGCCTTCTGAAAATTGTTCAGGTTTTTTGTCTTCTGCTCAAACCAGGCGTCAATGGCTTTTTGGGAAGTGAGGCGCTGCGGCACATTGCGGGCCTCATACTTGAGGTCCAGAATGACCTTGTCGGCCACGCCCTGGTGGAATTTATAGGTGTGAATGTAGGTTCCAAAAACATCCCGGGTCATCAATTTGTCCCGGCGCAAAAGCGGGGTGCCGGTAAAGCCGATAAAAATCGCGTCCTGCATCCACCGTTTCATCTGCCGGTTCATGTCCCCGCCCTGGGTGCGGTGACATTCATCCACAAAAATGTAGAAGCGCCCGTGAATCGGCGGCGGGTTGCCTTTCAGGTCGGTCGTCTCGAACTTGTGAATCAGAGCGCAGAGCAGGCGCGGCGTTGTCGCACCGATCTTTTCGACAAACTGCGCCCGCGAGGTAATGCGCGGCGAAGGTGCGTCCTCGCCGACCACCCCGGCGTTTCGCATTACATCCACAATCTGTTTGTCCAGTTCGTCCCGGTCCGTGATGACCAGAATACGCGCGTCAGGGTCGTGTTCCATCAGCCATTTGGCGATCAACACCATGAGGATGCTTTTGCCGCTGCCCTGGGTGTGCCAGATAACGCCGCCCTCGCGCCGGCGGATTCTCTCCTGGGCAGCCTTAAAACCGAAATACTGATGGGGCCGGGGCACCTTTTTCTGCCCGGCATCGAAAATAATGCAGTTGCGAATCAGGTCCAGCAACCGCTTTTTGTTGCACATCTGGGCCAGGGGCTTGTCAAGCAGGGTGCCGGGCGCAAGCGCACTGTCGCCTTCCTCGTCTTTCCATTGAACAAAGAACTGCTCCGGCGTGCCGGTGGTGCCGTAACGCAAGCCTTGAGAATCGCTGCCCGCAAACACAAGCTGCACCGTGGAAAAGAAACCCTCGTTGAATATCTTTTCCTGGTTGGTGATGAGCTGGCGAACCCCGTCGGCCACCTCCACCGAGCTGCGCTTGAGTTCAATCACGCCAATGGCCATGCCGTTGATGTACAATACCAGGTCGGGCCGCCGCTCGTAGCCACCTTTAAGGGTCACTTCCTCGGCCAGGGCAAAATCATTGTTTTCAGGATGTTCCCAGTCGATCAAATGCACATCCTCGTGCGGCTGGCCCGGCGCCAGCAGCACCTTCACCGGGTAGCGCAGCAGATTGTAGGTGCGCAGATTGGCCTGGTAAAGCGTCACCCCGGTGGTGCCGGCGGCGATTTCCAGTTGCAGCAGAGCGGCTGAAATATGGGCGTCCGAATAGCCGCGCTTTTTCAGGTTCGCCCGGAGATACTCCGCCTCAACGGGCCGGTTGTTGTCGCGCTTGCTCCAGTCACCCAGGTATTGATACCCAAGACAATCCGGCCGGGATTTGTCGGTAAACAGGGCAATCACGCGATTCTGGGTAATCCGCTCAGGGCGGGGTTTTTCAGGCATGGGCATCTCCCGCCATCATTTCACGTTCAACATATTTGCGGAATGCCTGACCATCGGTAAAACAACGAAAACCGGCCTGACTGGCCAGGGCGATGGTGGCGGGCTCCTCATTAAGTAAGACAGCCACCGGCTGACTCAATTCCTCTTGCAGTCCCAGGGGCCAGGCCAGATCAAACACCGCGATCTGCCGGCCGGACTGGGCATCGGCATAGTCGTATGACATCACGCCGGAAGGCAGCCCAAGTGATTCTATCCAGGCATTAAGTTTGTCCAGTTCGGCCTCTTCATTTTCGCTGCTGATTCCCCCCACTACTATGGCAGGTTCCAGCTTCGGAGAGACGCCACTGGAAAGCCATTGTGTATCTCCGTGAAGCAACGTCTCCATCTGGTGATTCAGTTCAGCGGCTAACAGTTTTTGACGAGCCACCAGAAAGTCCCGGTACCGATCCAGCGTCCACAGTACAGGGTCATCGGGAATCCATTGCGAGGCCAGCGCACCGGGGTGAGCCGCTTCTATCTCGGGGAAATACTCCTCCGGCAGCCGGTCGCTTATTTTCAGGTTGCTGTCTTTGGTTAAAAAACAGAAGTTGGCCAGTGCGTTCACCTCCGGCTTTCGGAAGTCGAGGGCTTTGGCTTTGTAAAGTCTGGCCTTTGGGAAGATGTGATGCACTTCCAGCCGGTTCATTTTTCCAAGCAAATTTGCTTTGAGCGGCAGGCCGGTGCCCCAGTCCCGGGATCCCCCCATACGGGTCAACAGGTAAAGCACCGGGTAAAAACGTGCGCCCAGGCTCCAGCCGGTGAAATGCCCGGCCTCGACCCGCAGCCCCCCGTTCCAGAGGCGCAATTGTTCAAGAAGCGGATCGAGATTGCCGTCACCGTCGGCAATCGCCTCAAGATCCTTGTCGATGAAAGACTCTGTTGAACCGGAAAAACGCCCCCACATTGCGGCCTGGGCAAACCAAAAGAGGAGCTTGTCGCGTTCCTTCTCATTCATTGAGCCGAGCTTGTTGCACTCGCGCTGGTCAAGATAACGGGCCATCACCGGCACGCCGAACCGGCCGAAGAACACCTGGTCATGATCCAGCCCGAGCCGGCCACTGATTAAGTTGAGGCAGGTATCAATATGCCTGGTGGCCCGGCTCAGCGCATCCTTGATCTCATCCGCGCTCTTCTCATGCAGATAAAGGAACTTCGCCTCGCCGGTCAGCACGGTGTTAACCGAACGCAGCAACCAGTCGAGGTTGAAGTTATAATCCGCGTCAGCCCATTTTTTGAGCGTAGCCCGCATCACATCGCGGCCCGCAGGCCACTCGGCGCAGATTTTGGCCAGGGCCAGGTCCCCTTTGGAAAGCTTGGTGCCACCGCTGTTGACGCGGTTGAAAATATCCACCACCACATCCAGCGGCTTGTCCGCACCGGTCACCTCCTCGGCATGCAATTCGATTTCCAGAATCCCCAGCAGTTGACTTAGCCGGCCGGCAAAGTCACCGATTTTGGGAGCCAGCTCAGGATTGGTGCTGAGCGTGGCAATGAATTTACCCAATCCGGCGGAGCCGTTTTTCATCAACCCGGTCACATCGATCCAAAGCGAATCATCCTTCATCTTAACCGGCTGATAGAATTCAAAGATTTCTGATTCCAGATGAAACCGCAGGCCGGTGAAAACTTGCAAATTGCCGTCAAAAAACTTCGGTGGCTTACCTCTCGCCACGCCGTACAGGGTGGTCATCCGTTGCTGGCCGTCCAGCAGCAGCTTGACAACACCAGCCGCCAGTGGCCCGTCGCCACGATGGGTCGCGGACCTGGATTCGGTGGCCCAAACCAGCAAGCCACCCACCGGATGACGACGGTAAAGAGAATCGAACAAGGCACGCACCTGGTCGCGATTCCAGACATACCCACGCTGGAACTCCGGCAGTGCCATGTGGCCGCTGTCGATGTGGTCGAGAATTGTGGAGATTTTCATAGCAGCCCCGTCTTTCCGGTTAAAAGTTCCTGTATCAATTCCAATGGAGAATGGAGAGTGGAAAATTGAGAATTACCTTCCACCCCTTAAAATGTTTGATTTATTTGGCCTTGCATTTCGGTTGTTGTCGCGCTTGCTCCAGTCACCCAGGTGTTGATACCCAAGACAGTCCGGCCGGGACTTGTCGGTAAACAGGGCAAGCACGCGATTCTGGGTAACCCGCTCAGGGCGGAGTTGTTCGGTCATGGTTTCACCTGCCTATGGCACACCTTTTGTGGATCAACGCAACACGGCATACCTGCTTTGATCGGCTCCGACTTAGCACTGGCCATCTCAAAGGAGCGAACAGGATGCTTGAATTCAGCCGCCACTTTAGCCATTTTCCTTCTGCTCCGACATTTTTTTGTTCCTACCTTTAAAGGAACCTGATGTATTCCAGATCGGACTAAGTTTTGGGAAATTGGCATCGCTCTCTTCGTATTGAGGCCGGTCTATCACCACATACATCCCTTCCTTAAGGAAGTTATCCTGCAATTTTTGGCTATACCATATCAGGGCTTTTCTCAAGGATGTCTCAGAAACAGGATCAATACTCTCTGGCCATTCGTCCTGTTTCATCTTCAAGAACTCGTTTGGGCTCTTATTCTTCTTCATAAAGTCTTGGAAAAATAGTCGGAATACCGTCGTGCTGGCCGCGACATTTTGCTCAACATTACCTTTACCCCGAATGGTTCGTCTCCAATCACTGAAATCGTAGTTTTTATGATACCATGGGCTGATGTGATGCCAGAATTCACCGTAATAAAGCAATATTTGGGCAATGGTGCGCTCTTCTTGTTTCTTGTTATCTTTTGGGAAAAGCCTGTAGAATGTTTCTTTGACATTATTAAGTGTTTCTAATGTCAACTGTTCGTTCAAATCGACGAGATGGCTGATATTCTGGTTGTCAAGATCGCGGCCGTCTATGTTAAAAGGATGGTCTTCGATTTCCCATATGACCGCTTCAAAATGACGGCGTTCTTCGTCTCCCGTATTTTTAAGAAGGTTCCACTTTAATGCTTCCTCCTTGGATTCGGAACCTATAAACTCCGGAGAGTCATTAAACAGGATGTCTTTTACAGCCGCCGGTAGGGAAGCAACGGAGCGGTTATAGTTTTTGTATCGAAGCCAAAAAATTCTAATCGTTCGAAATATACGTTCAATATCATCAATATTAATTCTCACGGGTTCCCAGTCATTTCTTTCAAAATAGCTGAAGATTGAAAGAAGACTGCCCCATATCAAAACCATCTTGTTGCGTTCTGTGGGTTTTTTATCGTCTTTAAAATTAGCGTCCCAATCCGTCATCGCCGGATTGTTAAAAACGCTCCATATTTCATTAAACCATGAATCGACCCACCCCGAGTAAGAGTATAATTTCTTGAAACTGCCTTTATTGTCTCCCAACCATTTAAGTGCGGATAAATATTTTTCTATGACTTCGAGAGATGTTTCTTCGCACTCGTTGCCTCCCTTGTTCTTCAGCTTCTCAAGATTTTTGATGCATGCCAGAAAGCTGTTGAATCCCCGGTCGGCATTGGGGTTATTATGCTTATCCTCAAGTCCCTTTCGACGTTTCTGCCAGAAGAAATCCTGCCATTCTTCCCATTTTTTCCCCCAATCTTCCTTTTTCTCATCAGATAGGGACTTAAGCAACTCCGCTTTTTTGTTCTCATTCGTTGCGGTACTTTCGCCGCGGGCGTTGAGATAGATATAAAGTTCCTCACCCTGAACGCTTTCATTGGTATCGAAATACCAACAATCCACAAGATCATCCAGGTATTTGAAAGCGTCATCTGAACAATCACTATCCAGTTCGTTCTCTAAATGCGAATAGATTTTAGTAAAATTATTGATCAGGTTTTTGACGGTTTTATCCTCGTCCAGTCTCTTCCGGTACCAGCTTTGTTGTTGGAGTGTTTCGGCATGCTCCGGATTTTCCAAAAGATAAGGTACGCAATGGTGGAAAAAATCGGTAATATGTTCCCGCAACCGATAATCAAGTTTGGTTGGAATTGCCTTTGCACCAGGATTGGCATCAGTCGACTGGAGGCAATAACGTGCTCGAAATCGCTCTTTAAGATCATCGTTGCGAGAGGCTACTGCTAAAAGAACAAGGTATAATGTGGTTAGACGTTGCTGCCCATCAATCAGATAATATTGTCCAGGAAGATCGCCATCGCTGTATGCGTAGACAAATCCGATATTAGTGCCATGGTACCGCTGTGCATAGAACGCCGTGAAGTCGTTTTCCAGGGAAGGATGTTTTTCAATATCCTGAGGTTCTTCTGGAACAACTTTAAAACGAGGAGTCCCCTTTGCTTGTTTCCAATCATTGAAATTTTTTAGGATCGAGTCCAGCAAGCCCTGAACCTGCTCAGCTTTCCATACATAGTCGCGTTGTATCTCTGGAATCACCAGTTGCTCTATGTGGCGATTGCCAAACAGTTCAGCTATGCTGTAGCGTCCTGTCCTCATGAACTCTTCTCCTCTATCAGTTCTTTCACACGTTTGACGATCTCTTTTTGATGGGACTCGATATCCGATTTTGACCATACTTGTAAACTGGTGTCTTTCCCGACAATCATTTTGCTGAACACCTCGTATGTGTGACTGGGGACAAAACTTCCCCGGGCAATCCGGTCGCGAATCACCTTCCGCTTATCATCAAACATTAGACACCCCATTGCTGTGTTATCTTTGCGGCTAAGCAGGCAGAGATTGCCAAGTTGATGTAGAAGAGGCACTTTTATTAGAATTTCATTAACCTTGGCCATCATTGTCTCGGCATTTTCCTGAGAAGCGCGTGCAATCTCGATATTTTTGCGCTCTTCCTCTGAAAGAATATTTCCTTCGTTATTGATCAGAACATCAAAAGCCGTTTTTTCCTGCTCATGTGTGAGCTTTGCCTCCTTGCCAAAAGGGGTTTGCGGGAATATATGTTCCAAAGACCAGTCTTCGTGCTGATAGGCAAAGAAATCAAACCGCCCCCCAATCTCCCGTCCTCTAAACACGCTCAAGGCCAGCAGAATAGACTTGATCCGCTGATTGTCTTCACCGTATGCCAAAATTTGTTTTTCAGAATCAGATTTTATAATCTCATTTCGCTGCTCCAGAAGGCACTTTCTTACCTCGACCTTTGTTGATTTCCCAAGAAGATCCTTGAGCAAAACTTTCTGTTCGGTTTCGTTTTTTTCAACAAGGCAGTACCCCAGTAGATGATAATCCTCAGTACATTCATACCATTCATCAAGAGTCGCATACGTATTGTTGAGCAATAAAAATATGGGTTCCCATCTACCTTGTTCACCTTGTTCGAGAAAATATTCGAATAGCGGATTCTCGGCCACGCTGCCTTTACTGGTTTGCTCATACGAGTTCTTCATTTGCAAAGCCACCAGTTCCAGGATGTCATGCATGTGGTCATCTCCGCTGTTTTTGAATGCTGTGAAATAGAGTGAACGAATATTGGGCTGATTGGCCCATCGAGAAATTTCGTCCCACTTCCGGCCAAGATGAATACGCTTTTCCAAAATTTCCCGGTATTGTCGTGGACGAGCCGTAGCTGATTCGCGTGCGACCCTTGTGAGCAAAAGCCCCTTGATGAGTTCGGTCTCGGTTAGAAAGACTCTGTTGGAATTTAGATTGCAGAAAATATCCTCGCCCCTGATGTGAGGTTCTACTGCGTTTACCAGCAGTTTTGTTTTTGTAAGTACAAAATTTTTGAGACCATTCAGCTTGTCATGGCCGCCATTGTTTTCCACTGAAATGGAATCTAACTCGCAAACACAGCGAAAAAATGCACATTTAAGATAGTAAACATCCTGCTGGGTTTCTTCTTCAACCCTCTGTTTTTCTTTAAGTTCTTCGAATGGGATGGCCTTCTCTTTTGTGGTGTCAACACAATTTTTAATCAGATCATCCAAACTCTGTTGTTCGTGGCGTATACTATAGAGGAGTTTGTCTGCCGCAATAGTTTTTCCGAAAACTTCCGGCTCGATCTGTCGTTCCAGCACATAGAGAAGGATAAAAAGCGTGGTCAAGCGTTGTTGGCCATCAATAACTTCCAAAAAATAATTTTTATTACCGGATGAGTTTTTTTTCACAGTTATCGCTTGCAGGAGATATTCTTTTGCGCCGGCCTTCCAGGCTTTTATCAAATCGCTCAGCAGGCGTTCAACCGGCTGGTTGGTTTCAGACCCCCACTTATACCCCCGCTGGTATGATGGAATCCTGAAGGCGCTACACCCATGTTGTGTAAGACAGCCTTTCATGGTGGAAGAATCGAATATTTCTTCAACCGTGTAAATGAATTCGCTCATACCAGCCTCGTCTTTCCAGTTAAAAGTTCCTGCATCATGGCCTGTTTGATGTCTCTGGTTTTGTTGCGGCGCTGTTCCAGGGCGGCGATTTCGGCGTCCATGTCGGAGAGGACTTGGGCGATGGCGGTTTGTTCGGTGGGGGAGGGTAAAAAAATCTCGATATTTTCGATAGTTTTTGCGTTTAAGCTGGGCACACCCGAAGCCTCGTTGTAAGTTCTCCAAGGGATTATAGAGAACTTGGAAAAAATGAACTTGGCGTTCGCTTCGGTAGAAATTTCCGTAAAAAACAACGTGTCCACCGTCCAAAAGGGAGAGTCCACATACTGTGGTGAATCAATCGTTCCTTTTCGCCCAATCAAAACAGAGGGCTTGTCGTAAATGCAGGTATTGGTTCGTCCAATTTCTCCACCGGATGCAAGAATCGGGTACTTCCCGTCAGACACAGAGATGCCGCGCTGACTCTTGCCGTGACGGACCATAAGTACATCCCCCAACCGTTTAATCTCCCACTCCCCCTTAAACCCCGGCAGGCGGGTTTGGCCGGTGAGGAGTTGCTGCATGGCGGCCTGTTTGAGGTCGCGCTTTTTGGCGATCAGCCGGTCGAGGCCATCCAGCAGGGCATCCACGTCGCTCAAGGCGGCAGCGATGGCGCGTTGTTCGGCTTCGGTATTTGGAATTGACAGAGGGCAAGAAAGGACGTCTTCCTTTCGGAGGTTCGTCTGTTTAGCACCATCATCAAATGTCAAATAGAACGGATTCCGGTCGAGTTTGTAATACAGAAGTTTGCCATCTATCCCACAAGGATTCAGGACACAAATACGCTGATTGACAGTGTAAGTATCTTCGCAATCTACCCAAAAACATTTTGCAATGGCTCTTCCGTTTGGGACATCGCTCATCACCATGAGCACATCCCCTTTCTCCGCTGGGCAGAAACGCATTTGAGCAAATTTACGAATGATACCTTCAGTTGAAATGAACTTGGAATTTACAACCACAAAATTGCCCGAATCCGTGATGCTTTGCTCGTGCGCCTTTCCGTTTGTGTATTTCACAACAAAAGCGAGAGGCTTAACTTCCCAATCCTCCGGAATCACCCCCACCTCGGTCTGTTTGTATCCCGGCGGAACCGATGGAGAATGGCGAGTTGAGAATTGAGAATTTTCTTTGCTTTTCATTCTCCATTCTCCATTTTCAATTCTCCATTCTCGCCCGTCACCTCCCAGTGGCCTTCTTTTCTGCCACCCACGCGACAAAGAAAACCATCGGTCTTCAATTTCTGAATATTCCTCTGGATAGAGCGTTCGGTAATGCCGATCAGTTCTGCCATTTCAGGTATGGTTATGGATGGATTTTCCCGACAGGCATCAAGAATCTTTCCCGACACTTTCCCGACGTTTTCCCGACGTTTTCCCGACGCTTCTGTTTCAGTTGGGGTTGCTTCTTCCACAGGAATCCGGCCTTTGAACATGACCATGAGACCAGTCGGCTCAAACCGAAAGGAGGGGAAATCCGTGCCGTTTTCCTCGCAGGCAGTGCGGACTTTTTCGATGCCGCGTCCCCAGGACTCGATATCGCCGGTGCGAAAAAAGGCGCCGGCAATGAGCGGATTGTGGGGTTTGGAGACATGGCGGGAAAGCAGATGCTCGACGGTAAAGTCCGGCGGAATGATGGCATCGTTGGCAATCCACAATTGATCCTCGTACACGCGAATCTGAATGGGCGCGCCGCTGCCGTAATCCCGATGCACCAGCGCGTTGAGGATGAGCTCACGCAGGGCTTCGGGAGGAAAAAGAAATCGTTCCACCCGGGTGATGCCCTCGTAGCGGATATAAGCTTTCATGTATTTGGTCAGGAGCAGATCGAGGGTTTTGCGGGCCTGATCAAAGAGGTTGCCCTGAACCTCATCCTGATAAATCAGATCGGCGTCGGTGCGGAAAAAGCCGATTTTCACATAGGCGCCGGTGATAAAACGTTCCGGGGTTTCGTGAAACAGCAGAACCGCCGCCCGGCGCAAATGGCCGCCTTCAATCAGATTCAGGTTTTCCAGAATGCGCCGCGGGCTGTCTTCCAGGACGCTCGCATCCATGCGACCGCTTTTGGCCGCAGCCCGTCGGAATTGTTTGAAGGCATTGGCATCCAGGTCCTCTTCTTTGGCATAGGGCGTCGGCACGCTGTCCCAATGCCGGCCCTGCTTGCGCAGCAGAAAGGTTTCCAGCGCCGCCCCTTTGAGCTGCTGTTTAGTGCTGCCGCTGCGATAATGATATTCCCCTTTGTAGCTGATCGGGCTGGGATAAGGATTAACAATGGTCTGGGATTCTTTCATGGCTGATACCCCATTTTTTTCAGATGCGCATCAACCCGGCCGGAAAGGTCCGTCACTTCGTTCACCAGACGCGGCAGGGGCGTGGCGTAACGTTCGGCCAGCTGGCGAATGCGGGAGGTGAGGGTTTGCGAGACGCGATCCAGTTCGCCCTGAACGGCCACGGCCAGGGTGGTCAGCCACTTGTCATCCACCACCAGTGTCTTGATTTCATCCTTGCTGAGCCGGGGGTATTTTTCATAGGCCAACTTATCGAGCGCGGTATCGGCTTCCTTGATCTTGCTCTTGAGGCCGCTCTGTTGCTGTTCCAGCTTTGCCCACTGTTTTAGAATTTTTTCTTCGTCGGCATAGTCGGAATTGCCCTTGATCTCTTTTAAGCGCCTGTTGACCTCGCCCTTGTTGATCTTGTCCAGGTCGGCAAAAGCGCCCTCTTCACCGCCATGTTCTTCTTCAAGCTCGGTGATCCGTGCAGTAACAGATTCCAGTTCACTTTGCAGGGCATCCAGCTCGGCCTGTTCCTTGGCAAAATAGCGGGCCACGATATAGGGCTTGGGAATCAGGTCGCAGGCCCAGCCCTTGTCTTTCATCTCGCCCTTTTTTTTGCCGGCCTTGACCTCTTCCATGACGCGGTGGGGTTTGGCGACCCAGCCGTCGGCGGCAATCAGGTAACAGTCGTCCTGCATGGCCTCGGCCCAGTAGTCCATCAGGTGCTGGTAGACATCATAGGCGTCAAGCAGCGGGGCGCCGCGGAAGGCGGTCAACAGGTGTTCGGCAATGGCCTCGATCAGGGCTCTGGGGTGTCCTTTTTTGTCAAAGCCTTTCAGGGCCGGAGTGTTCGCCTTTTGCCACTTGTCAAAGATTTTTGTCACGGTCTTTTTAAAGGCCGTAAATTCGTCGTGACCCAGAATGGCTTGCTTCAATTGAGAATGGGGAATGGCGAGTTGCGCATAGCCGGGACGCAGGGGCTTAAAAAGCGCGGCGCGAACAGTGGGAAGAATTGCCCAGTAATCAGAAAGCGCGTCAATATCCCGGTCGGGAATGCCCCCGCGCAGATGGCCGTCAATGTCCTGAATGTCTTCGGGTTCGGTGCCGTCGATGTAGCGCGGCAGATTGAGATTGTAGTCGTTTTTGGAATCAGCGATCTCGTCAAAGGGCACCATGCGGGCATAGCGGGGCGTTTCGGCTTGCTTGCGGAAGGTATCGACAATTTTATGAATGTCCTGCTCGCGCAGGCGGTTCTTGTTGCCGTCCTTGATAAAGCCCCTGGAGGCGTCGATCATGAAAATGCCTTTGCGGGCCGTGGCGTTTTCCTTGTCCAGCACCAGGATGCAGGCCGGAATGCCGGTGCCGTAAAACAGGTTGGCGGGCAGGCCGATGATGCCTTTCAGGTAGCCGGACCGGACAAGCCGCTTGCGGATGACGTTTTCCGCATTGCCGCGAAACAGCACGCCGTGCGGCAGAATGCAGGCCGCCTTGCCCGTGCTTTTCATCGAGCGGATAATGTGCAGCAGGTAAGCGTAATCGCCCTGCTTGGCCGGCGGCACCCCCCATTCAAAGCGCTGGTAGGGATCGTTTTCGGACGTGAGCCCGGTGCTCCAGGTTTTGTCAGAAAACGGGGGATTGGCGACCACAAAGTCATAGGTGCGCAGCTTTTCGCCGTCTTTGAATTTGGGAGAGGCCAGGGTGTTGCCATTGAGGATGTTGGCGGTTGGAAAGTCGTGCAGGATCATGTTCATGCGGGCCAGACCGGCGGTGGTCACGTCTTTTTCCTGCCCCTCAAGGGTAATGTGTTTGCCCGCCTCGGCCGCCACTTTCAACAGCAGCGACCCCGAGCCGCAGGTCGGGTCATAGGCCGTGGTGGAAGCAACGGCTTTTTGCGGCGAAATACCGATCACTTTGGCAATAATCCGGCTGACTTCCGAAGGCGTGTAGAATTGGCCCTTGCTTTTGCCGCTCTCCTGGGCAAAGTGGCGCATCAGGTATTCATAGGCATCGCCGAGAATATCGTCATGGTCGGCCCGGTTTTTGGAAAAATCCAGTTCCGGTTTCTGGAAGATGCTGATCAGGTTGGTCAGGCGATCCACCATGGCCTTGCCTTCGCCGAGCTTGTTGGGGTCGTTGAAGTCGGGAAAGTCGCTGCGGGCCAGGCGGGAGTTGCTGTCGATCAACGGCTGAATGATCTGGGTGTTGATCTTGTCGCCGATATCGCTCTTGCCCTTGAGCTTGACCATATCCTGAAAGCTTGCGCCCCTGGGGATGGTGACCGGCGGGGCGTAATCGTCGGAGGCGGCATATTTATCCGAGATGTATTTGATAAACAGCATGAACAGGACATAGTCTTTATACTGACTGGCATCCATGCCGCCGCGAAGCTCATCGCAGGAAGCCCAGAGTGAACTGTAAAGCTCCGATTTTTTAAGTGCCACCTAAACTACTCCTTTTAAAACCATTATCCGGGTGCGCAGGTCCGCTGTATGTCTTTTTCGGGATTTCATTTGATTTCTGAGGCTCGCCGGAATAGCCCGCAACTTTTCATCCGCACGCTTTGTTCCCCCTGTGAAAATTAAGTAATTGTCTATTAATATGGCAAAAAAATGCATGGGGCAAGTCTTCTTTCGCATCTTTTAACAAAATCCGGTTGAAGTTTTTCGCCGGCAAACCGCTGAAGGTCACACTTTCGACAAAAAGTTTTCACAGGGGGGCGATTTCTTTTGCCTGTGATGTCAACTTGATGGTGAAAATCAACTTAACAGGATGGGGCATTGCCGTTTCATAAGGTGGAACGATAGTGCGGATTGTGGAAAAGGGGGCGATCACAGGGCGGGGGTAAAAAGCCGGAGTTATGTTCCGTGCTATGGAACGTTTCTGTTTTAGGGTGATGCTGTAATCAGGCATGCAGAGGTGAAATGCCGCCGGTTATGCGAAACCTTAACCCGAATATAAAGGAAAGCCATGCATCCGAATCTGTTTCACTTTGCCACATCCGAACTTTCACAGGATGCCGTTTTGTGCTGGCTGCTATCCTGGGCAGAAAACAACCACAGGCAGCACTATCCACATCTGCATAAGGTGGCCAAAAATCTTTTAGACTCGATTTATCAACGTTCCGGGGCCAAAGCACCCGCGGCCTTCTCAAGTATTGAGATACGAAAGCAAGACGGCGGCATTGATATTCTTTGCATCATAAATCATGAAATGGCCATCCTGATTGAAGATAAGGCTGGCATGAAGCAACACTCTGATCAACTGGCAAGATACAAAGAGTATGTATTCAAAAAGCTTGGTTTCGCTGCTGACAAGGTGATTCAAGTGTATATCCAGACAGGCGATCAAAGCGACTACAGTGAAGTCGAAAAGCATGGGTATCAGGTTCTTAGACGACTGGACCTGCTTGATATTTTTGAAGATGAAGCCGGACTGGCGGCCAGGTCTCAAAGCGATATTTTTCGTGATTTCAGCGATTATCTACGCCAGGAAGAAAACGAGGTACAGAGCTACCTTGTTTCCCCGCCATCCCAATGGTCCTGGAACGCCTGGAAAGGTTTTTACGCCGAGGTTCAGCAACAACTTCAGGATGGAAACTGGGATTATGTACCCAATCCAGCGGGTGGATTCCTCGGGTTTTGGTGGCATTTTGTTGGGACAGACGAATACGAGATCTATTTGCAACTTGAGCAGGAAAATCTTTGTTTCAAAATCTTTGTAGAGAATGCGGAAAAGCGGCGTCATCTTCGCCAACACTGGTACGAGAAAATCATTTTAAAATGCTCGGAGCATGGGCTTAAAGCAAGGCGTCCAGGCCGTTTTGGCAACGGGCGATACATGACGGTTGCGATTATGGATCAAGATTATCGTGCAGTAGATGATAAGGGCATCATCAAAATGGCTGAAACCCTGAAAACACTTAAAGCGGCTCAGTCTGTTATGGATGGCTGTATGATGGGGAAGAGATGAGCACCGGAATCGGGGAAACAGATTTTATGATTGCCGTTGCCGGGGGCGCGGGGATCAACTGCGCAAACCGCCTGATGGAAAGAAAGCTGAACCGGTCCTGGTTTATGGCGGTGGACACCGACGTGTCGGCTCTTGCCCGGTGCGCGGCCTTTCGAAAGATCACGGTAAACAGCCGGGAGACCGGGGCCGATTTTGAGCAGCGGGTGTCGCCCCTGCTTGGTCACCGGCGGCGGCTGTTTGTGATTGCGGGCCTTGGGGGCGAGGCCGGTTCCAGTTTTGCCCTGTGGCTTGCCGAATATGGCAGCAGGCGGCAGATGAGTGTGGAGTGCTTTGTGTTTCTGCCGTTTCTGTTTGAGGGCGCAAGAAATCAAAGGGCTGATGAAACATTAGAAAAGCTGGAGCCGATTGTTTACCGGCTTCATGTGTTTAAAAACGATGACTTGAGAAACCGCAACTTAAACGCCATGACAATGACGCAGGTCTTTGACGTGTTGCACGATGCGGTGTTTTGCAGGCTTGCCCCCTGTCTTGAACAAGGGGGCTGACCTTTATGTCCGGGATTTACAACCGGATAAAACTTGTACCAATAAAAGGAGGTTATCATGAACGCCAGGCTTATTATCAACAACCGTGAAGTGCTGCTGGGGCACCGGCATCTGGAAGAATTTGTATTTACTTTGGATGATGACCCGGCTATGCGGGAGATTTTTCATGAACTGGCCAAGTCCCCTTCCAGCGAAATCCGCAAGGATATTTCCGGAAACCAGTACCTGTCCGAAGAAACCCGCCGGCTCCTGATCGCCGATACCTCTCTGGAAGTCATGCGCGCCATTATTCTTTCTGATGAGGCCCAGGCACTCATGACCCAAAGCGATCTGGAACGATACCTGGCCACCGGCGATGCCGAGATCCTGAGGGCACTGGCCATTAATTTAAAAGAGTTGGCGCGGAAGTATAAAGTGTGCGACTTAAACTGGCTCTGCGAAAACCTGATCCGCCATCCTGATCCGGCAACCCGCTACAACCTGGCGGCAAATATATACACGCCGGCCGCTTTTTTGAAAAAACTGGCTGGCGATGATGACGTTGATGTTGCCCGAAAAGCAGCGGAAACCCTGCGGGAAGTCGGCAACGGCTTTGATCCGGATGATGATGAATAGGCCGACAATTGCAATCGTTGGTGTCGGCGGCGCGGGCCTGAATATGGTGAACTACCTGAAACGCACCGGCATCAATGACCCTGATAGAGCACAATATATTGCGGTGAACTGTGACCGGGAGTCATTAAGTCGCTGTGAGGCGGACATCCTTCTGCCCATCGGCGTAAAATCTTTTGATGGCCCTGGCGCCAAGGGAAATGTTCGCCTGGGCCGGGACTGCGCCATTGAAAGCCGGGATACCATCATGCCGGCACTGGAGGCCTTCCAACTGGTTTTTATTGTTGCCGGCCTTGGCGGCGGCACCGGTACCGGCGCCGCCATTGAAATCGCACGAATGGGCAGGGACCTGGGCGCCATCACTGTGGCACTGGTCACACTGCCCTTTTCTTTTGAATCAAAAAAGCGAATGCAAAATGCCGAAAAGGGGCTGGCCGTCCTGGGCCAATTTACGGATGCGTTAATCGTCCTGCCCAACAACCGGCTTCGGCGGCTGGCGTCACTCCAACTTACCATAAAAGAACTGTTCGATTTGAGCAGTGAGCATATCCGCCAGGCCATCAGCGGTTTTATCCCGCTGTTGTATCAGGCAGAGGGATTATGAATAAAAGCCATAAGTCACTGAGAGAGGAAAGATGCATGGAACAAACAAAAGTACTGGTGTATTTTAACCAGAAAAAAGGGGTATTCAGTGTTGAAACCCTTGAAGGCGAAAATAAAGGGAGGGTTATTGCCCACGTTCAAAAAATAACGCTCACGGAGTGCAGGTTCAGCAAAAATAAAGACAAAACAGCCGGTATAATCGGCATGTGGCAGGAACGGTTCAGGGATATGGATCCGTCAAGGGCTGTGGGCCACTATTTTGAGGCCGAAGAAGACGCAGACGGGTTTTCACCTGTTTATTATGGTGAACTATTTAAGTATGATTCCAGGTCTGAACGGTATATTGTAGATGATGATGGCGATTTCATGGCCTTCTCTCACGAGACGAGCCAGGAACTCCAGAACGACCCGAATTTTGAACAGGCAACCCTTGACAAACCGGCCCTGGTCTGTATGGATCTATGGGAGGACGAAGACCCGAAGGCAGAGGATGTAAGGGGGATCGCCTATTATTGGCGAAAAAAAAGCAAAAAACTTTCATGAAACAATCGGGTCGGGAGGAAAAACGGCTTGCGACACCTTTAGAGGGGGGTATCAAATGTCTGAAAAAGATACAATTACCGGCGTTAAGCCCTGTCCGTTTTGCGGGCAAGCGGATATATCTGTGCGTTCAGAGACCATCCCTGTTCTCGGGGGGACTGGGGATCTGCAGGAAGTAACTATATATCAGGTGTGCTGCAAGACCTGTAACGCCGAAGGCCCCTCCCTCATGGTAAAAACAACCGCAAAGCACGCCGAATCTGAAGCCGCAGTCCTTGAACAGTGGAACCAACGCCTCGGGCGGCACAAGGATGCACCTCCCAATCTTAAAAACTGCCCCTTCTGCGGGGAACAGCCGGAAGTGCTTCGCGACCCTGAACCTGCACCCATACTCGTTGAAATCTTCTGCTCCGACTGCGGCGCCACAGGCCCGGCAAATGATAAAGACGATCTGATGGTGCTCTGGAATAAACGAGCGTGACTGACACCATTATGGAATATAAAATTCAAGCAGATCCCGAACAACTGCAACCCTGGCCGGCTTTAAAGAAAAAACTCAGCACCAGCGCCCCGGAAATACCTGGGGGTGGATTCAGGCAATCCCGACGGGTCCAGGGGATGATAGATTGCCACAGCCTGGCAAGGGGCTACAGCCAGCTCTTTATTTATATACAAAAGGGGTTGGGTGCGTATGCGGTAGAAATATCGAAAATGATCAAAACAATTTATTCCATTAAAGACAGTGATATAAGGCTCCGGCTTTACCTGGCCGCATTTGGCGACCCGGAGTTGACCGTCCACCCCCGGCCATACACGACCTACGGGTACAAAACAGCAACAAGGACAATAGTGGAAAACTTGGCCGGTGAGGGCATAAAAACGCCTTGCCTCCTGGATACCCTGGATATGAATCCTTATTTAAAAGCCGGGCAATACAGAAGGGCTGACAGGGGCTTGATCATCATTTTTGCAAGTGCGTTGGAAGATGTGCGGTTTTCAGAAACAGCCATGGAAAAACTGTCGAGGCAGAAAAACAGCTATATAGTGGCGGTAAGCGGAGAAGAGGTTAAGGGTGCATTGTTGCGGCAACCAAATTTTGAACAGGAGGGTTAACATGCAAACTTTAGTTCGAGACGTAGAAAAATTATGGAACGGCAAGAAAGCTTCCTTTGAGCAAAGGATCGCTGGTTGGGTAAATGACGTTAATAAAAACAAAGCAAAGACGGAAGAAGCAAGAAAGAGGTTTCACCAGTGGGACCCTCTCCGAGTGTACACGAGTGTATCAAGAATAAAAAATGCTCCGGCTTACTTTTCGCTCCGTTTCTTTGGGCAGGAAGTAGCAGTGATTCAGGCAAATGGGAAACAAGCGGTCCAGCTTAGCATTGAGCCAAAGCATGTAAACTGGACCGAAAGAGACTTTGATAAAAATTTTCGTTCTAAGTTTAATGCAGGTAAAATCCCATGGGATAGTGCACGCGCAAAGCGTTTTAGAGAACTATTCAAGGCAATTAAAAATCCGACGCCACATTCTCGTGAGCACCTTGTTGAGACAGAGATTATAAATAGCATGAAAAAGTTTCCGAGTAAGTCAGGAATTTCTAATATTCAACCCGTTTTCTTTGCAGATTGCCCTCTCCAGGTCCCTCTCCCAATAAAAGGTTCTTCAGGTGTTCCTGAGGAGAGTCGTGGTGGAAATATGGACATACTGGCTCGAAGAGGAAAAGGTGGAAGAAATGCAAGGCTTTCTGTGTGGGAATTGAAAAAACCGGGTATGCCAAACGCTGCTCTAATAAAAGCTATCAAGCAGAGTATTATATATGCGAGTACTCTCAGAATGGTGTTGCGTTCACAGTCAGGGCCAGAATGGTATAAGCTATTTGGCTTTAATGGTCGTCTTCCTAAAAATTTAAAAATTGAGGCTGTTCTAACAATCGCCCATAAAGATAAAGATGAATTTGAGCAGGCCAAAAAGACACTTTCACCATGGACACCATTATGCATGGGCAACGACTCTATTCTTCCACATGTTGCCTACTACAATGACGCGACGTACAAGGTCCAACAAATCATACCCATTAATTAAATAGGGGAAAAATGCAAATAATTCCCCACAAAGGCACCCACATGATCGGCGGGACCTGTGTTGAGCTGCGGGCTGAAGGGCAAGGCCTGCTGCTGGACATGGGCATGCCCCTGGTCAACCCGAATGGAACGGAGTTTGATGAGAATACGGTCAAGCGGCCGATAGAAAAACTGATGGCGGACGACATTCTGCCCCGGGTGCCGGGCCTGTATGACAAGTCTGAATGCAACCTTGCCGGTATCGTGCTGACCCATGCCCACCGGGATCATTTCGGCCTGAGCCAGTTTGTAAAACCCGACATTCCGATATTTGCCGGCCAGACCACGGCCGACCTGATCGGCGCTATCCGCCTGTTTTTTCCGGATCAGCTTGACCCCGCCCGCCTGACAATCATCAAGGCGCACTGGCAGCCGGTTACTGTCGGCCCCTTTACCATCAAATCGCATCCAGTGGACCATTCCGCACCGGGCGCCATGGCCGTGGAAGTGGAAGCCGCCGGCAAAAAGGTGTTTTTTACCGGGGATCTCCGCGCCCACGGCTATAAATACCGGACATTTGAAAATCTTCTTAAAAATCCACCGAAAAACGTGGATGCCATGCTGATGGAGGGATCATCCCTGGGCAGAGGCCCCACGGAATACGCCTACCCCGATGAGTCTTCGGTTAAAGAAGCCCTGATCAACGAAATTAAAGATGACCCTAACCTGGTACTTTTGTTCTGCTCCTCCCAGAATGTGGACCGGGTTGTCAGCGCCTGCCGGGCAGCTCAAGCAACAGGCCGTGAACTGGTGATGGATTATTATACTGCCTACATTTTGTATCTTTTAAAGAACACATCAAGAAACATTCCCCAATTTTTCTGGGATGAAGTCCGTCTTCTGTCGTGGCCATGGCACGTTCACGCATTAGAAGAAAATGGGCACAAGGGGTTTGTTATTACACTTAACAACAAGGGCGGCACCGTCAAGCCGGAGGAAATTTTCAACAACCCTGACAAATTTCTTGTTCTGGCCAAACCCAACAGGACCCTGCCGACTCTGACTAAAGGCCTTGGGGCCGA
Organism: Desulfosudis oleivorans Hxd3; assembly: GCF_000018405.1. NCBI lineage: Bacteria > Pseudomonadati > Thermodesulfobacteriota > Desulfobacteria > Desulfobacterales > Desulfosudaceae > Desulfosudis > Desulfosudis oleivorans. Next base: position 295,174 of record NC_009943.1, read on the forward strand.
TCAGATCACCTGCATGTGGTCCATGTGGTCCGGCTACCTGAAAGACCCGGAAAAAAATTTTGCCGCCTTTCTCCGGACTAAAAATATCCCCGACGGGCAGATCAAACACATCCACACCAGCGGCCATGCCACCATCAAGGACCTGGGCCGATTGGTCAAAGCCGTCAATCCCGGACTCCTTATCCCCATCCACACCTTCCACCCGGATGATTATGATCAGTTCATCGACCCGGCCAGGGTCAAGGTATTAAATGACGGGGATGTTTGGGAGATTTAAAGCGAATATTTCACCCTTCGCCCGGTGTCAGTTGTTTTTCAAAAGCGTCTTATCGTTCCGTCATCTGGAACAACCCAAATCTATAATTTGATTAAACAGGATCGCTGCGCATTGAATGGCAGGAGCAGACCTGCGTGTCTGCCCGGTCAAAGGGCGGACACAAGGTTCGCCCCTGCGTAAATATCGATTAAACAGTTAAGTCCAAAGGAGCCGCCATGACGACCGTCCCAGATCAATTTGTCCATCTTCATGTTCACACCTGCTACAGCCTGCTGGACGGGATAATTCGCCCGGACGATCTGGTTGCGCGGGCCGTTGAATACAAGATGCCGGCCGTGGCCATCACCGACCACGGCACCATGTTCGGCGTTATTCAATTTTACATGGAAGCCGTCAGGGCGGGCATTAAACCCATAATCGGCTGTGAATGCTATGTGGCGCCGCGGACCATCGCCGACAAAACACCGGCAGACCACGCCGGCCTGTCCCATCTTGTTTTGCTGGCCGAAACCATGGAAGGCTATCGCAACCTCTGCCGGTTGGCCACTATCGCCCAGCAGGACGGTTTTTTTCACAAACCCCGGATTGATAAAGCATTGCTACAAAAACACGCCAAAGGCCTGATCGGTCTGTCTGCCTGCCTGAAAGGAGAAATACCCCACCTGATCTGCAGGGGCAGGCAGGACGAAGCCGATGCCGCGGCACGGCAGTATTGCGATATGCTGGGGGACAGAAATTTTTTTCTGGAAGTCCAGAACAACGGCCTGCCCGAACAGGAAACGGTCAACAACGCCCTGCTGGACATGAGCCGGCGACTTTCCATCCCCCTGGTGGGCACCAATGACTGTCATTACCTGGACCCTGAAGACAGCCGTGCCCACGAGATTGCCTTATGTCTTCAGACAGGCCAGACCATCCACGATACCGACCGGCTTAAGTTTGATACCAACCAGCTCAACTTCAAGTCCACCGGGGAGATGTGCGTTTTTCTGGAGCCCTTTCCCAGGGCCGCGGCCAACACCGTAGCCATTGCAGAGCGGTGCCAGGTGGCCTTTGACTTCAGCGCCCGGCATTTTCCCGTGCTTGAAACACCACCGGGCAAGACCATGGCTGACATGCTTGAAGATAGCGCCATGGCCGGCCTGAAAAAACGATGGCAGCACATTTGCAAGCAGAGCAGCCACGCCGATAAATCGGTTTATCAACAGCGGTTAGCGTATGAGCTGGCTGTAATCAATGAGATGGGGGCCCCCGGCTACTTTCTGATCATAGCCGATTTTATTGCGTATGCTAAAAACAACGGTATCCTCACCGGCCCGGGCCGGGGATCTGCGCCCGGCAGCCTGGTCTGTTACTGCCTGGGCATCACCGGTGTTGATCCCATCGAGCACGGTCTGCTGTTTGAACGGTTTTTGAACCCGGAACGAAACGTCATGCCGGATATCGACGTGGACATCTGCATTAACGGCCGGGAAAAAATACACCAATATCTGATGGACAAATACAACCGGGATGACGGGGAGGACTATGCGGCCTGTATCGCAACTTTAGGCACCATGAGAAGCAGGGCCGCTCTCCGGGAGGTGGGTCGGGCGCTGATTATGCCGTTGGACGACGTGAACAAAGTCGCAAAGCTGATACCGCCTGGCGCCAGAAGTCTGGACGACGCCCTGAAAAAAGAGCCGGCCTTGAGGGCACTGATCGATTCAAAACCAGAGTTTGGTGAGCTGATGGACGTCATCCGGAAGCTGGAAGGGTTGCCGTTCCATATTCTTATGAACGCCGCCGGGATTGTCTTGAGCGATAAACCGTTGACCTGTTACACGCCCTTATATCGTTTTAAAGGTGAAATGATAACCCAGCTTGACGCCCGGTCGTTGGAAACCATGGGGTTGGCCAGGCTGGACCTGCTGGGCATGAGGGACCTGACGGTTATCAGCGATACCTTGCAACTGATAAAGAACCAGGGCCGGCAAACGCCGGACCTTTCCCGGATAGACACCACGGACGCCGCCACCTGTCAGCTTCTGTCCAAAGGAGACACTTTCGGTGTGTTTCAGCTTGCAAGCACCGGCATGAAAGAGCTGCTGGTAAAAGCCCGGCCGCGATCGCTGTCTGAAGTTGCCGTGCTGATCGCCCTGTATCGTCCAGGCCTTTTGGAAAATGGCATGGTTGCAGATTACCTTGGAAGAAAACAAGGCCTGAAAGACACAACTTATCCCACGGCGAAACTGGAACCGATTTTAAAAGAGACCTGTGGCCTGCCGGTCTATCAGGAGCAGATCATGCAGGCGGTCCAGGTGCTGGCAGGCTACACGCCGGGACAATCCGACGATTTTCGCAAGGCGATGGGAAAAAGGATAGCCGAAAAAATTGCAGATCACCGCCAACGGTTTATTAACGGCGCCGCCGCCAAAGGCATTGACAAAGCCACGGCGTTGCAACTGTTTGAACAACTCGAATACTTTGGCGCCTATGGATTCAACAAAGCCCACAGCATCGCCTATGCCTTCATTGCCTGGCAGATGGCATGTCTCAAAGCGCACTTTCCAGCTGAATTCATGGCGGTGTGGCTGGACATAAGTTTCGGGTGTGTAGACAGGATCGCCCGCTTAATTGGTGAATGCCGCGACAGCAACATCCCTGTCCTGCCGCCGGATGTCAATCAAAGTGCCAGACAATTTACAGTGGTCAACGGGCAGATACGATGCGGTCTGGCATGCGTCAAGAAAACAGACAAAGGACTGATAGACGCAATTATTGCCGAGCGCACCGCCGCCGGTCCATTTGTATCCCTGTCTGATTTCTGTAACCGCATGTCGGCCGGGCGTCCGGAACTACTGCAGGATAGAAAAGCTCTTGAAAACCTGGTCAAAGCCGGTGCGTTTGACAGCACCGGCGCCACCCGGTCGCAAATGATGGCAGTTCTTGATGAGATTTTGAAGCCGTCACTCGATCTACAACAGCCCCGAAAGCCGGCTGTCCCGGCTCTGCCGGAGGTCGGCGAATGGTCCCCACACCTTCGGCGGGCCCTTGAAAAAAGGGCGATGGGAATCTGTTTAACCCCGGCGCCCCCGGCATATTGTCATGCAAAATTGAAGCGCCCGACTACTACCCCCCTGTGCTCCATTTACGAAAATCCTCAAGGCGGCCGGGTCGCTGTCGATGGTATCTGGAAAGCGGTTGAGTATAAGCAGGGCAAAGATGGGTGTCCCATGGCCCTGGCGGAGCTGGAAGACAACAATGCGGCAATCGAAGTCGTCATTCCGGCTGAAATTTACGAGTCTGCCCGGCACGCCTTGCTGCCGGGCAGGCCGGTCATCGTGGAAGGTCGCTATGAATGTGATGAAGTTAGAATAAGTCCATTGCAGGCTGAGCGGATAATCCCGTTGACCGATATTACTTTTCCCGGGCTGCCGCAGGGCAAAAAAGAAGACTTGCCCCGCAGCCTGGCATGTCCTTTTTGCGGCCACGCCCAGACATGGCTGCGCATGGAATATGCACCGCCAGAAGATTTAAAAACAAGCACGGACATGGAAATTGCATGTCAACTGCGTTGTGGGTACTGCCGGGCTGTCGGTCCCGTTACTACCGTAGGAATAACCGCTGACCGTGTGCAGGTTGAAATCGCCGCCATCGGCCAATGGAACCAACGTGCCGGTCATGGAACAGATGATACCCGGAAGCTGAAGCCCTGTGCTTTTTGCGGCCATCATCCCCCCGACATAGAATATGTAATTGATCCTGATCCCCTCGAAGAAATAGAGACCGGGGTAATCAACCAGATTACCTGTCCGCAATGCGGCGCTGCCGTCCATTCCATGTGCTTTTGCGACCCATGTCTGACAAAGTGGAACCTGAGACAATAAGGACCCGAGAAGGTCAGCAGGTATAAAACCTGTCCCGTTCCTACTTATGGAACATCATAGCGGGATATTCAAAATAAAAAAAGGACTACACCATGACCACAACCCGAACTATAAGTCGCTGCGACTTTCTTCTGAACGCTCTGGCCGCATGCGCCGGAACCGTTCTCCCATTGTCGTTATCTGCACCCTCGCCGACCGACTCGCTGGCGCCATCGCCCCGGCCCATAGAAATAAAAAGGCTTGCTCCTATGACTCATCCTGATGATTCTTTCAAAACAACAGTCTTCTGCATGGGCAGACCCGGCCTGTATGCTGTTTCACGGATGGTCCACCGGTTCGGCCACATCGACCGCAACGTGGACTACCTCTTTGTGGACACGCACGACACAGAAGACACCAACCTGTATCTGCCGGAAGCAACCCGCACCCTTCTCACAGATTTGTTGGCCGAAAGCCACCTGGCACTCATTGTCGCCGACACGGAAAGGGGTATACCCGAAGCACTGCGCACTCAATTTGCCGAATGGCGCAGACAATCTTCCAACATGACCGTAACCTTTTGCCTGGCCCCGGCCGCGCCGGCAAATGCCCGGCAACCTGTATGGACCCGGCAGCCAAACGACGTCATTGTGAACGTCCCCGCAACACCAGCCGACACAACCGCATTAATGCCGTACGCGATTTTTGGCCTCTGTCACCCGGTCTATTATCCGGGGCTTGTGGGCCTTGATCTTGACGACATCAAAACCGTTTTAAGCCGTACAGGGGGCATACGATTTGGCATGGCTACCGCGGTCGGCGAAAATCGCCCGGCAACAGCCATGCGGAAGGCGCTGAAGCAAGTCTATGCCGGCATTCCCCCGTCCGCCGTGCAAACAGGGCTCCTCGCCTTCATCACAACCAACGACGAAGATGATCTCTCCTTCGAAGATCTGACAGAGGCCGCGGACCTGCTGCACGAAGCCCTTCGCCCTTTTGATAATGCGGAGTATACCTGGGCGCACCGCGTGACGCCCAGCGTGAAAAAAGGCGAGGTGCTGGTCACGGTTTATGCCGGATAATGACTATGCGCTTAAACTGGAATCAAACGGAATCTTCTGAATCATTTTAAAATCAAGGCCAAAAATGATTTGGTGCTCAGACTCTGAATAGAATTTTTCAAGACACCCTTCTTCCTCAAAGCCAAATTTTACATATAATCTGATAGCGTTTTTATAAAATTTATGGCTACTGGTATTAACAAACAGCTTTCGAGCATTTTTCTTTTTAAGTTGCTCTATGACAAAATCAAGAAGAGTGGAAGCATATCCTTTGCATTTGTGGTGTTGGGATGTATACAGCCAATTAAGCCAATAAATACCCTTAACTCCTTCCGATTGCTCTAAACAATAACCGGCAGTCCCAACTATTTCGCCTTCTTTTTCTAAAACAAAAACAACGTCTGCATCATGCTTTCCATCAAAAAAATTTTTATAATACGATTGCGCTGATTCATAGTCATATGATTTAGGCCAGCTTTTAAAAATAGCCATAATGCCTTCAAGATCGTCTTTTTTTGCAATTCTGATCATGCGCCCTCTTAAAACGATGCTGTTACTGTGAAGTGTCAGTTTTGCCATAAAGATTCCTTTCCGGGGACGTCATTTTTGATACTGGATGCCGGGTTGCGCCCGCCATAACAAATAAAGTATTGACTTGTTTGTTCAGAGACCCTCTGCTATGGGGTCGTCCGGGCAGGCCTGCGGTTATGATAATTACTGCTTTTCCGTGTCATGCTGTTTGAGCCGGCACAAAAGTTCTTCAAAGCTCACCGGAGTGATGCCCGGTTCAAGAATGACATCCGGCACCGGCTCCCCGGCCAGGCCATCCTTGAAGCTGAAATACTGGCCCCTGGTGCGAAGTATCCGCTGCCGGTTCAGGCTGGCTTTGAGCTCTTTTAATGCCTTTAACACCATGCCAATGGAGGGAAGTCCTGTTCGGACAAACTGTTTGCAGGATGCGCAGATGCCGGTGGCCCGATTGATGCCGGACAGGGGGGACCCGCCTGCCGAGAAGATGTAAAGCCTGCCCGCGCAGTGGGGGCAAAGGGCCATCAACAGGTCCTGCTGCCACAACCGCAAAAGGACGCCGATGGGCGCCCGGTGGCCGCCCATGTAAATCAGGCCGATGACGGCATCAACCGGGCCGGAATGAAACAGTTCCGGAGAAGCAAGAATCATATCCTGGTGTTTGAGGATCAATTCAAGGTTTTCCTGAAGCAGCTGAAGATCCCGTGCCTTTTCTTTTCTTGACTGTTTGGGAAGAAGCACCTCTTTTTCTATGATGGTCTGTTTTTCTCCAAGTGTCATGGTTTTGCCCCCTTTTTGTAAAGCCAGAATAGACCATGGCTGTTCCATAGGACGGAACGATAGCTTTGTTTGCAGGGAAGGTGGGCGCTCAACGGAGCATTAGGAAAGTGGTTTTGCGTTCCGTTTTATGGAACGTTTCTGAGTTACGGTGGCGTTGCAACCAGAGTTGCCGGCCGGCAAGGGCTGGTGCGGGAGCTGCTGGCCCGCCTTTTTCCGTTGTCACCGGCTCTTGTTGCTGTAACAGCCGTAATAGTGGATCATGTGTTCCCTGCGGTTTGGGGATAAAATAAGATTCGTTGCTGATTGAATAATTTGTGAGAGTTTGATATGGCAATAATAATCAAATATTTAGGGGATGGGAGAAAAAGTATGCCCCAAAGCCTCAGTATTGTAAAAAACCGACTATTCAAATGTACCGGCCTGTCTGCTCCTTTTCATTTGATGCGCTGAACGGCATTTTTAAGTTACGGGTATGAATTAAGGAAAAAGGAAAAAATGGAGAATAGACATAAGATTGAGCATTATGAGGGCTGCCTGTTGGGCGGCGCGGTGGGTGACGCCCTTGGTGCGCCTGTGGAGTTTATGTCGCTTGACGACATCCTTCGTCGGTTCGGCCCGTCCGGGATAGTAGATTACGCCCCTGTCTCCGGTAAAACCGGTGCTATCACGGATGATACCCAGATGACCCTGTTTACGGCCGAAGGTATGCTGCGGTCTGTTACCCGGTGGCGGCATAAAGGGGTTTGTTATCCACCCGCCGTTGTTTATTATTCATATCAACGCTGGCTGATGACCCAAGATAGCAGTGTTGATAAGGATGGGGATGTCAGCTGGCTGATGGATATCCCGGAACTACACAGCGAACGAGCGCCGGGCAGTTCCTGTCTGTCCGCATTACGGTCTTCTCGCCAGGGCAGCATGAAAGAACCGATTAATGACAGCAAAGGGTGCGGCGGTGTTATGCGGATCGCCCCGGTTGGACTGACCCAGGCTCTGGAGATAGTTTTTGAAACGGGCTGCGAGGTGGCGGCCCTTACCCATGGCCACCCAACGGGCTATCTTGCGGCCGGATGCCTGGCCCAGATCATCCGGCACATTATCGATGGATACAGCCTTATCCAGGCAATTGAAGCCACCCAGGCCATCCTTGCGGAGCAGAGAGACTGTGAAGAATGCCGGGATGCAATCGGGGCCGCTCTTCTTGCCTGGCGGCGTAAACAACCTTCCTTTGAAACCGTAGAGACCCTGGGGGAAGGGTGGATTGCCGAAGAGGCCCTTGCCATAGGAATTTACTGCGCGCTGGTGGGCGGTGATGATTTTGAAAGGGGCGTCACCCTGGCGGTGAACCACAGCGGCGATTCCGACAGCACCGGCGCTATCACGGGAAACATTATGGGCGCCCTGCTAGGGGTATCCGCCATTCCCCAGCGGTATCTGGATCAACTGGAACTAAAAGACGTCATCACGGAGCTTGCCGACGACTTATATACGGGTTTTAAAGAGGGTGACGGGTGGTGGAATAAATACCCGGGCAGCGGGCTATACTTCCGGTCTAAAGAAGAGGATGTTGAACACTATACCGTTCCTTTTGACCGTTGTTACTGGGTTGTCCCCGGTAAACTGATGGCCGGGTGTTATCCGGGTGGTCTGAATAAAGAAGAGGCCCGAAAAACATTGCAGGGCCTGCTGGACCACGGTATCCGGCATGTGGTCAGCCTGATGGAGCCCGATGAAAAGGACCACGCCGGCAAGCCGTTCATCTCATACGAACCGCTTATGCAGTCTCTGGCGATTGCAGCGGGTAAAGCCGTCACGTTTGCCCGGTTTCCAATAAAGGATCAGAATATCCCCACAGAAGATGAAATGGTCGGCATTCTGGATCATATTGGCCGGGAAATTGATGCCTCAATACCTGTGTATGTGCATTGCTGGGGTGGCAAGGGAAGAACCGGCACGGTAGTTGGGTGTTATCTGGCCAGGCATGGCCTTGCGTCCGGTAAAAGTGCTTTGCGGGGCATACAGGAACTCAGGCGAGATGTGGCAGACGCCCATCATGCCTCTCCCGAAACAGACCCACAAAAGAAGATGGTTATTTCCTGGGCGCGGGGCCAGTAAACGGTTTAAAAAAATTATAGAGAAAAATATGGGGGTATTTTAGGGGGCATTTTTCTAAACTAAAAATCAAAAATATAATTATTCCAAAATATTAATTATTAAATTCGATGGTGCGCTGGGGAGCCACAACATCCGAGGCAGCAGGAATCTCTGCTGCCTTTTTTATTTGATACCATATGTCAGTAGTGTCCGGTTAATTTTTCAGAAAAGCTTATAAGGTTTTATAATGTTTGACAATAATAACCCAAAAGACTGTTGTCGACTTGAAGTTTGACGCTTGTGGAACATAATCCTTTCGAACCTTAAAACGAAAGGATGTTCCCATGAACCAAGGCCGTACAGTATTTTCACAAATTTTAGACTTTTTACCAATGCACAAATTCCGTCAGTCGTATGGCATGAAATTTGACATAATGGAAAGATAAGACCAAAAAAATTTCTACTTGCGAGCCTGTATGTCAAAAGATGCTTTTACCCCAAACTTAAAACAGCCCGCTCGGCGCTGGACAGGGCGCCTTCGAGGTAACCGCCGAAATCGTCTGCTGTTTCTGAGCCGGCAAAGTGGAGGGTGTTGTTCCAGGTGCTTGTTTTTCCGGAAGGTGGCAGGAACTCGGGGTGGTTGTGGGCCGTCCGCTGGTCATATTCGGTGGCGGTAAATGGTTCCTGCGCCCAGTCCTGGTAGTAGACGCTGACCGGTTGTGCGGCTGTGTGGCCGTAAAGAAGAGCAAGCTGGCCAAGGATGGCCTGGATCATGGTCTGGCTGTCCTTGCGCCGCAATGCCGGAATGCCGACAAATCCGGTCAGTCCGTAAGGGCTGTCGGTTTTGCCGGATCCGTCATGAATTTCCCCCAGGGGGCCGCACAGGCTGAACCCCTGGCCTGAAAGGCCGGACCGCCGCCAGTCCGCTTTGTCATAAAGCGCGAAAAATTTGGCCTGTCCCGCCATCCAGGTGCTTGCCCTTAACATGGCCTGGGTAAGGTCGTGGGGCAGGTCTGGTGTAAACAAAATGGAACCGGCGGCAAGACGGGGCGGCAAGGCAAGAATAACGCTGGATGCCTCCAGCCGGCATTGAGGCACCTGGTCAAGACAGCCGACCGTAACCCGGGCACCATTGTCCAGCCGTTTGATTTTGCAAACCGGATGGTTGAGCCGGATGCGATCCCCGGGAATCCGGGAGCAGAGGCCGTTGACAAGCGATATCATGCCGTTGTCAAGCCGCCATCCGGGCGGGTTCATCGGATATCCCGGAATGGTCTCCGTCTGGCCGTCCCGTGCCTGGAACCGGCACAGGCCTGATTCAAACTGGGGGTATCCGGCCAGGTCCAGCGCCTTTACCAGCGCGTTTACCCTGGGGTTTCTCGCGGGCCAGTACCAGGAAGGCCCCAGGTCGGTAAAAAAGCCGTTATGCGCCGGGCTTAAAATCCTGCCACCCACACGGGGCCGGGCCTCAAGCAAAACAAATGATTTTTTCTTTTTGGTCAGCATAAAGGCTGTGTAAAGCCCGCTGAGACCGCCCCCTATAATAATGGTATCGACGCTTTCCTGTTCGGCAGACATATTTATTGTAAATGCTCGCGTTTCCGGTTTTTATTCGCACAACAGGTCCCTTGATGCGTTATGCGCCTCTAAAATCAAAAAATCAAGGGGTTCGCGGTCTGGCACATAAGCCTGAATAAAAGATGTCAAAGTTGATGGCTTCGTAAAAAGCCCAATATCTGCGTTGCGCTGCACCCCTCGTCACTGCGGCGTACGACAAGTACGCCTCATTCCTCGGGATTTGCGGCGCCTTGATATTGAACTTTTTACTTTGCCATCCCAAACAGACTTTTTACGAGAGCATCAAAGTTGACAACCGGCTTGTTCTGAAAAGAAAAATGCGGTAGTGTCTCCGGCATAAAATTTTTATTGGGCATTTTAAAACAGGCAAAAAGATCAATCGGCGCGCCCGCGGCGTGAAAAAATTTGCGTCTTATGATATGGAATGCCGGAAGTCACCTGTCCCAAAGGTGCTTTGGAACACACGGGGCAGATCAAAATACATGACCGGATTTGGTTTACAGGAGGAGTGTTTATGAAACGGTTTTTACTGATGTTCGGAATTTTCTTTGTGGTGTCTTCATTTGTTCTTACCGGTTGCGGTAAGCCCCCTGACAGCAAGAGCAAGCCGCCGAAGGGGTATGTCGCAAAGCCTGTTTCAAGGCCGGCGCCGAAAGCGGAAAAGCCGGCACCGGCGACCCCGGCCCAACAGGAAGCTCCGTCCGTTGCCGAGGCCCCGGCAAAACCGGCCCCTGCGGCCCCTGCCGCCGGTGAGGCCGGTGACGTTATTGAAATGAAGAACACAAAGGCCTTTGACCCCCATAAAATGGGGATCGTCATGTTCACCCACACCAAACATTTTTCCGCCAAGCCCGACGGATACGGCATTGCCTGCGGCGATTGTCACCACGACAAGGAGGGCAAGCCTCTGGCGTTGAAAGTCGGGGATTCGGTGCAGGGATGCATGGAGTGCCATGACAAGCCGGGCAAGACCCCGAGAAAACCGGCCGGAATTTCCCCGGCGGAGTGGGACGCCATGCAGCTGGAGTATTATTACGGCGCAATCCACATCAACTGCATCGACTGCCACAAGGCCGGCGGCGCCGGCCCGGTGAAATGCACGGACTGTCATATCAAGCCCTGACAGCAGGCATCTGATGAAGAACCGGCGCGGTTTTGCTTCCGGTTCACAACGGGTTTGCCAGGAAAAAAAAGCAAAAAAGGACAGCAGGGCCTCCTGCTGTCCTTTTTGTTCCGTCAGGGCCACATCTGTATGTTAATACTTGCAAAAAAACCGGTGATCGCTTATGAACAGTAGACGATAAACTTCGCCGGGTCCGCCGCATCCTGCCGGAGCCACCGGCCATACACGTAAAGGAGTTTGTATTTTATGCTTCAATTCATGCGACAAAAAGCCTCATCCATTATCATCAAAGGGGTTTTAAGCCTGGTCATTCTGGCCTTTATTTTTCTGGGCATCGGCAATTTCCGGGAGCAGCAGGAGGTGACGGCGGCCACGGTCAACGAGGAGATTGTTACCGGCCGGGAGTTCCAATACACCTACCAGCGGCTTCTGGATACCTACCGCCAGCAGTTCGGCGGTGCCTTAAACGACGACCTGCTCAAGATGCTCAACCTCAAGGAGCAGGCCATGAACCAGCTGATCTCGGAAAAGATCATTCTGCAGCAGGCGGACAAACTGGGCCTGAACGTGTCGGACAGCGAGCTGGCCGCAACCATCAGCAGCATTCCCGCCTTTCAGAACAACGGCCGGTTTGACAAGACCCGGTATAACCGGCTGCTGCAGAGCAACCGCATGACCGCCGCCGCCTTTGAGCAGAGCCAGAAACAGGGCCTTTTGGTCGACAAGTTGCGCACCCTGATCACCGACAGCGTTCTGGTGTCTGACAACGAGGCCCGGCAGTGGTTTGACTGGGAAAACGCCCGGGTGAAGATCACGGCCGCCGTGTTTGCGGCAGAGGGCCGTACCGACGTTGATCCCGCCGAAGCGGCGGTGGCCGCCTATTATGAGGAACACAAGGATCAATACAAAACACCGGAAAAACGGAAAATCACCTATGTGCGCGTGGCGCCCGCCCGCTACCTGTCCGAGGTAAAGGTGACCGAAGAAGAGATCGCCGATTTTTACCAGGCCAACCAGGATTTCTACTGGAACGAAGAGACCGTGGAGGCCCGGCATATCCTGATTTCCCTGGAACAGGACGCGGACGAGGCCCGGGTGGAGGAAGCCCGGCAGAAAGCCGCTGATATTTACGTTATGGTGACGGACGGGGGCAAGGACTTTGCTGAAACCGCCAGGCAGTATTCAGAGGGTCCCAGCGCCGGCGAGGGCGGCTACCTGGGCGCCTTTACCCGGGAAGACATGGTGGCGCCTTTTTCGGAAAAGGCCTTTTCCATGGCGCCGGGAGAGATCAGCGAGCCGGTGAGAAGCCAGTTCGGCTGGCACATCATCAAGGTGGAAAAGGTCAACGCGGCATTCACCACGCCCCTGGACGAGGTCCGGGCGGACATTGAAAAGCAGCTGCTGGACCAGAAGGCCGGAGAGTACGCCTATGAGGAGGCCCTGACCCTGTTTGACATGGCCCTGGACACCGACAGCGTTGAACAGGCCGCCGCCTCCCGGAACCTGACGGCCGTCACTACCGACGCCATTACGCAGAACGATACCCTGGCCGATGTTGAAGCCGGCCGCACCATGGTACGCCAGGCCTTTGACTTTGTTGAAAAAGAGATCAGCGATGTGATTACCGAAGGCAATACGCATTTTCTTTTTCAGGTGACGGAAGTGATGCCGGCCGCGGTGCCCCCGCTGGAGAACGTTCAGGCCCGCGTGATAGAAGATCTGCGGGAACAGATGCGGAAAGAGGCGGCCCAGGCCGAGGCCGAAAGCGTGCTTGAAAAGGTAAAGGCGGGCCAGCCCCTGGAGGCGGCCTGTGCCGGCACGCAGGCCGAGATCGTGGCCACCGGCTTTTTCGGCCGAACCGGCGCTGTTCCCGATATCGGCAACGAGCCGGCCCTGTCCAGAGCCGCTTTTGACCTGACCAAAAATCAGCCGGTTGCCCCGAATGTGGTGGAGGGGAGAACCGGTTATTACGTTGTGGTGTTAAACGACCAAAAGGCACCCGAGGCCTCGGAATTCGAAGAGAAGCGGGACGCTGTTGTCAAGCGGCTGACCGCGCAGAAGAAAAACGAGGTGTTCATGTCCTGGCTGAAGACCATGCGCCAGGAAAGCGACATCACCATTGACGAGGCGTTCCTGAGGTAAGCGCTTCAGGCGGAACATAATGAGCCACGGGCAGAGGGAGGTGCGTGATGTTTGGCAAACGAACATCGTCAGGCAAGGGCCGGGGCGACGAGCCCGTCTATCGTTCCTATAAACAGTGCCCGGACTGTCTTGCCAGGATGCCGCTGAACGCGACCAGGTGTCCGGAATGCAACCAGCGTGTGGGGGAGATTCAGGCCGACGGCAAGGCCCTTAAACCCACCGACTGGAAGAGCTATATCGTTACCGCCATTCTGTTTGCCCTGTTCTATTTTTTTGTGCGATGGGCCTTTTTTACCTGATTCGACGGCGCCGTTGTCAGGCCCGGCGTTTGACAACCCTTGATTTACAAATTTTCAGAGGACGGAGCAGATGCTGAATAGTAAAAATTTCTGGTATGCCAACATGGCCGGTGCTGTTGCGGGATGGGCTTTTATCATTTTCGGCGCGGCCGCGCCCTTTTCCGGCCTTCTGTACGGCCTCTGGGTCGTTGTTACCCTGCTGTGGGTCATCGGCCACCCCCTGGAACTGGCCATGGCCATTCCCGTGGCCATGAAAGCCGGCTATTCGCCCGCTGCCGCCGTGGTCTATACCCTTGTTTTCGGTATCACCTGGTGGATACCGGTCAAGTGGGGCGTCTTCAAACCCTGACGGCTTTGTAAAAAGCCCAATTTCTGCGTTGCGCCGCATTCCTCGTCACTGCGGCGTACGCAAAGCGGGGCGTCTTCAAACCTGACGGCTATTGCTGAAAAGCGGGGATTCTTTTTACACCGCAAAGGCGCAAAGAGCGCAAAGAGTTATATTTTCTCCTTTATATGTAGCGTTCATGTTTGCCTTTGCGTCTCCGCGGTGAATTTAGTTTTTCGAGGTTTCCTGAAGGCTGCCGGTGTCACACAACAGGCCCGGCATACACACGTCTGGAGCGCACTGTAAACAGAAAAGGAGTGTTGGCAATGGAAGTTAAAACCATAATGGTTATCGGCGCCGGCCAGATGGGCAACGGCATCGCCCAGGTGGCGGCCCAGGCCGGTTATACCACCTTTATGAACGATATCTCCGAAGACCTGGTGGACAGGGGCATGACCGCCATTGCCGGCAGCCTGGACCGGATGGTTAAAAAAGAAAAAATCACGGCTGACGACAAGACCGCCATCCTGGGCCGGATCACACCGGCGGTGACCCTGGACCCGGCGTCCGAATGCGACCTGGTAATAGAGGCGGTGGTGGAAAAAATGTCGATCAAGGCCGATATTTTCAGCGCCCTGGACCGGCTGGCCCCTGGCCACGCCATTCTGGCCAGCAACACATCCTCGCTTCCCATCACCGGCATTGCCGCCCATACCGGACGGCCGGAAAAGGTGATCGGCATGCATTTTATGAACCCTGTGCCGGTGATGAAGCTGGTGGAGGTCATCAACGGCCTGGCCACGACCCCGGAGGTGACGGCCACGGTGCGCGCGGTGGCCGAAGCCATGGGCAAAATACCGGTGGAGTGCCGGGACGTGCCCGGATTTGTCTCCAACCGGGTGCTCATGGTCATGATCAACGAGGCCCTGTGGGAACTTTACGAAGGCGTGGCCACGGCCGAAGGCATCGACCAGATTATGAAGCTGGGCATGAACCATCCCATGGGTCCCCTGGCCCTGGCCGACCTGATCGGCCTGGACACGGTGCTGGCCATTCTGGGCGTGCTTCAGGACGGGTACGGCGACCCCAAGTACCGGCCCTCTCCGCTGCTCAAGTCCTACGTGGCCGCCGGCTGGCTGGGCCGCAAAACCGGCAGGGGTATCTACGAATATAAGTAAGAGGAACCGGTTTTATGCCGACTATTGATGAGCTCAAAGCCCAACTGGCGGCCCTGGAAGAAAAACTGGAAGAGGCCCGTGCCCGTATGCCGGCCCACTCCACAAAGCCCCTTACGATGCGCACCCTTCTCGACCTGGAAGACGAGCGGGACGCCCTGCTGGGGAAAATTGAAAAGGCGGGAAAAGAGTAGCGGTTGATCCATGACACGCTGTAATCACACCAACCTGGCCCTGATACCCGAGAACCGGCCCCGGGTGCGGTGTCGGCACTGCCACCTGACCATCGAAGTCAAGGAGCTGGGAGACGGTTACTGCCCGGAGTGTTTTGAATCATCCGGCCGGAAGCATTATGCGTTTGAGCCGGTTGCGACCGATACCACCGGCCCGTCAAGGTACCGGTGTGAAGATTGCGGCGTGGTGATCGAAGCGTGATCGCTGGTGCCATGCCGCCTCTTTCTGGCTTTTGACTCATGCCGCACTTTTCTTCCGGCCGCGAATCCGCAGGTTCAAGACCTCCACGAACACGGAAAACCCCATGGCAAAATAGATGTAGCCGCGCGGAATGTGCAGGTCCACCCCGTCGCCGATCAGGGCCAGGCCCACCAGCAGCAGAAAGGAGAGGGCCAGCATCTTGACCGTGGGGTGCTTTTCGATAAAGGCGCTCACCATGTCGGCCATCACGATCATCACCCCCACGGCAATCACGATGGCCGTGACCATCACCCATATCTGCTGGGCCAGGCCGATGGCCGTGATCACCGAATCCAGGGAAAACACGATATCCAGCACCATGATCTGGGTTACCACGGAAAAAAAGGAGGGCGCGATGCCGCCCTTTCGTTCCGCGTGCCTGTCCGCTTCTCCCTCGATGGCCGCGTGAATCTCCACCGTGCTCTTGGCCAGCAGAAACAAACCCCCGGCGATTAAAATGATGTCCCGGCCCGACACCGGGTTGTCCAGCACCGAAAACAGGGGCGCGGTCAGCCGCATGATCCAGGTCAGGGAAAAAAGCAAAAGGATTCGGGTAATCAGGGCCAGGGCCAGGCCCACGCGCCTTCCCGCGGCCTGCTGATCTTCCGGCAGCCGGCCCGCCAGAATGGCGATAAACACGATGTTGTCAATGCCCAGAACAATCTCTAAGGCCGTCAGCGCCGTCAGGGCCAGCCAGATATTGGGGTCTGCCAGGTGTTCCATGGGCCTTTCCTTATTTTCTGTGGTGGGTATAGTCGGGGGGTTGTCTTTTCAGAAACCAAAAAAGGGGCTCGTTGTAAACGATAACCCCTTGTTTTTATTTTGGTAGCGGGGACAGGATTCGAACCTGTGACCTTCGGGTTATGAGTCCGATAACCGTTAATAATAGTAAATCCCATAAACCCAAGACAGTCAACGCTTTGCCCCACCCACAGTGCTTTAAGCTCATTTGCTCAGCATGAAATTGATGAAATAAGCGAAATAGGATGTGGTCCCAGTGTACCAGTTTTGACCCAGTGCCAGCACTCGGCATCCTGCCTAAATCCAGGGTCGATTCATCTCCTGAGAGCTTTCCCATCGCGGTCAAAAATTCTAAAATGATTAAAGTGTGCCTCACTGTTGACGATGATTTCGTTGGCGGGTGAACAACTGCCCCACCTTTTTCCAGTCTGCGGAAGATTATTCCTGTTACCTCTAACCCAGCCCCTGGCTCTCCCCCATTTTATTCAAAAATTGCTTGGCAAAAGCCCTATTATATTATTGTATAGGACTATACTATAAAATAAACGTCACCTACAAGAGATAGGTTTATAGTTAGATAGTCGTATATGTTAAGAAGTAGTTGTCACTCTGTTCCATAACCACCAACGCAGTCATAATGCCGAGGGTGCTATGGCCTACAAAACCAGACGTGAAGAGCCATCAGCAATCATGGCCTCACCTGAATCTTCTGTAAAGCCCGATCACATCAAGATTATCAAGGGCTCTACCGACATCCTGCTCATCGCTCCCCACGCTTGCATTCGGGACGGTAAGCCCAAGGACGACGAAAACACGGGACCCATTACAGAGATGGTGGCACATCAAATCGGATGCTCGGCCATCATCAATACCCATTTTCACAAACCCGACTCGAAAAAATACCCTCGTGGCATGGGAAAGGGCAACTTGGACTTGAATGTCATTGCCGATGCTGAAATGGTACCGGGTTATTTGGATGCGATACGTGCTGTTGTCGAGGCACCAGGTAAAACGACGGTGATTTGGATTCACGGGGCCGACAACGCAAATGCTATTGAAGTTGCGTCCGAGGCTACTTACGATTTCCCAGGGGACGAAATCCACGCCTTCATCGGCTATGGCCAAGGTGGGAGCCGCCCTAAAAGCGGGTGCAAAAACCTATTTACCGCAAAACCGGAAACAGTAGAGCGGTTCCGTGATGCCCTCATCAGCAATAGAATGAATGCTGTGCTCACCGATAAAGATGCCGTCAACTACCGGGGCCGTAGAACAAAGGGGATGAACCAGTGGTTCCTGAATCAAGAATACACCCTGGACCAAGTGGAGTCCATACAACTGGAAATCCGCAAAGCAGGCTTCCGAGACCTTCATCATAACATCGAGAAAACGGCCGGCATCCTGATTGAAGCATTGAGCCAGGAAGCACTGGTTCCAGTTATTCCAGAGGAAACCGTAGCCGACGAACACCTGGTGGACATTGCCTTCAACCACCTTCGAGGCATCTTCGCCAAGCACATACACGAGGCGATGCTTCAAGCCGGTCGGTATTTGGTGCGGACCTTTTACGGCACCTATGAAAAAGCCCGAAAGAAAGAGAAAATCCGAAAACAGTCGTTCGCCAAACTCGAAGAGAGGCTGAACAATGGCACCGGCGATGTTCCCAAAAAGACCTGGATTTACGATGCCGTCAAGGTGGCCGTAGACGATCACTTTTTCAGAAAGGAAAGCAAAGCATTTTTCCTGACGTACGGAAAACTTGGACACAGCCAAAAGGTCCTGCTTACCCAAGTCAAAGATACAAATCAAAAAAAGGAGTTAGTGGAAAAGGCTGTTGAGACGCCACAGACCGTAAAACAGTTCCGAGAAAGCATCCAGGCCATCAAGAAAAAGAAGCGGAAATCAAAGCGTAAAGGCGGACATAGCGATTGGACAAAGCCAGAAAACAACGTCAGTTTTTGTAGTGGCTGTGAAAATGACTGTATCTATTGCTATGGACGATACTTTGCCGCCAATCGAAATCAAATAGCCCCAAATCACTGGTCTAAAATGAAAATAAGGGAGCATCATGTTACAAAAAAACGAACATTACATGCAGGGCTGATTGGCTTTCCATCAACGCACGACATTCTTCCCAGCAATCTCGACGCCACGCTCCTTGTCTTGGGAAAACTTTTACGAGCCGGAAACAAAGTGCTGATTATGTCTAAGCCCCGGCTTGACTGTATCAAAAGACTCTGCTCGGCCTGTGAGTTTTTCAAAGACACAATTCTGTTTCGTTTTACCATTGGGGCAATGGACGATGATATCCTTGGCTTCTGGGAACCCAATGCCCCGACCTATGAGGAACGAAAGGAATGCTTGGCATACGCCCGCAATCAAGGATTTCAGACTTCGGTCAGTATGGAGCCGATGCTCGATACCGAAAATCTGGATGCGTTGATAAAAGCTTTGCGACCTTTGGTGTCAGATAAAATCTGGCTTGGAACAATGGAGTACTTGGGTTGGATAGGAACCCGTATCAAGGCCGATTCCAAGGGCGAGTTAGAAAGACTGGAACAGGGGCAAACACCGGATAAGCTAGTGTCCATCTTCAACAGATACGAAGACGATCCAATGATTGAGTGGAAAACAGTAGCGTTGAAAATAATAGAAGCCCATAAACAACAGGAGAGAAAACCATAAAGCTTAAGCGAGGATAATTTGGATATGAACCGTATGACAATATCAATTCTGCTCGTTGTTTCTATTTTAACTTTCAATTCAGCCTTCTTGTGTGCGGATAGTAAATTTCTTGATTCTTCAAAAACACCAGAAAAAGAGATGGACTATAAGTTCATAGCACCGAAGACGACAATAGAGACAGGAGTAATAATGACAAAAGACGGTCAAAATATTGTAGCTCGAAAAATTTCTGAGGATAACAATGTTATAGTCTATTATTTAGGGCATATAGCCCATGGAATAACCGTAGACAAAGTGTTAAGCATTGCGAACACAAGTGGATCGGGACTGATAGGCTTTTCAGAAGGTGATCGGCGAGATAGTTTGAACGGTTCTGGTTTCCAGGCTGAACCCAAGACGTCTATTACAAAAGTAGAAAATTTGGATGATGTAAATTTTATCGATGGAGGAAAATTTTTTGAAAAAGGAAACTATACAGAAGCGATTCAAGCATATAGTTTATATTTGAGATATTACCCTAAATCCCCAACCGGATATTCAAATTTGGGTTTATGTTATTTACAAAAGGGAAATTTTAAAGAGGCTCTAAAGTACCATACGAAAGCGATAGAGCTTGATGACAATAGAGCAAATCTGTATATAGCGAGAAGTGTTTCATACTGGAAAATGGGATTAAATGACCTTGCTTTTGCTGATATAGAAAAAGCTATTGAGTTAAATCCCAATAACAAGGATGCCTATTTAAAGAAAGGAAAATTCCTGTTTAATAAAGAAGAATACAAAAATGCTATCAAACCATTTTTAAAATATTTGGAATTGGGAGGCAATAACTGGGAGGCACTATCAGCTTTGGGTTGGGCATATCATAAAACCGACAATGACAGAGATGCACTAAAATATTTAATGATCGCTCATCAAAGTAACGAGGGTTCCTATGATAATAATATAAGGATGGCCGACGTTTACAGGGGGCTTAAGGAATATGAAAATGCTATAAAATATTATACGTTGGCTTTGAATACTGACAAAAAAGATATATTCCTCTATTTGTATAGAGGCATATCTTATATGGAAAAGGGAGACTATTCGCTAGCTGAATTGGATTTTAAAAAAGCACTTGAATTGAAGGAAAATGATCCTGTTGTATTGTGTAATTATGCACAACTTTACATTTATCAAGACAAAGATAGAAAAGCGATACCTTTACTTAAAAAGGTTTTAGAGGTATCGAAAGATGAGGAATGTAATATTTGGTCGAAGTTTACCCTAGAGGAAATATCAAAAAGCCGTAAAAAGACAAGAAACGTAATTGCACTCTTTTTAATTTTTATTGCATTAATTTTTTTAATATTGTTGGGCGTTTTAAAACTAAAAAAAAGTGCAGGATTAATGAGAGTAAATGTCACAAAAAAATTAAAATATATATCGACTGCAACTGTTCTTATGTGTGGTGTAATGTTTTTTATACTGTCTCAACAAACAGAAAAAAGTACGGAAAGAGCTAAGGCAGAGCCAGCAATACGACAGGCACTTCAGGCCGTTGATTTAGGTCGGTATTCTATAGCGTCAGATTTCTATCATAAGGCAATTGAATTCGATCCTGACCGGAAAGAAGAGTTTGATAGAAGAATTAATGCAATGATGGACCGTAGGCTACAAGAACTGTGGTCTGGTCAATATGACTTCGGTAAAATGAGACGGTACCCTGAATGGGAGGCGGCACGGAAGGCAGATGCGTTTGTTCAAAAGGAGATACAAAAATTTCACAGGGATTTTAAATAAGACAAATAAAGCCTTTCAGTGATGAAGTTCGAAAGGCCTCAATTTATCGGGTGACCCGTGTAAAACTTGTGTTACCCGAAAAGTGTGCGTCATAGATACCCGTGACACTGTAATTACAGATGACACCTGAAAGTGTCACAAAACGGTTAAAAGTGTAAAACAGGCGTAATTACAAAACTTTATAGTGTAACAATTCTGTTGCACTTATTCTCTCCCCGTTCCGTCTATCCTTCAAACAAACTTCCGGTAATTAGGCTGAAACTATGGGGAAATGCTGTTGATATGAAACAAATATGGGTGTAAATAAAGGGATGGGGAGCAGTCAGGCCAATAAACCAATACAGGAGCAACAGACAAAGTGAACAACTTCCAGGACAAGGCTAATTTTATCTGGCAGGTCGCAGATGACATTCTACGAGGCACTTTCAAGCAGCATGAGTATGGCGATGTCATTCTTCCGTTTGTCGTTTTCCGCCGGCTGGACTGTGTTTTAAACGGCAAAAAAGACGAAATCATCGACACATACAAAAAGTTCCAGAAGAAGCTGGATGACCCGTCTGCTGTTGTTTTGCAGGCTACCGGAGGGTTGAAGTTTTACAATGTCTCCCTGTATGACCTTCAGCGGCTGACCCAGGATGCCGGCAATATCGAAGCCAACTTTAACAACTACATCAACGGGTACAGCAAGAATGTTCGGGAAATCATCGACAACTTCAGCATCGAGAAGATAATAGCCAAGCTGGCCAAGAACGAGCTTCTGTTCATGCTGGTGGACAAGTTCACCGAGATAGACCTTCACCCCGACAAAGTCAAAAATCATGAGATGGGCTACATTTTTGAGGAACTGCTTCGCCGTTTTTCAGAAATGTCAAATGAGACTGCTGGAGAGCACTACACCCCCCGTGAGGTCATCCGCCTCATGGTCAACCTGTTATTTGCCGAGCAGAAGGAAGAACTCAAGGGCAAGGGCATTGTCCGTTCTGTTTATGATCCGGCCTGTGGTACAGGCGGCATGTTGACCATCACCAAAGAGCATATCCAGAAACACATCAACCCCAAGCTGGAGGTCATTCTGTTCGGCCAGGAGCTCAACGAGCAGACCTATGCCATTGCAAAATCGGATGTCCTGATGACAGGCGGTGAGCCGGACAACATCAAGCTGGGCACCAGTTTCAGCAATGACCAGTTCAGGGATAAACGGTTCAACTTCATGCTTTCCAATCCACCTTTCGGTGTCAGCTGGAAAAAGGAACAGTCCTTTATTAACAATGAAGCGGAAGACCCCGGCGGTCGTTTCCATGCCGGCCTGCCAAGGGTAAGTGACGGGGCCATGCTGTTTCTCCAGCACATGATTTCAAAAATGGAGCCCACCGGCAGCCGTATCGCCATCATTCACAACGGCTCTCCCCTGTTCACCGGAGATGCCGGGTCAGGAGAAAGCAACATCCGCAAATGGATTATTGAAAGTGACTGGCTGGAGGCCATTGTGGCCCTGCCCACGGAGCTTTTCTTTAACACCGGTATCGCCACCTACATCTGGATTGTCACCAACCGCAAGCCTGCCCATCGTCGAGGTAAGGTCCAGCTTGTCAATGCGGTTTCCTTTGCCCAGAAAATGCGGAAAAGTCTGGGCAGCAAGAGAAACTTCATCACCACCGAACAGATACAGCAGATAACGGATATCTACACCGGCTTTAAAGACGGGGAGTTCTGCAAGGTTTTTGACAACGAGGACTTCGGCTTTACCAAGGTGACGGTTGAACGACCGGAGATGAAGAAAGACAAGATCGTTAAGGACAAGAACGGCAACCCCAAGCCAGATACCTCTTTACGGGATTATGAAAAGATACCGCTGAAGGTGGATATCGACGAATACTTCAAGCGTGAAGTCCTGCCCCATGTGCCGGATGCCTGGATGGACCGCAGCAAGGATAAGGTCGGCTATGAAATCAATTTCACGAAATACTTTTACAAGTATCAGCCCCTGCGGTCCCTGGATGAAATCAAGGCCGACATCCTTGCTTTGGAGAAAGAGACAGATGGATTGCTGAGCGAGGTGCTGTCCTGATGAAACGGTATCCGAAGTATAAGGACAGCGGGGTTGAGTGGATAGGCGAAGTGCCGGAACAGTGGGAAGTAAAGCGGTTAAAATTTCTGGCTAAGAATGTGAACGAACAGACAAACACAAAAAAACAAGATGAAATCTATATTGCTCTTGAGAATGTTGAAAGCTGGACCGGTCGTATAAGCCCTCAAGACAATGAAATTACTTTTGAAAGCCAAGCAAAGTGTTTTTGTTCCAATGATATTTTGTTTGGGAAGCTTCGTCCGTATCTTGCTAAAGTAGCTCGGCCGAACAAATCCGGTGTCTGTGTCGGAGAATTCCTTGTCCTCCGAGTTCTTGACAATGAGGTCCTTCCCGAGTTTCTTGAACAAAAGCTACGGTCACAATGGTTTATTGAGTTGGTCAACAGCTCAACCTTTGGTGCGAAGATGCCAAGAGCAGATTGGACATTCATCAGTAATGTCAAGCTTACATATCCATCGCCAAAAGAACAAAATCATATCGCCTCTTACCTCGACCACAAAACCCGCCTCATCGACACCTTGATTGAAAAGAAACAGAAGCTGGTTGAACTGCTCCAGGAGCAGCGGACAGCCCTTATCAGCCATGCTGTCACCAAAGGGCTGAACCCCAAGACCAAGATGAAGGATACCGGGATTGAGTGGCTAGGTAAGGTGCCGGAGCATTGGGCAACAGCATCGTTAAGATGGTATTTAAGAATTGGCAGCGGAGAGTTCCTATCAAACAATGATTTTCTAACTGAAGCTTCTGATCAGAAGAACATTCCGGTAATTGGTGGTAATGGAGTAATGGGGTATACAAGCAAGACGAATATTCAGGAGCCAACAATAGCAATCGGACGGGTCGGAGCTCTTTGTGGAAATGTTCATTTGGTTAATCCACCCGCCTGGATAACTGATAATGCTCTTCGTCTTTCTAATATTAAGGATTTTCTCATTGATTACCTTTCATTGTTTCTTGGGGTTTTGGATTTAAATAGATTGGCTAATCAAAATGCACAGCCACTGATAACGGGAAGCATGATAAAATCACAAAAAGTTCCTATTCCGCCGATACCAGAACAGAAAGACATTCTTCAGTATTGTTCTAAATTTTCGCAAACGATTGATCATGGTATAAATACATTGCACAAGCAAATAGCCGTTTTACAAGAATACCGCACCACTCTAATATCCGATGTGGTTACCGGAAAAATCGATGTAAGAGACGAGGTCATCCCATGAGCCCTGGTTATCTGGAACAGGATTTCGAAGAACACATTGAACAGCACCTGCTAAAGTCAGGCTACCATAAGCGAAAGCCGGAAGAATACGACAAGGAAGCCTGCCTGATACCTGCTGAAGTCCTCAAGTTTATTCAATCGTCTCAGCCCAAGGAGTACAAGAAACTTCAGGGGTACCTCAAATCAGAAACCGACCAGAAGATACTCTCCCGATTGTCTGCTGAAGTTGCCAAGTCCGGTGCCCTGAGCGTTTTACGGAAAGGGTTTAAGACAAGAGGCTGTACGTTCAAGATGGCCTTTTTCAAACCGACCAGCGGCATGAACCCTGAAACACAGAAGGTTTACAAGGACAACCGGTTTGCCATTATCCGGCAGCTTAAATACAGTGTCAAAAACGAGAACAGCCTGGATATTGCCCTATTTTTAAACGGTGTGCCCATTATCACCGCTGAATTGAAAAACTCCCTGACAGGCCAGTTTGTTGAAAATGCCATCAAGCAATACAAGCAGGACCGGGACCCCAGAGAGCAGCTGTTCAAATTCAAACGCTGCCTGGTCCACTTCGCTGTTGGCAACGAAAAAGCCTTTATGACCACCCGGCTCCAGCAGGACAAGACGACCTTCCTGCCGTTCAACCTTGACACGGAAAACCCCGTAAACCCCGGCGGACACAAAACCGCTTACCTGTGGGAAGATATTCTTCAGCCGGATACCCTGCTGGACTTAATCCAGAACTACCTGCATATCCAGAAGGTCAAGGAGCAGTATTACGATAAGGCCAGCGGCAAGGTTAAAAGCCAGGAGCATGAAGTGTTTATCTTTCCCCGGTTCCACCAGCTTGATGCCGTCAGAAAGATACTGGCGGCAGTCAGGGAAGATGGAGCCGGTAACAATTACCTGGTTCAGCACTCCGCAGGTTCGGGCAAATCCAATTCTATTGCATGGCTGGCCCATCATCTGGCCAGTTTTTACAAAACCAGCAAAGACACGGCCAGAATGTTTGACTGTATCGTGGTGGTGTCTGACAGAAAGGTGCTGGACAAGCAGCTTCAGGACACCATCAAGCAGTTCGAGCAGGTCAAGGGTGTGGTCCAACCCATAGACAAAACATCGGGCCAGTTGAAAGAGGCCCTTGAAAAGGGCAAAAGCATCATTATCACCACTATCCAGAAGTTCCCGGTGATTTCAAAAACCATGACCGAACTGAAGGGAAAGCGGTTTGCGGTTATCATCGACGAAGCTCATTCCAGCCAATCCGGCGAAACATCCAAGCATTTGAAAAAAGTGCTGTCCGTCAACCTGGAGGAAGCTGAAGAAGAAGACACGGTAGAATTTGACCTGGAAGATGAGATTGTCGAAGAAATCACTTCCCGTGGCCGGCAGCCGCACATCAGCTTTTTCGCCTTTACCGCCACACCCAAGGGCAAAACCCTGGAACTGTTCGGCAGAAAAAATTCTGCCGGCAAGTTTGTCGCCTTTCACACTTACTCCATGCGGCAGGCCATCGAGGAGCATTTTATTCTGGATGTGCTGGAAAACTACACCACATTCAAACGGTATTTTAAGCTGGCCAAAAAGGTCGAGGGTGACAAAGAGTACGAAAAAAAGAAAGCTCTTCGGCTGCTCATGTCCTATGTGGATTTACATCCGCACGAAATCGAAATGAAGTCCCGTATCATGCTGGACCATTTTCTGGAAAAAACAGCCAATGCCGTCCAGGGAAAGGGCCGGGCCATGGTTGTTACCCGGTCCCGGCTTCATGCTCTCCGGTTTTATCTGAACTTTAAACGGCTGATGAAGGAGATGAACCTCCCCTTCAAACCCCTGGTGGCATTCTCCGGCACGGTCAAAGACCCGGACAGCGGGGACGAACACACCGAGACCAGCCTTAATGAACTGCCCTCCAGCCAGATCGTCACGGCATTTAAAACCCCGATTTACCGTATCATGATTGTCGCCAACAAATTCCAGACCGGATTTGACGAGCCGATGCTTCATACCATGTATGTTGATAAAAAACTTGGCGGTGTTAATGCCGTTCAGACATTGAGCCGCTTAAATCGTACCATGCGGGGTAAGAGCAGCACCATGGTTCTGGATTTTGTCAATGATACTGAAGCGATTAGGCTGGCTTTTCAGGATTATTACCAGACCGTATTCCTGGAAGAAGAAACAGACCCTGACAAGCTGTACGATTTACAGGCCGAGATCGAGGGCTTTTCCCTTTTTATATCCAAGGAGGTGGACGCCTTTGCTGAAATCTTTTTCCATCCCTCTGAGCCGATGGAAAAACTCCAGCCCATTCTGGACACCGTTGTAAAACGATGGAAGGCTATTCCG
This sequence comes from Desulfosudis oleivorans Hxd3, assembly GCF_000018405.1. Classification (NCBI taxonomy): domain Bacteria; kingdom Pseudomonadati; phylum Thermodesulfobacteriota; class Desulfobacteria; order Desulfobacterales; family Desulfosudaceae; genus Desulfosudis; species Desulfosudis oleivorans. The sequence goes on from NC_009943.1 coordinate 321,731, forward strand.
GACGACAACACAAAAGAGGACTTTCGCTCTGCCCTTCAAAGCTTCATCCGGCTTTACGGGTACATCTCTCAGATTATAACTTTTCAGGATGTCGAGCTGGAGAAGCTGTATGTATTCTGCCGCAACCTGAACCGCAAACTGCCGAAGCGGAAAGGCCAACTGCCCTATGAGATTCAGGATGCCATTGACCTGGCATCGTTTCGGATGCAAGAAACCTCATCCGGCTGGATTCGCCTTGAGAAGACAGACGGTGAAGCCAAGGGCATCAGCCTCGGCACCCCCCAGCACACGAATGATGAGAAAGACCTGCTGTCAAACATTATTAAGACACTGAACGACACCTATGGCATTGAACTGACGGATGATGACAGGGTGGATATCGGAAAAATGCAGGAGAAGCTTCAGCAACGGGATGACCTGCGGGAAGTAATGACCGGTGACAACACACTTGAAAATATGCGATACAAGTTTGACAAAGTGGTGGATGAACTGCTGTTGGATTTTGTCCACACCAAGCTCAACCTTTACAAAAAGCTCAGTGATGAGAAAGTGAACCCGCTGTTCAAATCAAAATGGTTTGAAGGGTACCTGAGGGATAGCAGAACAGACGTTCATCAGCGGGTTTGATTGCTTGCTTCATAAATATGATAAGAATATCTTTCCAGCCTAAGGCAATATGACTTTTATGCTTCTGTATGATGTTATGGTGGGTATGCTGATAAAAAGAAGGGGGCTAATACGCATAGGGGGATTAAAATGGGCACATGCACCGCAAAGGACACAAACCCGGAATACTGGTCAGACTATTCAAATCTACAGCACGTGAAGCATAAAATAATTCAGAATTACCTCAATGGTTGGTTCCCCAAATTAGGTAGATGGTCTGGCCGGATATGCTACTTTGATACACATGCTGGCAGAGGTCGCCATAAAGGCGGTCAGGAAGGATCTCCACTGGTAGCACTTGGTTGTATTTTGAATCACAAACACAGGGAATCTCATTTGTCAGGGTGCGAAATAAAAATGTTTTTCATTGAAGCAGACGACCAAAACTGTTGTGCCTTGCAAAATGAGATTAATCGTTTGGGACCGCTTCCAAAGCAGGTTCAGGTCCATACTATTACAGAGAATTGTTTTGACACTCTTCAGTCGATTCTGGAGCATCTGAACGAATCTGGGAATTCATTGGCCCCTGCGTTTATTTTCGTTGACCCGTATGGCTTCAAAGTACCTGGTGCGGTTCTTCGTAAATTGATGGCGTTTGACCGCGTTGAACTTTTTGTAAACGTAATCTGGCGTGAGTTAAGTATGGCTATTGCCCAAGGTGAAACTCAACCAGGCATGGCTAACACGCTCAATGAGATATTTGAAGGAGAGCAATGGCATGGCTTGGTTGGAATGGCATTTGACGAACAAGCGAATGCCTGTATTAACTTAATTCGCAAAAATACAGGAGCAAAATGGGCAACCCACATTCGTATGCTTGGCCCTAATGGAGCAACAAGATATATGCTCATGCATCTGACCAATCACGATTCAGGTAGAAACCTTATGAAAGATTGTGTCTGGAAAGCCTGCCCAGAAAACGGATACTATGCCAGAGCAAAAGACGACCCAAAGCAACAGTTCCTCATAAGACCTGAGCCAGATCTGAAACCCCTTGAGGACTGGGTTATCAAGATTCTTTCTTCCGGCCCGACAAAATGGAAAGACCTGCTAGAACAAAATCTTTCGGAAATATGGAGAGACACACATCTCAACAAAGTCATTAAACAATGTCGTAAGTCGGGACGAATTGGTGCCAGAAACTACGAAGGCAGATTTGCACTGACCAACAATCCAGAATTATTTATATATAAGAGGGGCTTTTTTCAATGAAAAGCAAAATTGAATGGACTGAATCCACTTGGAACCCTTTCACCGGATGCACAAAGATAAGCTCCGGTTGCCAGAATTGCTATGCAGAAAAAATGGCCCGTAGGCTTAAGGCGATGGGAAACCCAAAATATAAGAATGGATTCAAGTTCACAATTCATAGGGAGCTGTTTGAATTTCCACAACAACACAGAAAGCCGCTTACCATCTTCGTCAACTCGATGAGTGATACTTTTCACGAAAAGGCAGATGATGATGTTGTTGTTTCGCTCTTCGATTCAATGGCAAAAGCACCCTGGCACACATTCCAAGTATTAACCAAAAGGTCTATGCGGGCGAAAGACATCGCCGCTCAAATTGAATGGGCCAAAAACGTATGGCTTGGTGTTACTGTTGAATCAACAGAAAACCTATTCCGATTGGACCATCTTAAGGATATTCCTGCGGCAGTGAGGTTTTTATCATTGGAACCACTTCTCGGTCCATTACCCAATTTGGATCTTAATGGAATAGACTGGGTTATCGTCGGCGGCGAGTCAGGGCCAAAATCACGCCCGATGGAAGAAGATTGGGTGCTCGAGATTAAAGAACTCTGTCTCCAAGCTAAAGTACCATTCTTCTTTAAACAATGGGGCGGTATAAACAAAAAGCGAGCGGGTAGGTTGCTTGAAAACCGAACATGGAATAACTATCCAAGAACAAACCGAAAAATTTATCGTGGTCATAGAACTCAACTTGTTTAAATTTATCGCCACAGGCACCTAGTGTATGAGGCTAGAACGATTTACGATATAATTTTTTATGCCCCCAGAGTCAGTATACTATTTATTTGGATAATTCAATAAAAGATAACTACTACATGGAAGATACTAAACACACATAAAGATAGATAATTGTTGACTATTTCAATCTTATTGATAGAATTAGCAAATTCAGGGGTTGAATTAGGGTGGATAATCTATCTTGTAGGCTTATTCGGTGGAGTTGAAGATGGTTTAGTAAACTCCACCTATATCTAATCTCATCCTATAACAAAGGAGGGTCAAATGGACATGCAATCAGCAATGAAAAAGCTGGAAAGCCCTGATTTTAAAGAGCGTTTTGTCGCATTAATTGTACTCATACAAGTTTCTGCATTTTTAGTTAGTCTTGTGATGCGTATATTATTTGAATTCCAATTATTTAAAACCGGTCTATTCCTTTTTGCGTTATTTATAATATGTGGAGTTATCGTAATGACTGCGGGGCTTCTTTCCTTGCGTGCTAGAACAATCACTTATTTGTTTTCCGCAGCCTTTTATTTTGCTTGTGCCGTTTTGTTTGCATCAATACTGTCCAAAATTTTTACGGACGCTTTCAGTATAATAGCTGTAGGGACAACCTTGTTTGGCACATTGGCTAGTGCCAACATTTTGATAAGCACTGCAATGTTTATAGTTGCATTATTCCGGCTGCTCGTATTAGGTGCTGCAAAAGATTACGAGCGGTCACCAAAGAATTGAAACAAAAAATAGACAAGCTGAAGAAAACCGAGTAACCCGTTTTAGCGTAAAATTTTTATCCACAATCAAAGGCGGTCTTCTATGTCACAGTGGTGTCCATAATTTGTGGACATCACCCTACAAAATGATTTCCGTACGTACGGAAAAATCCTCACTGTTTCATCCCAGTCATTTGTATCCTGGGGATGTCCGTTTATCAGGCGTTCCCTTTTAAACATCACTCCTGTTGATGTGATGCAAATATCATAATCAACAAAACAAGCCAGTAGAGAGGGCAGTCGCCGGTTTTACCGCCGGGGCTGCCCTTTTGTGTTGGGGGCAAGGAAAGCCTCCCGATGTCAGCCTGGTGAGCCCTGATGCTTGCCGGGCTTTTTGCGTTTTAACCACCATAAACTCAAAGGAGAAGCCCATGAACAGAGAAATCCTCGAAAAACCATTTGGCCCGGAGCAAATCAAACAGCGTGAAGGCAACTTTGGCAAGATGCTGGCCTACATCGAAGGTCATGTCGTCATTCAAAGGCTCAACGATGCTTTTGACGCGGATTGGTCGTTTACTATTCTTCATCACGAAATCCTGAAGGATACCGATGAGGTCATTGTAATCGGTGAATTGAAGGCGGGTGGCGTCGTAAAAAGCCAATTCGGTTCAAGCCGGATTACCCGTGCCAGGGAGACTGGAGAGATCCTCTCCCTTTCCGATGACCTGAAAGCCGCCACAACGGATGCCCTGAAAAAGGCGGCCACGCTGCTGGGTGTCGGCCTTCATATCTATGGCGGCAACGGACAGCAGCAAGGTAAGCCCCTTGCCGCCGGCGACAATGGAGACCACTCACAGGGGCCATCCAACGGCAATGGTGGCGGCAACGGCCGCATCACCGGCAACCAGTATAAGTACATGATACGGCTTAATGAGGACCAGGGCCGTACACTGGAGGACCTCAATCAGCAGTGCCTGACAATGTACGGGGCTGTGGCTCAACACCTGTCAAAGGCGGATGCGTCGTCAGTTATAAAACAGCTTCTGGCAAACTGACATCCCCATCATCAACCCACGCATGAAAAGGGAAAGGCCGGCACGGGTCTTTCCCTTTTTGCGTTTTCAAACAGAAAGGAAATGTCATGTCAAGAAATCTGGCGTTACAGGATTTTAACCAGGAAATACATATCAGCCATAACCAGATATTCACCTATTGCAACTGTTCCCTTAAATATCGTTTCCAGTATGTCGAGCACCGGAAACCTGAACGAGTCAACATCGCTTTGCCGTTCGGGTCGGCGATACATGCCGCTATTGAAATGTATTACCGGACCCTCAAGAACCATGGCCATGAAGAGAGTGTGACGGCTATCTGTGAGCGTTTTCAGACCTGTCTGGAACTGGACCTGGACAACACGGATGTTCCGGTCATTTTCAAAAAGGACCTGCCGGACCGGAAGGCAGCCGTCGAAATGGGCCACGCCATGTTGCGGGCTTTCCATGAGAACACCGTCCAGACCGCCCAGACCGCTCAACAGATTGTCGCTGTTGAACTGCCCCTTACCAGCACGCTTTACACGGAAGAAGGGCACGCCACGGAATACAAGCTGGCGGGCATTTTGGATTTGGTGCTTCGGGATGAGTCCGGTGAAATTGTGGTGGTTGACAACAAAACAGCGGCCAGGCCAATGGCACAAGGCACCGCAAATCACGATAACCAGATGACGGCCTACGCAACGCTGCTCGCCTCAAACCGGTACGTCCTGCCCAAGGCGAAAGTCAAATGCCGCTTCGATATCCTGCGGAAACTGAAAAAACCCAAGCTGGAGCAGGTAAACACCACACGTAACGCGGAACAGCGAAAACGCTTCGCCAAGATTGCCAATGCCGTCCTGGCAGGAATTGATGCCGGCATCTTTCTGCCGCAGCCGTCATGGATGTGCGGTGATTGTGCTTATTCTAACGCGTGCAGAGAGTGGTAACAACCCAAGGCACAAGAAAAGCGAGAACGCCCTTCTGTGAGCCCGTCACGGCTTCAGGGGGGCATTTTATTTCAGGGGAAGGCCCCTGTGTCAAAACGTCCATGAAAGGAGAACTCATGAAGACAACAACAACGACTTTGGAAAGGGTAATCGAAAAAGTTCACGAAGCATCTGCCGGTCATTATGACGAGGTGGTGCCGGTGCAGGAGATGGAATTCGACAGTCTGTCCAGAATGTGGATTGCAGGACAGCAAACGGAAATCTTGCCCGGTGCCCAGCGGCTCTTGTCCAACAGGCTCCGGGTGCCTTTTTCTTATCTGTCCCGCTGCCCGGCCAACCTGCAGGCCGAAAATCTGAATTTCTGGATTGAACAGGAACGACTGAATCGGGAAACCTTTTTCTGCCGGTTTGATGGGCATCGGCTGAGAGCCGTGTTTACCGAGCGGTATAAGCCCCTGGACAACATGGATGTGCTTTCGCAACTGCTCCGGCACGGCTTCGACCCAGACACGCAGGTTCAGTACGCTATTGATGACGGCATGTTCCTGGTCAGGATTCCAGAGTATGCCAGAGCCTTTGGCGTGAATCCCGGATACGGCAAACTGGATGAAATCGTGCCCGGCGTGTCGTTTGCAAACAGTGAAGTCGGCTTGCTTGCCTTTAGCATCGAGGCGTTCTTTTATCGGCTGGTCTGCACCAACGGGCTCATTTCAAAGACATCATCGACCTTTTCCCGCTTTAAACATATCAGCAACCGGGGGCTGGAAAACTTTCCCGAAACCATTGCCGGTGTTATCGAGGATTCCGTCCGGAAGCAGGAACAGTTCAAGCTGTCCCGGCAATCTCCTGTTGAAAATCCTATCCGTTCTATTGAGACCTTTGCCAGGCAGTTCGGTCTGGCCCATTTGGAAACCGAAGTGGTCTGTAAAGCCTATCTGCTTGAGCAAGGTGCCACGATGTTTCACATCATCAATGCATTCACACGGGCGGCCCAGGACAAACACCTGGACACTTTGCAATCCTATCGGCTGGAATCGGCCGGTGGTCAGATTTTAAGTTTGGTTCGGCCCTGACCTTCATCAACAATCAACCCGGAAGCCCAGTCATCAAAAGGTGGCTGGGCTTTCTGTTTTTACGGAGAACAACATGACAAAAGAAAAGAAAGCCTGTTATGGAGAACCCGAGCAGTTGGGAGAAATTTTGATGCGAGTGCTGGAGGGCAGGAAATTCCGCCTGGAGTGTGGGCATTACGTCACTTTTGGCTCCCACCTCGGAAATGACATCACAATTTACAACGGCAAAAAATTCAAAATCATTTGCAGCCAGTGCGGCTATTAATCCGCCGGCTTGAAAGGAGACAACACATGGATGATTTCTGTGACGACTTTGACGGCATTGATTGGGAAGACTGGATGATTATCGGTCCCCTGTCCGAGGACATCGCCAGGGAAAAACGGGAACAGGACCGTATCCAGAACGAACTGGACGATGAGGGTGACGAGTATTGGGACATTATCAACGAAAAGTGGTGATTCCCATTGCCCCCCCGATTATGACACTGACGTGAATAAACTGACCTCATTATAGTAGAGGAGATGTGTTTTTTCTCCTTAATAAAAATAATCGGAGGACAAAACAATGAGAAACCAACACACTTATTCAATTGGAGAAGCTTCGGCAATGACAGGCATCAGCCAGCGACAACTGCGGGATTGGGAGGGTAAATACATCCCGAAGCCGGCCAGGATTTCAGTCGGTGAACGGTTTTATCGACGCTACACCTCGAACGACATCCGCCTGTTGAAAAAAATCCAGGAGAACCTGGCAGAGGGTTTCACCCTATCCGCCGCAGCCCAAAATGCAGCGGCAACCAAAATATACCAGGAGGAGGCCGGCCATGAAGAATAAATTTTCGCCCATTCAAACCCGGTTGACCGGGGTCACCTTTGATGATTGCCAAGCCAACATTCGCAAGTGGGGGTATCCTGACATCGGCACCTATGCCCTGGTCCGAGAACCAGAAAATCCCCACGACCCCAATGCGGTGCGGGTCAGTCTCTTCGGCATTTACGAGATGGGCTATCTGCCCCGGTGGCTGGCTAAGGACATCGCCTCGCAGATGGATGCCGGCAAAGCCTTTCTGGCCGAGTTCATCTGTCGCAATGAATATGAGGCTTATAAAAATATCGGACTGACGGTCCGTATAGTGGAGGCCACTGAATAAACAAGAACCATGAAACAGTTGTCAAAAAAAACGAACGATAGACACCGTGATGGGAAAGATTGGTTGGCAGATGCGGTAAAAATGAGACCGATGGAATCATCGAGCCGTCGGCTGGATGCCTTTGTAGACGCGATGTTCGAGGAGGTCGCTTCCTTCATGAAGGTGTCCAGCCGGACCCGACAAACAAAGGCCTTACGGGCTGTCCTGTTGAACCTCATAAACGCTCACCATCTCGACAGGCCGGTTAGGTATTCCCGCAACAAAAATCGTTATACACGGGATAGGCGATATGGTCAGCATCATTACACCTACGACCGGCTTATTCCCATCATCGATGCGTTGGAACGGCTCGGATACATCGAGCAGAGTTCATACTACAAGGACCCAGACGATGATAGATACGGCCTTCAAACGCGTATGTGGGGTACTGAACTGCTTTGGGCACGGTGTCGTAGATACAGGGTGACACATTATTTCGGCCTGGCCCTAAACCCGCCGGAAGAAAAAGAGGTCATCGTCCTTCGCAACAAAGAGAAACAAGACCGTCCATACCGGGAAACACACCAAACCCGGCAGATGAGGGACGACCTGGAACGTTACAACGGTTTCATCGACAGGAACTTTATCTCGGTACGACTGACCGGCGATTCCATCGTTGACAATCGCTGGCTGGTCGAAAATCTGTATCAGAACATCAGTAAAAGTGAAACCTGGATACAATCTGTCATACTAAACAATAGTCACAGTAAATATAAATATACAACTCCTATACCCACATTTACCAAACATCTATTACCTTTCCATACAAACCCGTATCGAATAATCCAATCTACCAGAGACAGGATACCAATAAACAACCCCATTCCCATTACTAATACGAAACGCGGGAAAGTCTTGCTGGACGTGCTTCTACAGCGTTTCTGGTCTGAAGCCCATTTTTTTGAAAAAGACCTCTACAAACGCAGTATCGAGATTGGCCGGATTCCCTTAGATAAACGTCGAAAAGTGTTGGATGTCAAATCTCCGCTCCAAGACATTGGCGTTGATGAACTGGTGTTCGTGCTCGACCACGAGCACCTGCGACGCATCTTCAATCGTGAATCCTGGGAATACGGTGGACGAGCTTATGGAGCCCTTCATCAGAGTATGCTCCGCAGACCGATGCGAAAGAACGTTCTGATTGACGGTGAACCGACCGTTGAAATCGATTATTCCGCTTTTCACATTCGCATGCTCTACCACAGGGAGGGCATAGATTACACGGACGACCCGTATCTTGAATGCGAAGGCCATGAAATGCGGGACATCTATAAGGCGGTGGGGCTTATTGCCATAAACTCCACGGAAAGGGATGCTTGCGGTGCCATACGCGACGAACTGGAAAACAGGGGACTGGCACCGCCGGACCGAGAAAAACCGTATGCAAGCCTTGTCAGTGGCTTCAAACAGACCCATCCTGCCATTGCCCACCATCTCTTTTCAGACGTGGGCATCAGGCTACAAAATATCGATTCGATAATAATGAACGCCATTCTGGTTCGGCTGATGGACAACGGCATTCTCGGCCTGCCGGTATACGACAGCGTTATTGTTCAGCAACAGCACGGGACATTTACACGGGAGGTGATGACTGAGGAATACAGGAAGCAAACGGGTTTCAATCCCAAGTTTTGATGACACGCACGTCATCGTGTCCCCTTGCCGGGACAGGCACTACGCCAAACTTTGAGCGGAATCTCGTAAAACTACCAGGCCCAAACACCTCGGGTCACAAGCTGTGGATCAGCATATTCCACTTGAGTGAGGTGCAAATATTATGAAAAGAAAGGAAAGTTTATGGGGTAGAGAATTATGGACGCAGCAGGAGGTTGCCAGACATTTTAGGGTATCAGCCAATACAATAAAAAACTGGCGAAGGCGGGGTTTGTTTAGTTACTTTGTTGCCCCAGGCTCAGACAGGGTATTATATTATCGTACAGAGATTGAACATTTTCAGAAAACCTTCACAGAATGGAGAAAGGAGGAACAAAAAGGTCAAAAGCATGTGGGTGGGGTAAAGCCAAGGCTGTCTTCCGATAATGATTGGAGGATAAGCTGATGGCGAAAAAACAAGACAGGTATTTGCAGAAGCGTGACAACACCTTTTATTTCCGTAAAAAGCATAATGGCAAAGTGTTTAAGCGATCATTGAATACAACTGACAAGCGGACAGCTAGGGACCTTCGGAATTTTTACCTCAGAAACCTCGTTGAATACGGACAACTGGATGCACCTGAAAAGGTGGACTATGATGTCATCACTTTCGGGGAGGTTGCGAAAGAATGGGCTTCCATACACAAGAAAGAGGTTCGGTATTCTACGTGGCCGGATTACGTGTCATCAATGAACGGTCATATCCTGCCTAATTTCAAAGACATGCCAATAGCTGAAATCACCTACGGAGATGTGCTGAAATTCAGAAGCGGGTTGAAGGTTGGAGCCAAAAGAGCGAACAACATTTTAGTGCCAATGAAATCTGTTTTTGATTATGCTGATAGGGAAGGGATTATTCAGGATAACGTGATGCGGAAGATAAAACGACTTTCAGAAGAAGCACCGGAGATTCATCCTTTCTCTTATGATGAGGTCAATCGACTTCTAGACGCAGTGCATCCCTGGTATCAACCGTATTTGATTGTAGCGTTTTTTACGGGCATGCGGGCGGGAGAGCAAAATGGTCTGTGTTGGTCAGATTTTCTTGAAGATATGCAACCAGAGCCACGGATTTTTATCCGTAAAACGTATGTGTATAAAAAGGACGGCATCCCGAAGACCAAAAAGTCAAAGCGTTATATAAAGTGTCTTCCGCAGGTGCTTGAGGCTCTATCGGAGCAACGGAAACTGACCGGTAAAAATAAACATATCTTTCTGACCATTGACGGAAGACGGATGACCCCGGATCACATCCGGAAGGAGGTATGGATTCCCGCACTAGAAAAGGCGGGTATTGAATATCGTCCGCCCATTCAGACAAGGCATACTTTCGCTACCATGATGCTTTCTGCCGGTGAGGATATTGGTTGGGTCCAGAACATGCTTGGACACTCCTCGTTGCAGATGATTTTCCAGCGGTATTATGCCTGGGTACCGGAGAAAACCCGTTCAGACGGTCATGCGTTCATGAAGTACGTTGGATGCCTATCCGTAACGCAAAAACAGGATGCCGGGAGTGCAGGTGAGATAAAGGTAAAAACGGACGAAGGGTGTACCAATCTTGTACCACTGGACAAATATAGGCATAAAAAAAGAGGCTAGATTTTATTCTAACCCCTTGTTTTTATTTTGGTAGCGGGGACAGGATTCGAACCTGTGACCTTCGGGTTATGAGCCCGACGAGCTACCGGACTGCTCCACCCCGCATCATCTAATCTGCTGTTTGTATACCACCTGCATGGGCCTGTCAAGGGGTTTTTAGGGAAAACCCGTCAATAGCCGGCCAGCAGTGCCTTTATTCTTGCGGCTTCCTGCTTTCCGGCGGCATTTGGAGACAGGGCGAGGCACACCTCTTTTCGTTTGGAGGCCGCGCCCGCGGCAATGGTGATCGATGTTTTGGGAATGCCCAGAAGCCGGGAGAGAAAGGCCACGCACATCTCGTTGGCCCTGCCATCCACCGGGGGCGCCGTAATCTTGATCTTCAGGGCGTTGTCGTGGGCCCCCACCACCATGTTTTTCGAGGAGCGGGGCGCCACCAGCAGGGGAAAGCAAAGCGTGTGGGCGTGCTCTTTGACGGGTATCATCTATTTTGCCAGGGAATCGGCCAGCAGCTCCCGCACCGTGTCGTAATCGGTGGCCACGGGAAACTGGGGAAACTCCCGGACCACGTTTTCCGGGGGCCGGAACAGAATGCCCAGGTCGGCCTCGGCAAGCATGCCGGTGTCATTGTAGGAGTCGCCCATGGCCGTGATATGGTAGTTCAGCGTGCGAAGGGCCAGCACGGTTTGTCGCTTGCCATCCTTCTGCCGCAGGTTGTAGTCCACGATGGCGCCATCATCCCCGATGGTCAGGGTGTTGCAGAACAGGGTGGGCAGAAGCAGCTTTTCCATCAGGGGGCCGGCAAACTGGGTGAAGGTGTCGGACACGATGATGACCTGGGTCTGTTTTCTCAGCCAGGTGAGAAACTCAAGGGCGCCTTCAAGGGGGTCAATAGTGGCGATCACGTCGGCGATATCGGCAAGCTTCAGGCCATGGTCCGCCAGAATGGCCAGCCGTTTTTTCATCAGCACGTCATAGTCGGAGATATCCCGGGTGGTGAGCCTGAGTTCGTCGATGCCGGTCTTTTTGGCCACGTTGATCCATATTTCCGGAACAAACACCCCTTCCAGGTCACAGCAGACAATGTTCATGTATGTTCAGCGCCTTTCTGCTTTATAAACCGCCGTTGTCCTCTTCGATGCGGACCACGATGGGATCGTCGGCCACGATGTGAAGGGCCGCGATGTCGGCCAGGGCCTTTTTCATGTCCGCCTCGCAGGCCTTGTAGGTCATCATCACCAGGGGGGTGTGGTCTCCGTAAAACCGGCCCTTCTGGTTGACCGACTTGATGCTGATGTTGTGGCTGCCCAGGGCACCGGCGATCTTGGAGAGCACGCCGGGCTGGTTTTCCGCGGTAAATCGCAGGTAGTAGCGGGTGTGCAGCCGGTCGATGGGCAGCACCGGTATGGTGCGAATCGCTTCGGGCCGGTAAGCAAGGGCCGGAATCCGGCCAGGGGCCCCGAACACGAGGTTGCGGGCGATGTCCACGATGTCGCTTACAACGGCGCTGGCCGTGGGCATTTTCCCCGCGCCGTGGCCGTAAAGCAGAACATTTTCCACGCAGTCGCCGGAAACCGTTACCGCGTTTAACGAGCCGTTGACGCTGGCCAGGATATTATCGTGGGAGATCATGGTGGGATGGACCCGCGCCTCCACGGCGCCGTTGGTCTGCTTGCTGATGGCCAGCAGCTTGACCGTGTAGCCGAAGTCCGCGGCAAACTCGATGTCCATGGGCGTGATCCGGCGAATGCCCTCTACATAGACGTCCTCCAGGTTGATGGTCATGCCGAAGGCGATGGCGTTTAAGATGGCCAGTTTGTGGGCCGCGTCAAACCCGTCTACGTCAAGGGTGGGATCGGCCTCGGCAAACCCGTTTGCCTGGGCGTCGGCCAGCACCTCGTCAAAGGCGCATCCCTCGGCGGTCATGCGGGAGAGAATGTAGTTGCAGGTGCCGTTTAAAATACCCCGGATGGAGCCGATGGCGTTGCCCACCAGGGACTCCCGGATCGACTTGATAATGGGCATGCACCCGCCCACACTGGCCTCGTAGGCCAGGTCCACCCCTCTTTGTGCGGCCAGGGGAAAGAGGGTGTTGCCATGGGCCGACAGCAGGGCCTTGTTGGCGGTGACAATGTGCTTGCCGTTGTCAATGGCCCGGGTGATCAGCTCCTTGGCCAGGGTCTTGCCGCCGATCAGCTCCACGATGATCTGAATTTCCGGGTCGTCCACCACGGCCCCGGCATCGGTTGTCATGACCCCGTCTGCCAGGGGCAGGTCTTTGCCCCGGGTGGGATCAATGTCGGCAATGCTTTTCAGGTGAACATTGATGCCGGTGCGGTCTGAAATCAGCTTCTGTTTTTCCAGCAGGATACGGGCCGTGCCGCTGCCCACGGTGCCGCAGCCCAAGATGCCTATGTTGATCTGTTTCATTATCAATCCTTACAATATTTTCTTGATGCCCCTTACCGCCTGGTTGGTGCGCATCTCGTTTTCAATCAGGGCGAACCGGACATAGTCGTCCCCGTACTCGCCGAATCCAAGGCCCGGTGACACCGCCACCTGGGCCTCGCGGATCATCATTTTGGAAAACTCCACCGACCCCAGGTGCCGGTGTTTTTCCGGAATTTGGGCCCACACGAACATGGTAGCCTTGGGCTTTTCAATCTCCCATCCCACGCGATTTAAGCCGTTGACCAGGGTGTCCCGGCGGGACCGGTAGGTTTCTCGAATATCGGCCACGCACTGCTGGTCTTCGTTCAGCGCAATGATGGAGGCGATCTGAAGGGGCTGGAAAATGCCGTAATCCAGGTAGCTCTTGATGCGGCGCAGTGCCGCCACGATGTGGGGGTTGCCCACGCAGAACCCCACGCGCCAGCCGGCCATGGAGTAACTTTTGGACAGGGAAAAGAACTCCACGCCCACGTCCCTGGCCCCCTCCACCTGGAGAAAGCTGGGCGCTTCGTATCCGTCAAACACCAGGTCGGCGTAGGCAAAGTCGTGAATGATCATCACGTCGTATTTTTTGGCGTAGGCCACAATTTCCTTGAAAAAGTTCAGGTCGACCACCTCGGTGGTGGGGTTGTGGGGATAGCTGATCACCAGCACTTTGGGCTTGGGCCAGCTCTGCCGGGTGCCGTCAATGAGGTTTTTTAAAAAATCCTGGCCCGGCCCCACGGGAATGCCCCGCACGTTGCCACCGGCGATGATGGTGGCGTAGGGATGAATGGGGTATGTGGGGTTGGGCGTAAACACCAGGTCCCCGGGATTGATGGTCACCAGGATCAGGTGGGAAAATCCCTCCTTTACGCCGATGGTGACAATGGCCTCCTCCTCATGGTCGATGGGCACGTCGTACCGGCGTTTATACCAGTCCGAAATGGCCAGGCGCAGCTTGCGAATGCCCATGGAGGCTGAATACCTATGGTTGTGGGGCTTGCGGGCCGCCTCCACCATCTTTTCGATAATGTGGTTCGGCGTGGGCAGGTCGGGATTGCCCATGCCCAGGTCGATGATGTCCCTGCCCGCCCGGCGCGCCTCCATCTTGATGGCGTTTACCGTAGCAAAAACATAGGGTTGCAGCCGGTCCAGCCGCCCAAATTTTTTTGTCATGTCCATGGCCTGATTTTCCGCCTTCCTTGCAGCGTAAAAGGTTAAACTTTAATAAAATACACAAGGCACAGACACATGTCAAAAATATTCTGGTTTTCATCCATAAATGGCCTTTTTCCGCATTTCTGGATTGGAAACACCACATGGGGTCCTTCATGTTACATATATAGGCACTAATTTGGATTTATTTATGGCCCCGCGGCACCTGTAAAACAGGCGTCGGCCGCCATCGGGCCGCGTGGAAACGGCGGGAATCCGGCGAAATTGGATTTGACTTTCAGCCGGGCCGAAGATAGTATGAGACCCTCTTTTGCAGTGTCTGCATCAGTAGAAGCATTCATGGTTTCAAACCCGACAAGCAGAAGGAAACAGCTATGAGTTCTCTGACCTACGCGGATGCCGGCGTGGATATTGATAAAGCCAACGCGCTTGTGGACAACATCAAGAAAATCGCCAAGCAGACCCGGCGGCAGGGGGTGATGGGCGACATCGGCGGGTTCGGCGGGCTTTTCTCCCTGAACCTGTCGGACCTGAAAAATCCTGTGCTGGTCAGCTCCACCGACGGTGTGGGCACCAAGCTGAAGATCGCCTTTATGGCGGGCCGGCACGATACCGTGGGCATCGACCTTGTGGCCATGTGCGTCAACGATATTGCCGTCCAGGGCGCAAAACCGCTCTTTTTTCTGGACTACATGGCCGTGGGAAAGCTGAATACAGAGATCGCCACCCAGGTGATCACCGGCATCGGAGAGGGATGCAAACAGGCCAAATGCGCCCTGATCGGCGGTGAAACCGCTGAAATGCCGGGTTTTTACAAAGACAACGAGTATGACCTGGCCGGTTTTACCGTGGGCATCGTGGAGAGCGACGCCATTATTGACGGGTCCAACATTCACGTGGGCGACGCCATTATCGGCATCGCTTCCAGCGGGCTGCACAGCAACGGTTTTTCTCTGGTCCGCAAGATATGCTTTGACGTGCTGAAGCTCAAGATTGACGATCATATCGACGATCTGGGCAAAACCCTGGCCGAGGAGCTGTTGACCCCCACTATCATTTATTCGGAGACGGTTCACAGCCTGCTCAAGCTCTTTCCGATTCACGGCATCGCCCATATCACCGGCGGCGGTCTGGCCGAAAACGTGGTCCGGGTGCTGCCCCAGGCCTGCGTGGCCACCATTCGAAAAGGATCATGGGACGTGCCTCCGGTCTTTTCTTTTTTGCAAAAGGCAGGAAAGGTCGAAGACCGCGAGATGACCCGCACCTTTAACAACGGCATCGGCCTGGTGGTGGTGGTGCCCGCGAAAAAAGCCGACGATGCCATGGCAAGCATTCGGGCCGTGGGGGAAAAGCCGTTTCTGATCGGTGAGATCACCCCCAGAAAAGCGGATGAACCCCAGGTGCAACTGGTGTAAAAGATTTTTAAACGTCATTGCGAGCAAAGCGAAGCAATTTTCAACGCCCATGTGTCATTGCGAGCACAGCGAAGCAATCTTGTCCATAAGCGAAAAGATTGCCGCGTCGCTTCGCTCCTCGCAATGACAGGGATGTAGCATATCCGCTTCCTCGCAATGACTTTTGTGCCGGGACAACAGAATATGACCGAAACACCCAGACCCGCCAAACCCGGTTTTCTTGACCGGCTGCGCAAGGCCTTTGCCGACTACCTCAAGGCAGTGGAAAAGGCCCGGCAGAGTTCATCCTGCAAGGGCGGCTGAGGTATCCGTCGCCCGCCGGGCCGGCCGGGTAAATAGTGTTCCTGCAACGGTTTTCTTTTGCTTTTCTTTTTCGATTTCGATCCCGATTTCGACATGGACAACCGGATATGAAATTACCTCGAACCATTCTTGGCATTGAAACATCCTGCGACGAGACCGGGGCCGCTGTTGTGGCGGATGGCCGGCGGGTGCTCTCCTCGGTGGTGTCGTCCCAGGTGGCCCTGCACAGTCCTTACGGCGGTGTGGTGCCGGAACTGGCCTCCCGGAAACACATTGAGCATATTCTGCCGGTGGTTCGCCAGGCACTGGCCGAGGCCGGGCTGAAAACCGGCGACATTGACGCCGTGGCCGCCACCCAGGGACCCGGCCTGGTGGGGGCACTGCTGGTGGGGTTTTCCTTTGCAAAGGCTTTTGCTTATGCCGCGAATGTGCCCATGGTGGGCGTCAACCATCTGAACGGGCACCTGGCCTCCCTGTTTCTGACCGATGACCCGCCGGCCATTCCCTTTGTGGCCCTGCTGGCCTCCGGCGGCCATACCGCCATTTACCATGTGACCGGGCCTGTGACCAGCACCCTCATGGGCCAGACCCGGGACGATGCCGCGGGCGAAGCCTACGACAAGGTGGCCAAGATGATGGGGCTGGGCTATCCCGGCGGCGCGGTCATCGACAACCTGGCCGCCCAGGGAGATCCCGCAAAATATGCATTCACCCGGCCCTACCTGGACAAGGCGGCCTTTGATTTCAGCTTCAGCGGCATCAAAACCGCGGCCCGGCGGTTTATTCAGGAGGCCGGCGACGCCCTGGCCCCTGAATCGCCTCATATTGCCGCCGGGTTCCAGGAGGCGGTGGCCGATGTGTTGTGCTACAAGCTGGTTCACGCGGCAAAGGTGAAAAAGTGCGGGCACATGGCCCTGGTGGGCGGGGTGGCGGCCAACCGCCGCATCGGTGAAAAGCTGCGCCACGCGGCAAAGCAGGAGGGGCTTGTTGTCCATATTCCGCCGCCGGCCTGGTGCGGGGACAACGCGGCCATGATCGGGGCCGCCGGGTTTTTTCAACTGGCCGCCGGAGCAGAGCCGGTGGACCTGTCCGCCGATGTCTATTCCCGGGTGGCTTAGCCGTCACCCGGATGTTTCATGCAATATCCGGGCTCAGTAGTGTCCAAAAACGGTTTTAATCATGGCAGGACAGCCCCCCGGGTTTATCCAAATCGCTATCGGTATCGGTATCGAAATCGAATTGTATCTACGGCGGTGTCCTCAACGATTATTTTTCTTCTCCTGCTTTTCCGTGTACTTTTCTTTGGCGCAAAGAAAAGTACCAAAAGAAACATGCCCTGCAGCTTGGCCTCTGGCTCGCCACGCCACAGGCGTGGCTTCCCTCGCGCAAACGCTTTTTTCAGCGCGGGCAGGAACTCGTTCACCTGCGGTGAACTCAGACAGCCTGCCCGCTTGTTCCTGAAAAAAGCGCCCGCGCTCGGCTGCGCTGCAACGGGCGGGGCTTACCATTGATGTCCTGTCTGGCAGGTTCCTCAGGAGTGCAAATCGGTGTGGAGAAAGGGCTTGCTGTTAAGAAAAGTGTACTGCCCTGAATTTCGTGTTATTCAAATGCGGCAAAGATAACGGGCCTTGGCCCGCAGAATCCGCTCCACTGAGCACAGGGCCTGTTTTCTGTGCGTGTCCGATGTTTCCAGCAGTTCCCTGAAGGACTCAACCGCCTTTTTTCTGTCCGGCCCCTTGTGGCAGACCAGCACCATGTCGATGCCGGCCCGGTCCGCGCATCGCACCACCTGATCCATAACATGGTGGTTGCGAATGGCGCCCATGTCCAGATCGTCGGTCATCACCAGGCCTTCATATCCCAATTTTTCCCGCAGCAGGGTTTTTGCAATAGGTGTCGACATGCTGGCCGGCAGGTCCGGATCCAGGGCGGTGTAGCGGATATGGGAAAGCATGATGCCGGCCACGTCCCGTTCGATGGCCGTCTTAAACGGCACCAGGTCGGTGGTTTCCATTTCTGCGGGATCGGCCGCCAGCCAGGGCTGGTCGATGTGGGAGTCGGCCGTGGTGCGGCCGATGCCGGGAAAGTGCTT